>JAZRKL010000128.1:0-16489 GCA_045646265.1 Faecousia sp.
ACCCGCTCGGTGTCGTTCCATGTCTGTCATTCTGAGGCCTTTAGGCCGAAGAATCTCCGTTCTATCGTTGCTCCGGAGATCCTTCGCTTACGCTCAGGATGACACATTGATGCTGCGCTAAACGCTCATTTACAGCAGCGTTTCTGCCGCCCATGTGAACAATCCGTTAAAAATATGACGGCATGGTTGAAATCTGTTTGTTTTGTAATATAATAAGCTATATCATTATGACAAGGTGATTACGGAATGAACGGATTTGGAAATTGGCTGCGTCAATTTTTCGCACGGTTGCGGACGGGCTTTGCAAGATTTATGGAGGGCCGCTACGGAACCGATAAATTGAATACAACGATTTTAGTAGCCGGTGTGGTTGTTTGCATTGCAGAAATATTTATACCGTTTCCTACGGTAAAAATGATTATGACAGTGCTGTCCTATGGGCTTATGTTTTTGGCTATTTTCCGTGCTTTTTCCCGCAACACGTATAAGCGCTACCAGGAAAACCGGAAATATCTGATGCTGCTGGACCGGATCAAAGACAAGGAACACCGGTATTTTGAATGTCCCCGGTGCCGTCAGCCGGTTCGCGTACCGAAGGGAAAAGGAAAAATTGCCATTACCTGCCCCAAGTGCGGGGAAAGGTTTATTAAGAAGACATAATAAACGGGTGTGCGTTGCACACCCGTTTAGCTTATTTACCGAACAGACCCTTCAAGCCGCCCAGAGCGTTGCTGATCTTATCCAGATCAATCTTTGCCTTGATGAAATCCACCAGAGACTCGATCTGCTCGTCGGGCAGATCAATACCCAGCAGCTTTTCTACTGTAGCAACGGGGTCTTTCTGGAATTTCGCGGCAATCTCTTTGTCACCCTTGATCTTTTCAATGATCTCTTCTGCTTTTTCTTTCAGTTGGCCCTTAATATCCATAACGGCTCCTCCTTATAGTTGGGATATGGGTATTATATATTCCAAATCATCCAAAATCAAGTAAAACATATGTAAAAACTTGCCCAACAGAAAGGGATTGACGAAAGAAACAGGAAGCGGTACAATTATTATGTGAGAATCTGCACATAAGGAAAGGAGATTCCTATGGACTATAAGATTTATGAATACGATCCGAATTTGCAGGACTACCGCAGCGATATCGAGCTGAGAATGAATAATTATTACAGAAAAAAAGCAGAGCTGGTAAGCGACGGCAGAACCCTGGCGGAATTTGCCAACGGCCACCTATTCTTTGGTCTTCATAAGACAAATGACGGTTGGATCTACCGGGAGTGGGCGCCGGGGGCGGAGCGTATGTATCTGACCGGTGACTTCTGTCATTGGGATCGGTACGCCTATCCTATGGAGAGAAAAGATGGCGGTGTATTTGAACTGTTCATCCCCGGTGTGAATTCTCTGCAAAACGGTCAGCGTGTCCGGGCCATTACCGTTCGGGGCGGTGTGGAGATGGAGCGGATTCCCCTGTATGCCAAGTATGTGGTGCAGGATAAGCAGACCATCCAGTGGGACGCGGTGATCCATGAGCCGGATGCTCCCTTTGTCTGGACCGATAAGAATTTTAAGCCGGAAAAGACCCTCTATATCTACGAGTGCCATATCGGTATGGCCCAGGAAGAGCCGAAGATCGGTACCTACACCGAATTCAAGGACAAGATCCTGCCCAGAATCAAGGCGCTGGGTTATAACACCATTCAGATCATGGCCATCATGGAGCATCCTTATTACGCAAGCTTCGGTTATCAGGTGACCAATCTCTTTGCGGCATCCTCCCGCTTCGGTACACCGGAAGAACTGAAGGCACTGGTCAATGAGGCCCACAAGCTGGGGATTACTGTTCTTCTGGATGTGGTGCATTCTCATGCTTCCAAAAACACCCGTGAGGGTATCTGTGAATTTGACGGAACTGTATACCAGTTTTTCCACGACGGTGCAAAGGGCGATCACAGTGCCTGGGGCACCAAGTGCTTTAATTATGAAAAGAGCGAAGTGATCCACTTCCTGCTGTCCAACCTAAAGTTCTGGCAGGAGGAATACCACTTTGACGGCTTCCGCTTTGACGGCGTTACCTCCATGCTGTACCATGACCACGGTCTGGGTGTCAGCTTCACCGGTTATCCTTCCTACTTCTCCATGAACACCGATATCGAGGCCATTACCTACCTGCAGCTTGCCAACGAGATGGTGCGGCAGGTAAATCCCAATGCCATCACCATTGCGGAGGATACCTCTGCCATTCCCGGTCTGTGTCTGCCTGTGGAAGACGGCGGCATCGGCTTTGACTACCGCCTTGCCATGGGTGAGCCGGATATGTGGATCAAGCTGATTAAGGAAACAGCCGATGAGTGGTGGGATATTGGCCATATCTGGGCGGAACTGACCAGCCGCCGTAAAAACGAAAAGGTCATCGGCTACTGCGAATCCCATGACCAGGCGCTGGTTGGTGATAAAACCATCATGTTCCGGCTGTGTGACAGCGAAATGTACTACAACATGGGCTGCAACAGCAATTCCATGGTCATTGACCGGGGCATTGCCCTGCATAAACTGCTGCGTCTGGTGACTATGAGCCTGGGCGGTGAAGGCTATCTAACCTTTATGGGTAACGAATTTGGCCATCCCGAATGGATCGACTTCCCCAGAGAGGGCAACGGCTGGAGTTCTCACTACTGCCGCCGTCAGTGGAGTTTGGCAGATAACCCGGATCTGAAGTACCGGTTCCTCAATAATTTCGAGGGCGCTATGATCGCTATGGCCCGGAAAACCAGGCTGCTGACCGGAAAAATGGAAGTTCTGAACTTCGACCATTCCCGCAAGATCATGGCCTACCGTCGTGGTAAGACCATTCTTCTGCTGAACTTCCACCCCAGCTGGTCTCAGGATAATTTCTTTGTTCCCGTGAAGGAAAAGGGCGAATATGAAGTGATCCTGACCACCGATGACGGCGAGTTTGGCGGATACGACAGGGTTTCCAAGACTTATATTTACCATGCGGAAAAGGGCGAGAACGGAGAATACGGCATCCGGATTTACATCCCCAACCGCTGCGGCATCGTGCTAAGGAAAAAATAAGGGATATTTATTGTAAAAACACGACATATATTCTGCTGTAACAGAAAAGTTTTTTTGTATTTTCAACAAATTCTCAAAAGAGTAAAAAAAATGATTGACAAGTGGAACATTGCAGTGTAGTATTTTAGAAAATTGAATCGCTTGATAGAGGCGCGGTCCTCATCAGTACTCTTTGGCAAGGTCGTGCAGCCGCCGGAGAAGAAAGGGTGTACCGCCGAAGTTTTGAAAGATTGCCCGGTCTTTCACTGCTGGGTCGGCAGATAAGATCTGCCGGACTGTCACAATAACTTTGTGAAGCGCTATCAATGGCTATTCGGTAAAGCTCCTGTATTGGAGTGTTTTTCCGTATTTCCATGGACCGCTTGGCAAAGCGGTCCAATTTTTATTCCTACCGGTTGGAATAAAATCCGGAAATCAAAAAAGTGAGGTAAAAGAAAATGAAGAAGATCCTGTGTGTTTTGATGGCTATCGCAATGATGGTTTCTATGGTCGCCTGTGGCAGCGGCGCAAAGAGCGGCGTGGAAGACGGTGTTCTGACCGTTGGTATGGAATGTGCTTACGCTCCTTACAACTGGACCCAGACCGATGATTCCAACGGTGCTGTTCCCATTGCCAACGTTCCCGGTGCTTATGCTAACGGCTACGATGTTATGATGGCTAAGAAGATTTGTGAAGCTAACGGCTGGAAGCTGGAAGTCAAGAAGCTGGATTGGGATTCCCTGGTTCCCGCTGTTCAGACCGGTGAGATCGATTGCGCCATCGCCGGCCAGTCCATGACCGCAGAACGTGAAGAGATCGTTGACTTTGCCGGTCCCTACATTTACGCATCCATCGTTTGCCTGGTTCAGAAGGATTCTCCTCTGGCAGCCGCCACCGGCATTAGCCAGCTGACCGGCACCTGCACTTCCCAGCGCGGTACCATCTGGTACGACACTTGCCTGCCCCAGATCACAGGTGCTGAAATTCAGCCCGCTGCTGACGACGCCGGCGCAATGCTGATGGCTGTCAGCTCCGGTACCTGCAACTTCGTATGTACCGATATGCCCACCGCTCAGGGTGCTGTGATTACTTATCCTAACCTGGCTATTCTGGATTTCTCCGGTTCCGAAGATGATTTCGAGGTTTCCGCAGAAGAGGTCAACATTGGTATCTCCGTCCGTGAAGGCAATAAGACTCTGCTGGATGCTATGAATGAGGTTCTGTCTCCCATGAATGCAGATGATTTCAATGCACTGATGGCAGAAGCTGTCGCAGTTCAGCCCATCGAAGAGTAAAATCGCAAGTATGCGGAAGCGGCAACGCTTCCGCATATTGGTTCGTATAAAGGAGTTTTCAATGAACATTTTTGTAAAACTTGGCAAGGATATTGTCCGGTTGTGGAATGAGTACAGCGGCCTTTATTTAAACGGTGTCTGGAACACGGTTTCTCTGGCGGTGCTTTGTACGGCGGTTGGCTGCCTGATCGGCCTGCTGTGCGGTGTTCTTAACACCATTCCCTATACCAAAAACGACAATATTATTAAGCGGATCGTTCTGCGTGCCATTCGTATTTTTAATCAGATCTATGTGGAAGTATTCCGTGGCACGCCCATGATCCTGCAGGCAGTTGTGATCTACTACGGTTTGCCCTACTTTACCAACTATGCACTGCGGTTTTCCAATGTTTGGCTGTGCGCGTTTGTGGTTGTTTCCGTCAATACCGGTGCTTACATGGCAGAATCCGTCCGTGGCGGTATCATTTCCATTGACCCCGGCCAGACCGAAGGCGCCAAGGCCATTGGTATGACCCACTGGCAGACCATGACCAACGTAATCCTGCCCCAGGCACTGCGGAATATCCTGCCCCAGATCGGCAATAATCTGATCATCAACATCAAGGATACCTCTGTTATGAGTATCATCGGTTTTACCGAGTTCTTCGCCATCCACAAGAGCGTGGCCGGCACCACCTATCAGTATTTCCCCTCCGCGGCCATTGAAATGGTTGGCTATCTGTCCATGACGCTGATTGCTTCCTTCCTGCTGCGTCTGTGGGAAAAGAAGATGGACGGTGCCAGCAGCTATGAGCTGGTGCAGGTAGATTCTTTGACCATGACCGCCGGTACTTACAGCCACCCGGATAAGGGTTCTCCCTTTGACGAGCGCAGCAAGGAATACCGTGATAAGCAGAAGCAAGCACTGAAAAACCGGAACGGCAGTTCCAGAGGGGAGCGATAATATGGAAGAGAATATTTTGAAGATCAACCATTTGTCCAAATCCTTTGGAAAGCATAAGGTTTTGATGGATATCGATTTTACCGTTGCCAAGGGCGATGTTACATCCATCATCGGCGCTTCCGGTTCCGGAAAGTCTACGCTGCTTCGCTGCATTAACCTGTTGGAGATCCCCACCTCCGGTGAGATCCTCTATCACGGCGAAAATGTGGCTGCGCGTGGCTACAACGCACCGGCATACCGTGCCCGTGTTGGTATGGTGTTCCAGTCCTTTAATCTGTTTAATAACATGACGGTTCTGGAAAACTGTATCGTCGGACAGGTGAAGGTGCTGAAGCGCAGCCGGGAAGAGGCAAAGAAGCATGCCATGTATTATCTGGAAAAGGTCGGCATGGCACCTTATATCAACGCAAAGCCCCGGCAGATCTCCGGCGGACAGAAGCAGCGCGTGGCCATTGCCCGTGCCCTGGCTATGGATCCGGAAGTGCTGCTCTTTGACGAGCCTACCTCCGCGCTGGACCCTGAAATGGTCGGCGAAGTATTGACCGTTATGCAGAGTCTTGCTCAGGAAGGCATGACCATGCTGGTGGTTACCCACGAGATGGCTTTTGCCCGGGATGTGAGCAATCATGTGGTATACATGAACGAGGGCGTGATCTGTGAGGAAGGTACTCCCGAAGAGGTCTTCGGCAATCCCCAGAAGCAGGAAACAAAGGATTTCCTGTCCCGCTTCCGCAATAACTAAGGAAACACGGCAGGTATCCTGCCGTGTTTCTTTGTACAATAAAAAAGCAGGGAGTGATCACTCCCTGCTGAGCGTGTCAAAGAAGTATCATTTGACGCATATCGGTCGGTCCATATCGTAGGGGCGCATCACGATGCGCCCGGTGATTTTTCGAACAAAATCACATCGCCAGCGGCGATCATTCTCTTATTTCCTGCGGAAATCCCACAATTGCGGTGCAATTGTGGGCGGGCGATTCATGAATCGCCCCTACAGTATAGTCGCAGATTTCCCGGTTTTTTGACAGTCTGAGCAGGGAGTGATCACTCCCTGCTTTGTATTTTACTCTTCTACGATCTCTGCTTCCGGAGCGTTTTTCTGCACGCTGGCAATGCCGTTTTCACAGTTAGCCTTGGTGGTGTAGCCTTCGGAAACGGCGATGATCTGGCCGTTGCGGGCGGTGAGGCGGAAGCGGAATTCGCCAGCCTTATCGATGTACATCTCAAACTTGGGATTGGTGAGTGTTTCAAAGCCGGCGACGGTCTGATCCTCGACCTTAGCCACAGCGGCGTTCTTCTTTACGCTTTCCACACCGTTCAGGCAAGCGGCCTTGCTCTCATAAACCTCGGAGGTAGCAATGACTTGGCCGTTGGTGGCCTTTAAATCGAACTTAACACCGGAAGGAACTTCGCGAACAACAAATTTACTCATAATAAATTCCCTTTCTCCGCAAATGCGGCAGTATTTTATATTTTTAGTGTACCATAAAAACAGCAAAAGTCAATAAATAATCCCCTCGCATAGAAGCGAGGGGATTGCTTGTAATTAGCCAAAGACACTCAGCAGGAAACCTGCGGCAATGGCGGAGCCGATAACACCGGCAACATTGGGGCCCATGGCATGCATGAGCAGGAAGTTGGAGGGATTAGCCTTCTGGCCTTCCAGGTTGGAAACACGGGCAGCCATAGGAACTGCGGAAACACCGGCGGAGCCGATGAGGGGGTTGACCTTACCCTTGGTCAGCTTGCACATGACCAGACCACCCAGTAGACCACCGACGGTGGACAGGATGAATGCGCAGACACCCAGAACAACGATCTTTAGAGTTTCGGCAGTCAGGAAGTTGGAGCCAACCATGGTAGCACCCACAGCGGTGGACAGCAGAATGGTGACGATGTTCATCAGCGCATTCTGGACGGTGTCGCTGAGACGGTCGGTGACGCCGGTCTCCTTGAACAGGTTGCCCAGCATCAGACAGCCGATCAGAGGAGCGGTGTCGGGCAGCAGCAGAGCAACGAAGATGGTGACCAGGATGGGGAAGATGATCTTCTCGGTCTTGGAAACATTCCGGGTCTGGACCATCTTGATCTTACGCTGCTCGGGGGTGGTCAGCAGGCGCATAAAGGGAGGCTGGATCAGGGGGATCAGCGCCATGTAGGAGTAGGCTGCCACGGCAATACCGCCCAGCAGATGGGGAGCAAGCTTAGTGGTCAGGAAGATGGCGGTAGAGCCATCAGCGCCACCGATGATACCGATGCAAGCTGCTTCGGGACCGGTAAAGCCCAGGCAGACAGCACCGAAGAAAGCAACGAAAACACCCAACTGTGCGGCAGCGCCCAGCAGCAGGCTCTTGGGGTTAGACAGCAGGGGGCCAAAGTCGGTCATAGCGCCAACGCCCATAAAGATCAGGCAGGGATACAGGCTGGATTTAACACCAATGTAGAAAATATCCAGCAGTCCACCGTAGTGGATGATATCGGTAAAGTGGATGTGCTCAATGGTCTTGACCACATTGCCCAGCTCATCGAGAACATGGTAGGGCGCTTCATTGATGTAAGCATCCCACAGACCCTGATTATACAGGCCGGCAGCGGGAAGGTTGCTCAGCAGGCAGCCAAAGGCGATACCAACCAGCAGCAGAGGCTCGAACTTTTTGACGATGGCCAAGTACAGCAGCACACAGGAGATAGCAAGCATCACCAGGTTCTGCCAACCGCCATCCATGAAGCCGGAGGACATGGCGGCGAAGCCGCTGTCATTCCACAGCTTCAGCAGAATTTCACCAATATTCATGGCAGATCCTCCTTAAGCGAGGACGACCAGAGTAGCGCCGGTGTCGACGGAAGAACCCTTGGAGGTAACGACCTGAGCAACAGTACCTGCACGGGGAGCCATGATCTCGTTTTCCATCTTCATAGCTTCCAGGACGCACAGAACATCGCCTTCCTTGACAGCCTGACCCTGGGTCACATTGACCTTCAGAATGGTGCCGGGCATGGGAGCGGTAACAGCCTCACCGGCAGCGGTGACGGCAGGCGCAGCAGCGGGAGCGGCAGCAGGTGCGGCAGCTACGGGAGCAGCGACAACAGGAGCAGCAGGAGCGGTGGGGACAATGGCTTCATACTCATCCAGGAGCATAGCCTTGCCGGCCTCGACCTCAACTTCGTAGGTACGGCCGTTCAGAGTTACTTTATATTTCATGTTATTTGACCTCCTTGATGGAAATGAAGCGCAGTTCGTTCAGGGGTTTGCCCAGCTTGTCGGCAACGATGGCCATGATCATGGCAGCGGTCTTAGGCTCTACATCGTGGAGCTTCAGTTGACCGGCAACACCGGGGGCAACAGCAGCGGGTGCGGCAGGGGCAGATGCGGCAACGGGAGCCGCAGCCTGGACATTCTTGGCGGCCTTTGCATCCTTAGCAGAAAAAGCTTTACCGAGGATCATAACGACGATCATCAGCAGGATCAGACCGAAGAAAACCACAGCGTAACCCAGCAGAGCCAGAACACCGGCCTGGCCAATGCCCAAATTTACAAAATTAGCAGTGGAAGCTAACATATCGTTACCTCCTTAAGCCTCAACGATAGAGTAGGTGACGACGTTCTCTTCCTTAGCCTTGCGGTCCTCGAGGAACTTTTCAGCCAGGTTGGGGAATGCGATGTAGCTCAGAACATCTTCGTCGGACTTGGCCAGGTCACCCAGCTTCTCGCGGGTAGGCTCAACGATGGGAGCCAGGGAGTCGGCATAACGGCCTTCGATGGGCTGCTCGTCACCCAGGATCAGCTTCTGGATCTCGGGGTTGATGGGAGCGGGGGTACGGCCGTATTCACCGCGGCAGTAAGCCTTGACTTCCTTGGAAACCTTCTTGTAGCGCTCGCCCTGCAGCACGTTGGTAACGGCCTGTACGCCGACCATCTGGCTGGTGGGGGTAACCAGAGGAGGATAACCCAGATCAGCGCGAACCTTGGGAGTCTCCAGCAGAGCCTCGTCGAACTTATCCAGAGCGTTCATCTGCTTCAGCTGGCTCAGCAGGTTACTAAGCATACCGCCGGGAATCTGGTAGGTCAGGCACTGGGTATCGGTAGCCATGGACTTGGGCATCAGAGTGCCGTCAGCGACAAAAGCGTCACGAACGCCCTTGAAGTAGTCGGCCATCTTCTTGGTGCATGCATCGTCCAGATCAACCTCGTAACCCAGCTGGCGCAGAGCGTAAGCCAGAGTTTCGGTAGCAGGCTGGGAAGTACCGCCGGACATGGGGGAAATAGCAGTGTCGATGATATCCACGCCAGCCTCAACAGCCTTCAGGTAGGTCATGAAGGCCAGACCGGTGGTGGAGTGGGTATGCAGGTCGATAGGCATACCGGGAACGGCGTCCTTGATGGCGGAAACCAGATCGTAAGCTTCCTGGGGACCCATGATACCGGCCATATCCTTGATGCAGATGGTGGAAGCGCCCATTTCCTTCAGCTCCTTGACCATCTCCACGTACTTGGCGTGGGTGTGGACAGGGGAAGTGGTGTAAGAAATGGTACCGGAAGCGATAGCACCGGCATTGACGGTGGCTTCCATAGCGACCTTCAGGTTGTTGACGTCGTTCAGTGCGTCGAAGATACGGATGATGTCGATGCCGTTCTCGACAGCCTTCTTGACGAACAGCTTGACGAAGTCATCGGGATAGTGGGAGTAACCCAGAACGTTCTGGCCACGCAGCAGCATCTGCAGCTTGGTGTTGGGCATCTTGGCGCGGATCTTGCGCAGACGCTCCCAGGGATCTTCGTTCAGGTAGCGCAGGCAAACGTCGAAGGTAGCACCGCCCCAGCATTCGGCGGCATAGTAACCGGCCTTGTCGATGGTTTCGAGCATGGGCTCGAACTTCTCAAAAGGCAGGCGGGTCGCGATCAGAGACTGGTTCGCGTCACGCAGAACGGTCTCCACAAACTGAACTTTTCTTGCCATATTTGTATGTAACCTCCGTAAAATGGATTTTTAACGGGTATCAGAAGTTGGGTAAATTCTCAAAAGTCCCAATCTTCACCAAATACATAGTAACATAAAGAATATAGATTGTAAATAAATATTTTCCCATTCCGCTCCCCTTTCGCACATTTCATTGCTTTTCGTAAGGTTGATACGATTAATTGTTGTTTAGATGATTAAGTGCCGAAGGCACGATACCTTCCCCCGGGGGAAGGTACGCGGCTGCGCCGATAATTGCGTAAACAACAATTTATCGCCTTAATCCCTATATAGATTACAACTTTTTCACAATCGATTGACAGCGTTGGGTTTTGGGGATAAAATGGTCCTAACATCCCAGAAAGGGGTAAATTATGAACCTTTTCAAACGTCTTACCGCTTTTATGCTGGTATTGATCCTTTTGGTGGGGCTGACGGCCTGTGCCGGTGCCCCTGAAACCCCCACAGAAACGCCTGCTTTTCCCACCATTTCCTATACCCCCCACACCTGCCCGGAGGAAGATCCCTACCAAGGCATGAGCAAAGAGGATTTTTACGCCCACTACACCCCTGCCTGTTGCAATCAGGATGCCCTGAACCGCTCCAAGCACGGATTTCTGTCCGGCCTTCTGAACGTACCGGGTCAGTATGCCACGGAAGCATCCAACCGCCCCACCGATGGCGAAAAATTTGTCCGCAACACCGCCAGCGTTTATCTGGACGATGGCAACACCTATGTGGTGGCGGACAGCCGTGGCAATGAGGTTCTGCGGATCCACCGGGGCGGCGGTTACATCACCCTGGAGGAGGTGGCTGCCTATATGTATGCCTTCGGCGGTGCCAACGGCAGCCTGCCTGCCAACTACACCTCCAAGAAAAGCGGCAAGCCCGACCAGAGTATCTGGGGGGAATATTTGCGGTTTAACCATTCCCGGTTCCTGGGCAACACCAATAAATATCCCTACGAGCCGGAGCTGCCGGACATTTCCGGGTGCGGCGGTAAGCTTCAGTATTATGAAATGGACATCGGTACCACCGGCACCGAAACGCCTGGCTACGCTCCCAAGCCCTATATTCAAAGCGGCAAGGTCACCCGTGGCGCGGCGCGGATCGTCTACGTCCGTCAGGATTTGAATGGCAACGGCGTTTTTGAAAATAACGAACTTTATGTGTTCTATACCCACAATCATTACAACGATTTCCGGGAATATCTGAACTATTACGGCGGCTGGGGTCAGATGTTCGGCAACGTCACCGGCGGCGGAGAATACAGCTCCAAGACCAACTGTAACCCCACTCCCTATCCCGCCACCGCCTATGCTGAATTTGTCCAATTGGCGAATGCGGCGTAAAATTGCAAAGTAACACCCCAGGGAGTATAACTCCCTGGGGTGTTTTGGGGGTAAGGTATGTTGTTTAGTGGGCAATTCTGCATTGTGCCAAAGCCATCTAACAGCCTTTTGACTTATGCGAAAAATGTCAGCACCAGGGCCAGCGCTAAAGCGGCACCGATAGCGAATGTGACCAGCGTGGCAAGAATGGAAGTCAGTAGCTTAATGGCGATATTCTTTTCACGGATCATAAATATGGTGATAACCATCGCAAGACCGCCTAAAGCTCCACCAATAGCACCACCCATCACGGGAATGATACTGCATAGTTGAACATTATTGCCCCAAACGAGTATCAGAATAAAAGGAATTGCACTAAGGATCCAATCAAGCCACGTAGGTTTAGGGACGATCCAAATATCTTCATCCCGGATGGACAGCGCCACGCCCGTCATCACACTACCGCCCAGGGTGACCGGAACCGCATTTTCACCAACGCCCAGCAGGTACTCATTTTTCTTTACCTTCTGTAAAGGCGTACCATTGATGAAAATGGATTTCTTGCCACTCCAGATACCTTCTTCATAGACAATTTCACCATAAGACGGATGAATAATGCTTTTTTTCATAATGATCCTCCTTTTTTATCTGTTATCAAATGGATGTTTTCTTTAGGCCGGATAAATTATGCGTTCAGATCCTCCAATGCCGCGCGGACAGCAGCAATTACAAAAGCGGAAAACGTGCAATCCTTCCCCTTAATTGCGTTCTCAACGCCTTCAACAACATCATTTGGAAATCTAATCGTTTTATTGACAGTAGGTGGGTTCTCCGGTATTTTGAATTTACTCATATAATGTCCCTCCGTAAGCATTGCATTTGTCTTGCTATAAGCTTACGGCATATCCCCCTAAAAATATGCATTACAATTGCAATGCATATTTGATAAGCTAGTTACAGAGGTGATTACTGTGGCGGAATTCTGTTTGGATTGTTGGAACAAGCTCAACGAAACAAACGATTCAAAATGGAGATATGTACTCTCATGGAGAAAGGATCAATGTGAAGAATGCGAGCAATTCAATAGAGTGATTATCATGGAGCGAACATGGTCGCGGACTCAAAGGCTTTTGGCCGAGGTAATCGAAAACCTCAGGATACCATAAAGGAGACAACAGGACTCGACTTAATAAAAGTGTCGCCGCCAGCTGGATGGCGGCGAGCAACACCCCACCGGGGGGTTGCATTTAGATGGGTTCGAGTCCGTTGTCTTATTTCCACAAAAAAGAAAAACCCATCCGGATGGATGGGTTTCTTTTTTGGTGGAGACAACAGGACTCGAACCTGTGACCTCATGCGTGTGAAGCATGCGCTCTAACCAGCTGAGCTATGCCTCCAGATGGAACGTATAGATTATAGCATATTATTTTGGATTGTCAAGGGGTTTCTTTGTCGCTTTACGTATTTCTGCAGAAAGGATTAGGAAGATAAATTGTTGTTTAGCGGACTGGCGCAGGACGCTAAACAACAATTTACCGCAATATTTTGATTGGCATGGAAATGAAAATCTGCTACAATATCAGAAAGGATGTGAGAGTATGAAGTACGCCAAAATGGTATCAGGGAAGTTTCTTGCTCGCCCCAACCGTTTCATTGCCCATATCGAAATCGACGGAAAACAGGAAGTGTGCCATGTAAAAAACACCGGTCGCTGCCGGGAGCTGCTGCCCCCCGGCGCTCAGGTTTGGTGCGAAGTGGCCGAAAATCCAGCTCGCAAAACTAAATTCGACCTGATCACCGTACAAAAAGGTCACCGCCTCATCAATATGGACTCCCAAGCGCCCAACGCCGCCGCCAAAGAGTGGCTTCTGGCCGGAGGGCTGGGGGCTGTGGAAAACTTACGGCCGGAAACGGTCCACGGCGGCTCCCGATTTGATTTTTCTTTTACCCTGGATGGACATCCCTGCCTGCTGGAGGTCAAGGGCGTAACCCTAGAAAATGACGGCGTTTGCGCTTTCCCCGACGCACCGACGGAACGGGGTGCGCGGCATCTGCGGGAATTAGCCCAGGCGGCCCGGGAGGGCTACGGCGCTTATGTGCTGTTTGTGATCCAAATGTCCGATGTACAATTTCTGCACCCCAATGACGCCACGGATCCGGATTTCGGGGCGGCATTGCGTGAAGCTGCCGCCGCAGGGGTGCAGGTTCTGGCGGTGGATTGCCGGGTGGAAATCGATGGCATGAACATTGGAAATCCGGTGGAGGTAAGGCTGTAAAAAAAATTCACAATTTTGTCGCATTTTGTTTTCAATTCCGTTATTTCATGTTCAAATTTTGATGATATGCTCTTATCAGAAAGGCGGCGGAAGCCGTGAGCCGCGGCCTTTCACCTCCGTAAATCCTCTATTTTACCTCTCTTCTTTCAAAAGGAAACGCCCTGCCAGTCAGGGCGTTTTCCTTTTGTGCTATATGTCCAAAATCACAGCAGCCGAATTGTGCAAGCTGTGCAAATGCTGTGGGAAACGTTGCATTTTCGTCCTCATTCGACTATAATTATTATAAATATGGCTCATTTATGTTATGTAAACTTCGAAATGAGGACCTGATATGAAACGATTTTTGATTGGGGTTTTGCTGATCAGCTTGCTTTTGTCCCTGACGGCCTGCACCGAACCGGGCGAGTCCGCCGACAACACCACCCTCAATACAACCCTCAACACTACCGCCCCTCAAGGGGACGGTCCCGAGCCGGAGGATCCGGCCACGGCTCAAGTTCGCATTCTGAATACCGATCCCCATCTCCAGCAGATTTGGAATGATCTGGCGGAGGAATACAGCCGCATCAGCGATGTGGATGTGATCATCGTCAACTCGAATACCAATCTGCCCACATTGCGCCGGGTGAATGCCGGGTCGAAACTGCCGGAAAACTGCGCAGATCTGTCCCAGACCAACGCCTGCGCCCAGCTCATTTCTCAGGATTTGATGCTGCGGGATGAGGAAGGTCATGTCCTGGCCGTGGCTGACAATATGGAAGTCTACGGCCTGATGTACAACAGCACCTTGCTGGCCCAGACCGCCAATACCCGGGACGATATTTCCAGCTTCACCGATCTGACCGAGGTGGTTTACAGCATCACCGACGCCAAAGATCGGCTGGGCTTCTCAGCCTTTGCCCGGGTGGATCCCGACGATCATTTTGCTTTGCAGGTCACATCTCTTGCCGGCGACAGCCGCAATCTGGTGGAACTGATTCTGAACAACACCACCGGCGACCCCTTCACCATCGAGGAAGGGACAAAGCCGGAGGCAGTGCAGGATTTTCTGGATGGAAAGGCTGTGTTTTTCCTGGCCTGCTCTCAGGAACAGGAGATTCTGGACACCATCGGCAGTGAGAACATCGGCGTTCTGCCTGTGTATACAGGCGGAGAGAACGAGGACAAACAAACCTTGTGTGTGGCAGCCAAGAGCTATTGGTGCGTGGATGCCGCAGCTTCCGAGGAGGATGTCAAGGCCACGGTGGATTTTCTGGAGTTCCTGACCACCCCCAGAGCCGACGGAACGGTTCCGGTGGATGATCTGGGCCGTGTATCCCCCTACCGCCACGCATCCTATGTTTCCAATATGCCGGAAATGGTCCTGCGGGCCGAGCTGGCGATGGGTAAGGAACCGGTGGTATGCCGGTATGTGGAAAAGGCACCCCAGGGATTAGCGGAGGCGCTGAATGCCTACGCCGAAAATCCCAGCGATGACAATTGGGCCGCCATTCGTCAGATAATCGATGCCCATTGATATGGATACCTCAAAGGCCGCTGCATTCGCAGTGGCCTTTTTGCTTCCTTTAGAAAAATAGTTCACTTTTTCACACTCTAACCAAAATTATCAGGGCTATGCTATGAATTTTGCACAGAAATAGTTATTGATTTTCTTTTATCGATAGTGTAATATAGAATTGCAAAATATAGGGTACTGGGAAACTATCCCCGTATCACTGAAATTTATGAAAGAGGTTATCAATTATGGCACAGATCGATCTGAGCAAGTACGGTATCACCTGCACCACCGAGATCATCCACAACCCCTCCTACGAGGCTCTGTTTGAGGCCGAGATGGACCCCGCCCTGGAAGGCTACGAGAAGGGCCAGCTGACTGAGCTGGGCACTGTTAACGTCATGACCGGCGTTTACACCGGCCGTTCCCCCAAAGACAAGTACATCGTCATGGACGAGAACTCCAAGAACACCGTTTGGTGGACCTCCGACGAGTTCAAGAACGACAACCACCCCATGAGCGAGAACACCTGGTCCGTTGTTAAGGATCTGGCTGTGAAGCAGCTGTGCGGCAACAAGAAGCTGTACGTTGTGGACGCTTTCTGCGGTGCTAACGCTGACACCCGTATGGCTGTCCGTTTCATCGTTGAGGTGGCATGGCAGGCTCACTTCGTTACCAACATGTTCATTCAGCCCACCGCTGAGGAGCTGGCTAACTTCGAGCCCGACTTCGTTGTTTACAACGCTTCCAAGGCTTCCGTTGAGAACTTCAAGGAGCTGGGCCTGAACTCCAGCACCTGTGTTGCCTTCAACATCACTTCCCGCGAGCAGGTCATCCTGAACACCTGGTACGGCGGCGAGATGAAGAAGGGTATGTTCTCCATGATGAACTACTACCTGCCCCTGAACGGCATGGCTTCCATGCACTGCTCCGAGTCGGAGGCCAAGCGGTCTTAGGAAGACAATTAAACTCACCAACTCCTTGGCTCACAGAACGACATGGCTACGATCCGACTTCCTGAACACCTGGTACGGCGGCGAGATGAAGAAGGGTATGTTCTCCATGATGAACTACTACCTGCCCCTGAACGGCATGGCTTCCATGCACTGCTCCGAGTCGGAGGCCAAGCGGTC
>JAZRKL010000129.1:0-2976 GCA_045646265.1 Faecousia sp.
GTGGTCAAAATCTTCGATTTTGACCGGAGGGGTTGTCAAAAACACGACAATCCCCCAGTCAAAAATCAGAGATTTTTGACAGCCCCCTTTACACAAGGGGGCCTTAGGCGTATGGAATTCGTAAGATAAACGATCATTTATAGGGAAAAGCGCTTAGGGTTATTTGGAAAATAACTGATCGATGCTGGCGAAGATATATCCCATGTTCTCCCACTTGGTCAGCAATTCATCTAAAATAGCGGCATTGGTTTGGGAAGTGGAATGCAGAAGAACAACAGCGCCATCATGGATCCGGGGAAGAAGCTTTGCGTAAGCTTCTTCGGCTGTCGGCTGTGCGTCATTGTTCCAATCCATATAGGCAAGGCTCCAGAATACCGTCTGGTATCCCAGCTCCTTTGCCATGAACAGATTATCCTTGCTGTAGATCCCCTGTGGAGGACGGTAGTATTTGGGGAGGTCTTTTCCGGTAGTTTCTTTGAACAGCGTTTCAAGGTCGGTCAATTCTTTGGAAAATGCCTCTTTTGTGGAAATTTTACTCATATCCGGATGATGCATGGTGTGATTGCCCACAATATGACCTTCCTCCACCATCCGTCGAACAAGGTCCGCGTTCTTTTCAATATAGTTGCCCACAAGAAAAAAGGCGGCGGGTACATTGTGCTTCTTTAAAACATCCAGAATTTTTGCGGTGCAGCCGTTTTCATAACCGGCGTCGAAGGTCAGATAGATGATCTTTTTCTGGGTGTCCCCTATGTACGCGGCATTGAACCGGCCCAGTTCTTCAGCGCTGGCCGGGCCAACAGGCGGGGCATGTTCCTGCCGGAAGCTGAGTCCCCAGGCACCGGTTTCAATGGTTTTATGGGTAAATTGTGATAAAATAAGGGCGGTAACCGCCATAAACGCGGCCACCAGCAGCCAAATATCCCGTTTTCGCATGATCGATCCCCTCCTGAGGACAATCTATGCGAATAGGGCATGTGTTATGATACTATAAATGATCGTTTAGGTTCGCAGTAACGAACAACGCATGTCATTCTGAGCGGAGCGAAGCGGAGTCGAAGAATCCGCACCCAAAAGAGAACGGATCCTTCGACTTCGCCGCTTTGCGGCTTCGCTCAGGATGACACGGAAGTTTGATGGTTGCTGCGCTAAACGATCATTTAGGGATAACTGCGAATTAACAGAAAATGCCCCGTGCGGAAACACACGGGGCATTGGTATAGGAAATTACTTCAGGATCTTCAGAGCGCCGGTGGGGCAAGCTTCTGCACACTTCAGGCAGGTTGCGCACTTGGCAATCTTGGCGGGATCCCGGAATTCGGGCTTGATGACGGTGGTAAAGCCACGGCCAACCAGACCCAGCAGACCTTCGCCGGCAACCTCTTCACAGGTACGCACACACAGGTTACACAGGATGCACTTGCCTTCGTTGCGCTCGATGACTACCAGCTTCTTCTCACTGCCGCTCTGGCGCTTGGCACCTGCGAAACGGCCGGGGTTGACTTCGTACAGGTTGGTGTGATGCACCAGCTTGCAATCATGGAAGTCATGGCAGCCGCATTCCAGGCAGCGCAGTGCTTCCGCACGGGCCTGCTCGTCGGTGAAGCCATTGATGACGGCATCGAAGTTGCCCTTACGGTAAGCGGGATCCTTGCAGGACATTTCTGCACGGGCGATCTTCTCACGGTCGGCAAACTCTTCAGCGGTGACCTTGCGCTCGGAGTAGTAGGGAGCGCGAACCTTCATATCCTTACCGTTCAGATAAGCGTCGATGGCGAAAGCGGCATCGTTGGCTTCACCGATGGCACGGACAGCAATGGAAGGACCACGGTTGGTGGCATCGCCCACTGCGAAGACACCTTCGATATTGGTAGCGCCGTTGTTCTCGCTGGCTTCGATGGTGCCTTTGCGGGTCTGGGTCAGAGCCTCAAAACCTGCCAGGTTGCAGCGCTGGCCGATGGCGGAGATAACGGTGTCAACATCCAGAATCTCAAACTTGCCTTCAACGGGGACGGGGGAGCGGCGGCCGGAAGCATCAGGCTCGCCCAGTTCCATGACCTGCAGCTTGATCTTCACGACCTTGCCGTTCTCACCGATGATCTCGGCGGGGTTGGTCAGCCACTTGAACTCGACACCCTCTTCCAGAGCCTCTTCGATCTCCAGATCCTCAGCGGGAGCCTCAGCACGGGTACGACGATAGATAACATAGACATTTTCAGCGCCCAGACGAACTGCGGTACGGCAGGCATCCATAGCAACGTTACCGCCGCCAACGACAGCAACATTCTTGCCCAGGTCGGGACGGCCGCCCAGATTGACTTCACGCAGCATGTCGATGCCGCCCAGAACGCCTTCCAGCTTATCGCCTTCACAGCCAACGCCGGTGGACTTCCATGCGCCAACGGCAACCAGAACCGCGTCATAGTTGTTACGCAGGTCATCCAGAGTTACATCGGTGCCGACCTTGACGTTGTTCTTCATCTCAACACCCAGAGCGGCGATGGCAGCAACTTCAGCAGCCAGAACAGCCTTGGGCAGACGGTATTCGGGGATACCGTAGCGGAGCATGCCGCCCATTTCGGGCATCATGTCGAAAACGGTGACAGCGTAGCCCTTGACGGCCAGCTGGTAAGCAGCGTTCAGACCGGCAGGACCGCCGCCCACAATGCCCACCTTCTTGCCGTTGGCTGCAGCCACGGTGGGTTTGAAGGGATCGTTGGATGCCATATCGTTGTCAGCGGCGAAAGCCTTTAAGTATGCGATGGACAGGGGCTGCTCCACAAACTGACGGCGGCAGTCCTGCTCACAGGGATGGGGACAGACACGGCCGATGGAAGCGGGCAGAGAAATCTTATCCTTGATGATTTCAACAGCCTTCTTGTCGTCGCCGTTTGCGATGGCCTTGACGTAAGCCTGGATATCAGTCTTGGCGGGACAGTTCAGATGGCAGGGACCCTTGCAGTCGCCTTCGTGGTC
>JAZRKL010000130.1:0-7594 GCA_045646265.1 Faecousia sp.
GCTATGAGGTAAACGAGCGTTTATGCGGGCAGTGCCCGCAGCCAATGCGTGCATAGTGCGGTACTTTTCGTTACTTCCCGGCACCCGCTCGGTGTCGTTCCATGTCTGTCATTCTGAGGCCTTTAGGCCGAAGAATCTCCGGTCTATCGTTGCTCCGGAGATCCTTCGCTTACGCTCAGGATGACACATCGATGGTGCGCTAAACGATCATTTATTGTGGTACCATTACGCAGCAAAGCGGCAGAAAAAGCTCCCACCCCAGGTACAGGGTGGGAGTTTTAAAACATATCAGCGGATGGCCTTCAGAGGCTCGATATACTGCTCACGGCGGCGGTTCTCTTCCTCGTGGTAGAAAAGATCATTGCCGCTATGAACACTGCGCAGGTAATCATGGTGATTGAGCAGGATCTCGTCATCATAGCGAGCCAACATCATAACCGCGATAGAAGAGCAATGGTCGGAAGCACGCTCCAGATAGGTCAGACATTCCATGAAGATCAGGCCGGTATCGACAGTGCATTCGCCCTTCTTCAGACGCTTGGTGTGGCGGTCCTTGAGCATAATGATCATATCGTCGATGACCTCTTCCAGAGGCTCTACAGCCTTGGCAGCCTGTGCGTCATCCCGGGTAAAGGCATCGATGGTAATGGAAAGGATCTCATTCACGGCATCAAACAGAATGCTCAGTTCTTTCTGCGCGCCTTCAGAGAAGGCTGTCTTATTCTCGTGCAGCTTGGCACCCAGTTCACAGAAGTTGGTGGCATAGTCACCGATACGCTCGAAGCTGGGAACGGATTGCATCAGCATGTCCAGCTGACGGTCTTCCTTTTCGCTTTCAATGACCTTGGAAAGGCCGATAAGGAAGTGGTCGGAGGCATCGGCAAACCGGTCCAGGCACTCTTCATCCTCGTCGATGACAGTATTACTTTCCGCATCGTAACTCAGCAGCTGCTGGCAGCCACGGCCGAAATTGACCTTGGCGATGTTACCCATGGCAACAACGGCCTTGGTTGCTTCGTTCAAAGCAACGGCAGGAGAAATATACAGGTTTTCGTTGAGGGTAAGCAGCTCCGGATGGGCAGGTGCTTTCATCGGATCGTCCTTAACAACAAACAGGGACATCTTGACAAGCTGGTTGGTGAAGGGCAGCAGCAGGACACAGGTTGCCACGTTAAAGGCGGTCTGGAAAATTGCGATAACAGTGGAGGTTGCTTCCATAGTCCAGAAAGACGTACCAAATACCTGGAAACGCTGCATAATGCTCAAAACGATCATAAAGATCACAGTGCCGATGGAATTGAATACCACATGGACAAGGCCGGTACGGCGGGAGTCCTTATGGGATTCGCCCACGAAGCAATAGAAAGCAGTAACCAGCGTGGTACCGATGTTGATACCCATGATGATGGGATACACACCGGAGAAGTCCATGGCACCGGTAGCGGACAGGGACTGGAGCATGGCAACGGTAGCGGAAGAACTCTGGACGATAACCGTCAGTACGCAGCCGGCAATGATGCCCAGAACAGGCTTATCGGAGAAGCCGGCCAGAAGCTCCATGAAGGCCGGAGAATTGGCAAAGCCCTTTACTGCACCGGTCATATTCATCAAACCGATGAAAAGAATACCAAAGCCCATGGAAATGTCGCCCACGACCTTGGCTTTCTTCGTCTTAACGAACATGATCATTACGATACCAATAAACAGTGCGATGGGCGCAAGGGTATCGGTGTCAAACAGCCACAGGAAGAAATTGCCGCCGCCTTCCATAAAGGCAAGGTTGGTGATCCATGCGGTGACAGTGGTACCGATATTGGCACCCATCACGATGGACACGGCCTGCTTCAGCGTCAGCACACCAGCGCCGATCAAAGCAACCGCCAGAACGATGGTCGCGGTGGAGCTTTGGATCACAGCAGTGACCAAAGTACCGGTCAGAACACCGGTGATCAAATTGCCTGAAACCTTCTCCAGAACACGCTTCAGTGCGGCGCCGGAGCTGTTTTTCAAGCCGTCACCCATGACTTCAATACCGTACAGGAACATGGCCAGACCGCCAAGCATCTGTACGATGGCAGATACGATTTCCATATGGACCCTCCCATAGTAAAATTGCTCTATAATTATACAAATTATTGCATAATTTGTACAGTACATTTTTTTAATTTCTTTAAAATCTTTACTTTCCTGTGGAGCCGAAGCCGCCAGCACCCCTTTGGGTATCGGAAAGGGTCTCCACTTCCGTAAAACCGGGGGTAAAAACGGGAGCGATCACCAATTGGGCGATCCGTTCGCCGTTTTCCACAGTTTGTGACAATTCGCCGTGATTATGAAGGGCAACCATAAATTCACCACGGTAGTCAGAGTCAATGACACCAACCTTGTTTGCGGGGGCCAGACCCCGTTTGACGCCCATGCTGCTGCGGGCATAGATGAGGCCTACAAAGCCTACAGGAAGCTCCATGGAAAGTCCTGTTGGAATCATCACCGTTTTACCCGGTTCGATAGTCACAGATTCTTCCAGGCATGCATAAAGATCCGCGCCTGCGGAGTATGCTGTGCCGTAGGTAGGCAGAATCGCACCCTGGCGCAGTTTTTTAACAGGTATCTTTTCCATTTTACATTCCCCTTTTCTCTTATCAAAAAACGAAGGTCGTTGTATTTGCTAACGCAAATGATTTAAATAGTCGGCGAAGCCGACACAATAACTTTCAACTCTCAACTTTCAACTGTGCAGCATCGCTGTACCGCCAAACGATCATTTATATCCGCAAGTACCTCCATGTTTGTCATTCTGAGCGGAGGACGAAGTCCGGAGTCGAAGAATCTACGCACTTTCGTAGTGCTTAGCAGGATTACGGTGCGAAGATCCTTCGACTCGCTATGCTCGCTCAGGATGACACGCAGAACTGGTAGATGGTGCGCTAAACGATTATTTATATTATTATAACAGGATTTGAATGAATTGTAAAGTTCTTCCCTTGGGACTTGCCAGAGATTGAATCATTGGATATAATTAATGATAAGCGGAAATCCTATATGGAGTCAAGGAGGCATAATATGTATTTCGATTGGACTTATGTGGTGCTGGTACTGCCCTGCGTTTTGCTCTCGCTTTGGGCAAGCAGCAGCGTCAACAGCACCTTTCAAAAGTATTCGCAGCAGCATTCCCGCCGGGGAATCACCGGTGCTCAGGCTGCCGAGCGGGTACTGCGCAGCAACGGAGTAACCAATGTTCGCATTGAGCGTGTCAGCGGCAATCTGACGGATCATTACGACCCCAAGGCCAATGTGATCCGGTTATCCGACAGTGTTTACGGCAACACATCCACAGCAGCCATCGGTGTTGCCTGCCATGAAGCAGGACACGCGGTGCAGTATGCCCAGAACTACGGCCCCATCAAGCTGCGCGCGGCCATTATTCCCATCACCAACATTGGTTCCAAGCTGGCAATGCCCCTGATCCTCATCGGCCTGCTGCTGGCTGCTTTTGAAAACCTTTCCTTCGGTTTTGTATATCTGGGCATCGCCTGCTTCGGTCTTTCTCTGGTATTTCAGCTGGTGACCCTGCCTGTAGAATTCAATGCCAGCCGCAGGGCTATGGCAGCCATCGAAAGCGGAGAACTGCTGACGCAGGAAGAGCAAAGCGGCGCCCGAAAGACTCTCAAAGCCGCTGCCATGACCTATGTGGCCGCAACCGCCGTTTCTCTGGCGCAGCTTCTGCGGTTGATTCTGATCTTCGGCGGACGGCGCAGACGGGACTGATACAATTGTAAATGAGCGTTTATGCGGGCAGTGCCCGCTGACAATTCGTGCACGGTGCAGTGCTAGTCGTTACTTCCCTAACCCGCTCGGTTCGTTACTGCATTGGTAAATGATCGTTTAGCTTAGCAAGCCACCACCGCACCCAAAAGGCTTCCCCTTGGGGGGAAGCTGTCAAAAATCTATGATTTTTGACTGATGAGGGGTCAAAAACCTGTCATTCCCCTCATCCGTCTGCCCTTCGGGCAGCCACCTTCCCCCTCGGGGGAAGGCTTTGGACGCTGCGCTAAACGATCATTTATCACAAGTTTATGGACTATTTTCCCGCTTTGTGCTTGACAGCCGGAGCGGGATATATTATACTTTGCAGGTGTGAAAAGTATGAAAAGTGTGAAAGGAGGGGTGATCCATGGCTGGCGGCAAACACATCCTTGGAAAGCAAAATGCCCAGAAAGTCTTCGGCACAGCTAAGGTCGGTGACCGGGGACAGATCGTGATTCCAAAGGAAGCACGGGATTTTTTCGGCATTGAACCCGGGGACACATTGCTGATCCTTGGAAAGCACGAAACAGGACTCATCGTAACCAAGCCGGAAACCCTGAATGATTTGGCAAGCCGAATCTTCCAATCCGTAGAAAAAGAGGATAAAACATGAACGAAATCACCACTATGTATGAAAACATGGGCATCAGCCCCGCTGTGTATGCCTACGGCGATGCTACCGTCGCGCGCTTGAAAGAGCGTTTTGAAGAGATCGACAAGGTAGCCGAATTCAACCAGGCCAAAGTTCTCACCGCTTTCCGCAAAAACCGGGTCAGCGCCACCTGTTTTGCCGCTTCCACCGGCTACGGCTACAACGATGAAGGCCGTGACAAGCTGGAGCAGGTCTATGCCGATGTGTTCCACACGGAGGCCGCTTTGGTGCGTCCCCACATCACCTGCGGCACCCACGCGCTGACCGTTGCCCTCAGCGCCAACCTGCTGCCCGGCGATGAACTGCTTTCCCCTGTTGGTCTGCCCTATGACACCCTGCAGGAAGTCATCGGTATTCGGCCCAGCCCCTGCTCCCTGGCAGAATACGGTGTCAGCTATCGGCAGGTAGATCTGCTGGAGGGCGGTAAGTTCGACTACGAAGGCATCCGTGCCGCCATCAATGAAAAGACCAAGCTGATCACCATTCAGCGCTCCAAGGGATATGCCACCCGTCCCACCTTCTCTGTCAGCCAGATTGGCGAGCTGATCGCCTTCTGCAAGGGGATCAAACCGGATGTTCTGGTGATGGTGGATAACTGCTACGGCGAGTTTGTAGAGACTATCGAACCTTCCGATGTAGGTGCCGACATGATCGTGGGCAGCCTCATCAAGAACCCCGGCGGCGGTCTGGCTTCCTCCGGAGGTTACATTGCCGGAACACAGCAGTGCATCGACCGCTGCGCTTACCGTTTGTCCGCTCCCGGCCTGGGTCAGGAGGTGGGTGCCAACTTCGGCCTTATGGGGCAGCTGTATCAAGGCTTCTTCCTGTCCCCCACCGTCACCGCCAACGCCGAAAAGGGTGCCATCTTTGCGGCAAATCTCTATGAGCCTTTGGGATTCCGCTGCGTTCCCAACGCAACAGAAAGCCGCCACGACATCATCCAGGCTGTGGAGCTGGGAAGCCCCGAGGGTATGATCGCCTTCTGCAAGGGCATTCAGGCCGCCGCGCCTGTGGACAGCTTCGCGACCCCCATCCCCGGCGATATGCCCGGCTATGACAGCCAGGTCATCATGGCTGCCGGTGCCTTCGTTCAGGGCAGCACCATGGAGCTTTCCGCTGACGGCCCCATTCGGGAGCCTTACGCGGTATACTTCCAGGGCGGTCTGACCTGGTATCACGCAAAACTCGGTATTCTTATGAGCCTGCAGAAAATGGTAGACGCAGGCCTGGTAACACTGTAAGGAGGAAACAATTATGTCCTGGTTATTCTTTTCTGTCGCAACTGCGCTTCTGTGGGGTACCGCAGAGCTTTTCTACAAGAAAGGCGCTGTGGAAACCGAGAAGTATTCTCACCTGAAGATCTGCGTGTGGGTCGGTGTCGTCATGGGCGCCCATGCCATCTTCACCCTGCTGACGCAGGATATCCATTACAATCCCATGAACCTGCTCCGCTATCTGCCGGTTTCCCTGTTCTACATCATTTCCATGGCATTCTCCTACTTTGGAATGCGGTTTTTGGAGGAATCCATCTCTGACCCCATCGAAAACACCGCAGGTGTTATCTGCACGCTTCTGTTCGTGATTTTCCTGCAGGAGGAGATCTCCGCTTTCACCTGGATCGCAATTGCTGTCATTACCGTTGGTGTACTGGGTGTAAGCTTTGTGGAGAACCACGGTGAGACCCAGAGAAAAAAGAGATTGGGCAAGGGTCTGGCCATCGTGGCTTTCTGCATGCCCTTTGTCTACGCCCTGCTGGATGCCTTCGGCACCTTCCTGGATGACGCTTTCTTCCTGATCGAGGATGTGGCTTCTTCTCCTCTGGTGGATGTCACCGAAGAGACCATTGAGGCGGTCGCCAATACCAGCTATGAGCTGACCTTCGCCCTGTTCGCTCTGGGTCTGTTCATCTTCATGAAGGCCAAGAAGGTCAAGTTTGGCCCCGTCATGCAACACAGAGACAAGATCCTGGCCGCTGTATTTGAAACCGCAGGTCAATTTACATATGTGTACGCCCTGGGCGGTCAGGACGCTATCGCAGCGCCTATTCTGTCCTCTGTTTGCGTTGTTTCTCTGGTGCTTTCCCGTATCTTCCTGAAGGAAAAGCTCTCCAAGAAGACCTATGCATTCATTGCTGTTGTGATTATCGGTATTCTGCTGCTGGCAATCAGCGAAGAGCTCTGATCGTCAACAACAAATCTACAAAAAGTTTACAAGCCGGTGTCACTTAGTTGACACCGGCCTATTATTTGGTATAATTACGGTAGAATAAACCGATCGGAGGAATGGATTATGGAGATCACTGTTGGATTAAAAGCTGAGGTCGCCACACTGGTAGAAACCGCTGACACTGCTTTGGAGGTTGGCTCCGGCAGCCTGCGTGTCTACGCCACTCCCTGCATGGCCGCGCTGATGGAAGGCGCTGCCTGTGAGGCGCTGGAAGGCTGTCTGGGCGAAGATCAGACCACCGTTGGCATCGAGCTGAATTTAAAGCATGTGGCCGCTACACCTGTTGGTATGGAGGTCAGAGCCGAAGCAGAAGTCACCGCCGTGGATGGCAAGATCATTACATTCGCCATTACCGCGTACGATGAAGCCGGTAAGATCGGTGAAGCAGAGCATAAGCGGGCCATCGTGGGTGTGCAGAAATTTCTGGACAAGACTTATGCAAAGCTGTAAGAATAACTGCTGAAAGCTGATTCATTTTGTTTATTGACATCAAATCTTCGCTCGTTTAACCATAACATTTTATCGGCGGTACTGTGGAAAACAGTACCGCTTTTTCTTTTTTTCTGAATATTTTAAAAAAGGAGAAATGGTCATTTGATTTGTTTTGCCGCAGAAAGTTTTCACGGCAAGGGGGAGAAAGAGAAGGAGATAGAGATAGAGATAGAGACAGAGATAGAGATAGAGATAGAGACAGAGTTAGAGTATGAGGACGACGGTCTGTAGCGGCGATGATTCAGTGTTTGTTGATTGGAAAGCTAAATGATCGTTTAGCGCACCATCTTACGATAGATGGTGTAGGGCGGGGCCTTGGTCCCGCCGCTGGCAGTGCGGTGTTTCGGCGGGAGCAAGCCCCCGCCCTACGATATCTTTCGTAAGATAAACGATCATTTATGACTGTGCGGCAAGTAGGTG
>JAZRKL010000131.1:0-15196 GCA_045646265.1 Faecousia sp.
AGGTAACGATATTGCCACCGGTCACGGCGGCGGCGACACCGGCATCATGATCGATGTTCTCAGCCTGCTGCGGGGCGAGACTCCCAGCGACTCCATCTGTGAGGTTCGCACCTCTTACGAAAACCACATCACCGGCTTTGCCGCTGAAGAATCCAGACTCACCAACCAGGTCATCTCCATTGAGGAATACGAAAAGACTCTGTAAATATAGATGCAGCCATTTATCGGAAGGAATTAAATGCAATGAAAAAGCCTTTGTTGTCCGAAATGACCCTGCGGGAAAAAATTGGCCAGACCATTATTCCCTTTCAGTACGATATTAACCGCAAAACAGAAGTAGATGCCTCTATCCTGAGAACAAAAGATGAGAAGGCCGCGTTCCTTCGGGAACGGCAGCCAGGTACGCTTTGGGTCCAACCCGGTGCGGGAAGCCGTGGCTTTGATGTTTCCTGGGAGGCAGAGCATCAGGACGAGAGTGAGGAATTCCGGGAGTGGATTCTGGAAGAGGATGCCTGTCTGAAAATCCATGCCCTTGTATGTACCGATGCTGAGAATGGCATCAAATGGGCCATCAAGGACCTTTCCGAAACCCCTACGGAAGCAGCTATCGGTGCCGCCAATGACCCTGAGCTGACCTACAAGCTGGGTCAGGCAGTGGGTAAGGAGCTGCGCTGCGCCGGCATTAACTGGGTATGGGGCCCCGTCATCGATATTGGCGGACGGTTCGGCAGTAACACCCGTTCCTATTGCCAGAATAATTCTGCGCGGATGGTTGAGCATGCCAATGCCTATATCCGGGGCGTTCAATCTGTGGGTGTAGCAGCTACCGCCAAGCATTTCCCCGGCGGTGACCGCAAAGAATACAGAGATTCCCATTTTGTCTCCACAAAGAATATTTCCACCATGGACGAATGGTGGGCAGAACAGGGAAAGATTTTCCAGGATGTTATTGACGACGGTGTCTACTCTGTCATGATCAGCCACAAGGCATTTCCCGCTGCGGACGACACCAAAATCAAGGGCCGTTACCTCCCCTCTACCCTGTCCTATAAGGTCATCACGGAGCTTTTAAAAGAGAAAATGGGTTTCAAGGGCGTTGTCGTTACCGACGGTATTGCCATGAACGCATTGTCCTCTTTCTATGAAGAGGAAGAGCTGATCGTTAAACTGATTCAGGCCGGTAACGACATTCTGCTGGGTGTCCGGTCCCTGCGTGCAGTGGACATTCTGGAAGAGGCTGTCCTCGACGGTCAAATTTCCGAAGAAAGAATCAATGATGCCTGTCAGCGCATTCTGGACATGAAGGAAAAGATGGGCATGTTCACAGAAGAATACTGGCAGGAGCGCTTCAAGGCGGAAGAGCTGGTTCCTGAAACCCGGAAGATCTGTAAAGAGATATCCCGGAAGAGCATCACTTTGGTGCGGGACGAGAACAACCTGCTGCCCCTTGATAAAGAGAAGATCAAAAATGTTACCATTATCTGCTCTACGCATACGGATTCGTTCTTTGGCGATCTGGAGATTGTTAAAAAGGCCTTTGAGGCCCGTGGTGCTAATGTCAAGATGCAGCGGCGTCTGAAGAATAACGAGGAACTGGCTGAGATCAGCAAGAACAGTGACCTGATCATCTATGCGGTATATATCGCATCCCACAAGCCAAAGGGTTGGATCACTCTGTTTGGCGAGGAATGTGAGACCTACCTGTACGCATTCTCCTCTGGTGCGGCAAAGTCCATGGGTGTGTCTTTTGGATATCCCTATGTCCATTACAATATCATGGAGGGCGCAAATACCTTTGTAAATACCTACAGCCCCAGTCCGGAGCAGATGGAATCCTTTGTAGAAGCACTGTATGGCGAGGTCCCCATGTCCGGCGTGTCTCCCGTAGATATCGATCCGGGTCCGCTGTAAGGAGACAGCGAAAACCTATAAAAAAGGAGTATTTGCCGTGAAGAAGCCTGACCTACTTATTTTCGGCATTGACGGTGCAAGTCCTGCCTATATCAAGCAGGCAGTTTCCGAGGGATGTCTGCCCAATTTCAAGCGACTAATGGAAAAGGGTGTTTTTCTGGAAGATTGCATGACGGCATTTCCCAGCATTACACCCACCTGCTGGTCGGCCATTTGCACCGGCGCTCCCGCCGCTGTCAACGGTGCCCTTTGCCATGAAGTGCATAAAACGGGCGACCATCCGGAAAAGCTGTATACTCCCTATTCCTCCGAGCTGATTTGCGCTGAGCGGTTCTGGGAAGCTGCGGCAAAAAACGGAAAAACGGTTCTTCTGGTGGATGTGCCCTGCTCCGGCCCTGCCAAGTGTGACGGCATTCTGCAGGTCAAAGGCGGCGTGTCTATCTCCGCCGACCTGTCCCCGGGCAAAGCCTATACGTCGGGCATCCCGCAGCAGGTCTTCCGCAACGACGGTGAGATCGTTGTGGTCGATACCCTGAAAGCCTTGGCCGGCGGCGCATGGAATTTTGTGTTTGGTCAAAACAAATTCGTCTGTTTGGACGAAAACACCTTTGTTTTCCATCCCATCTATACATCTGCTAATTACAAACCCAACGAGGTAGAATCCCACATTTGGGTCATTATCCGTGAAGAAGATGGTATCCGAATCGGTGTGGATGAAGCATCTGCCCATGCCGCACCCCTTCTGCGTTTGGGCCAGTGGACCGATGTGATCACCCGCCGGCTGATGACCGAGGACGGAGAATGCGTTCCCTTCCATTTCCGGGCAAGGCTGGATGCCTATGATACAGAAACAGGCATTTTTACGGTGTTTGTCACCGGCGCGGAAAATCTTCTCAGGGAAATCACCCCGCTCTCTTTGGCAAAAGAACTGGCAGAGATCAGGGAAGTAAATCGCAGCATCGACCATGCCTCCATTTACAATCCCCCCTTCTCTGCAGACAAATTTATCGAAGGTGAACGCTTTTCAGTAGAATGGAACCGGTTGGTTATCCAGCATTGCGTTGATAAATATCAGCCGGATATCGTGTTTGATTACCATGGCGACATTGATTCTCTCAATCACCGTTACCGCTGCGCTTACGAAGGCTTTGAAAACGTGTGGTTTGATTGCCAAGGAGAAAAGCAAATTGCTGAAGAAGCATACCGAAAAGGGTATGAGCTGATGGATGAGCATCTGGGTTGGCTTTTGGAGCATGCTGCAGACGAAAACACTACAATCATGGTCGTATCCGACCATGGTGCCGTCGGTTACAACGAGCGGGTCAGACCTTGGGATGTAATGGCCGCAGAAGGTTTGGTCGTTTACATGGACGGCCTAGATCCCCTGAAGGCCAACGGAAATGGCGTTGATTGGACAAAAACCAAAGTCTATCCTGTGGGAAGCTGCTATGTCAACGTGAACCTAAAGGGCCGTGAGCCAACAGGCATTGTGGATCCTGCCGATTATGGCAAAACCGTTGCTGAGATCATCACCGCCCTACAGAAGCACGAGCGGACTAAAGACGGTTCCACCATTGCTTTGGCCTTTGCGGTGGAGAAGCGCTCAGCAGGTTTTGTAGGTGTGGGTGGCGAGAATTGCGGTGATGTGGTCTACGGCATCACCGGCAGCCGTATGGGTGGTTTTATCGGCGGCGTTCACAGCCAGCAGATTCCTTCCGCCCGTTCGGACAAGGGCGATATCCGATCCCTGTGCATTTTCAGCGGCCCAGCTATTAAGAAAGGTCTCGCCTTGACCCGTCCTGCCGATCTGACCGATCTGGCACCTACACTGTGCTATGCTGCAAACTATCCTCAGCCCAAGGATGCCACGGGCGGTGTGATCTTCCAGATCTTCGAAAATAAGTAACCAAAAAGTCTTGCGGAAGTTCCTCCGCAAGACTTTTTTCTTGACCTTTTGCAGCGAATACAGTATTCTATTACTCGTAAAAAGACAAACACAGGAGCGACCCATGCGGATTTTATTTGATTCCAAAAGCCTAAACCACAAGGATCCTTTTGGCACATTGGTGCCGGATCAAATTTGCACATTACAGGTCCATGTACCCACCACGGTGGGTGCAACCGCTGTGCAATGTCTGATTCGATTGGACAGCAGCGCCGATGAGATCACTGCGGATATGACCTTGGCAGAACGCCGGGGTTCTTACGATATTTTCAAGGGTACCTTTTCGCTAAAGCAACCCGGCCTGTATTTTTACTATTTCAGAGTCATCGCCCCGGGCAATGCCTTCCGGCTGTTTAAGGCGGGCAATGATACCAATATGGAAGCCGGCGATTGCTGGCAGGTTAGCTGCATTCCCGCTAATTTCACCACCCCTGACTGGGCCAAAGGAGCTACCATTTATCAAGTCTTTCCCGACCGGTTTTATAAAGACGGAGAATGCGATCTGACCGGGAAATTGGAACCCTTTACCGTCCACAAAAATTGGGAGGAAGAAGTGGATTGGCGGCCCACAGCCGAGGGCAAAGTGCTGAACAATGACTTCTACGGCGGTAATTTCAAGGGCATTCAGGCTAAGCTGCCCTACATTGCCTCTATGGGCGCTACAATTCTGTATTTAAACCCCATCAGTAAAAGCTTTTCCAGCCATCGCTATGACACCGGTGACTACAAGACCCCCGACCCCATGCTGGGCACAACGGAAGACTTTGCCGCCCTGTGCGAAGCCGCTCATAAGCTGGGCATCAAGGTGATTCTGGACGGGGTGTATTCTCACACCGGCTCTGACAGCCTGTACTTCAACCGGGAGGGTCATTTCCCCGGCGTTGGCGCTTATCAATCCAAAGAGTCCCCCTATTACAGCTGGTACAATTTCCATCACTACCCCAACTCCTATCAAAGCTGGTGGAATTTTGATACCTTGCCCACCGTACGGAAGATGGATCCCGCTTTTTTGGAATATATCATCTCCGGCGAAGACAGCGTGGTGGCCCATTGGCTGAAGCTGGGCGCTGACGGTTTCCGGCTGGATGTGGTGGACGAGCTGCCCGATGCCTTCACTCTGCTGTTAAAGCAACGGATCCGGCAGATCAAGCCTGATGCCCTGCTCATTGGGGAAGTGTGGGAAGACGCTTCCAATAAAATGGCCTACGGCCAGCGCCGCCGCTATTTTGTAGACGGTATGCTGGACTCCGTTATGAATTATCCCTTCCGCACCGCCATTTTGAAATTCCTTCGGGGAGAGGACGACGGCAACCAGCTCAAGGAAACCGTCATGACCATTCTGGAAAATTATCCACCCCAGGTGGTAGCCTGTAACATGAATCTGCTGGGCACCCACGACACCCCCCGAATTCTGACCGCTCTGGTAGATCCCTTTGAGGGCAGCCGTGAGGAGCAGGCCCACCGTTTCCTGTCCGATGGTCAGCTGAAGCTGGCCAAAGAGCGGCTTCTGATGGCAAGTTTCCTGCAATATATGCTGCCCGGCTCTCCCAGCCTATACTATGCTGACGAAACCGGCATGGAAGGCCACAAGGATCCCTTTAACCGCCGGCCCTACCCCTGGTACCGGGAGGACAACCACCTGCTGCGTCACTTCCGCTGTCTCGGCAAACTGCGTAAAGAGCATGAGACGCTGCGTCTGGGCGATACACACTTTTTCCGTTTCTGGAACGGCAAGCTTGGCTTCAGCCGCAGCCTGAACGGCCAGCATATTCGTGTCTATCTCAACCACAGCGACACCGAATGGGAGATTCCCGGCGGGCACTTACTCTACGGCCACAATCTGCACACTGTTGCCCCAGGCTATTTGAACTTGGCACCTATGGGTTTCTGTGTCACTTTGGAGGAATAGAATGGAAAAGGAAATTTTTGTTTCCGGTTACTGCCGTGCATTGGACCAAAGCCGCATGGTGGAAGTAGAGATCGTCGACATGCAGGTAAGTGCCGACTGCGCTTACCCCGATTGTCCTTATGCCCCCAACTGCCAAATTGCCAAAAAAATCATAGAAGCCATATAAAAAGGGACTGTTGCAAAAATGCAAGTTTTTGCAACAGTCCCTTTCACTCATGTAAAAGTTAATCTGCAGTTATACAATACGAATATCCATCAGTTTGCAGAAGTCCCGAATCGCATTTCCATGCTTCCCAGGCACGATCGCATAGTGCTGGCTCATGATCTCCTGCTGGAAATCCTCTACGGACTTGTTATCGAACTTAATCACAGAACCTGCGTAGGCAGGGCAGTCGATCTCATGGAAGTCCTTCATTTCCTCAACATGGCCTTCAATCAAGTGCATCTTAAAGCCGCGCTTGTCGTTAGCAAGGCGGATCACAGTCACATCCTGACGCTTGAAGGGGGTAGTGATGAGCAGGCCACTGTAGAGGGCAGTATGCTTGTCGATCTTGGGACGGCTGGCTGCCAGGAAGCTCTTGGGAGCAAAGCCGCAGGCGGCGCAGATCACACCGTCAGGCAGGAACGCCAGCACATCACCGTAAGTGGTGGTCTGCCCGGCAATTCCATCCAGAATCATCTGGGACAGAAGCAGATAAATATCTCCCTCACAAGAAACAGGCATATTGGCGCCCAGCAAAGACAGCGCCACACAGGGAGTGAAACCCCAATCGATGGACATCTCATACTGGCACTTAGCGGTCAGAGCATCCAGCTGATGCTCCTTGACCAACTGTTTCAGCCGCAGATAAACAGACGCGTTCTTGTCCAGCAGTTGGTTGGAAATGGAAGCCGCCACATCCCACTGCTCCTTCAGTGCCTGTTTTTCCGCCTCCACAGCATCGACAGGTGCCTCATTCAAACGAGCGATCAGGGAATACTGGTCAATATGAACGATTTCCGTTCCGAAGGTTTTCTTGACCTTCACATGGTCACCCAAACCGGTGTACATGCCCATAGACACATAGCCCAACATACCCAGACGGGCATCCTTCAGCTTCCGGACAGTAGCAGCCGCAGCCACGAAATCGGTGATTTTCTTGGCAAGCACTTCATCGCCCGGGTTACCCACCACAAAGCAGAACTTATATCCAAATTCCTCAAATGTCTCCCGCATGACACCAGCAGAGGCAATACAGCCGAAGGAAATGGTTGCCTTTTCCTTAGGATCAAAATAATTATCGTGGGACCACAGCAGCATGGGAGTCTGCTCCAGACCGGCAGCAGACAGAACCTTCAAGGCATTGGGCGCTTCGATCCAGGATGCGATCAGCACGATCACAGCATCCCACACATCCTTCTTTGCTGTTTCAATGGCTGCTTCACAGTCATCCAGTACGATTACGTTGGGTGCCGCCACCATGTCCACACCAATCTCTTTCAGCCAAGCCTCGCTTTTCGCGATGTGCTCTGCCAGTTGCTTCTGGGGATATCCGGGATATCCGAAGGGAAGAAATAATGTTGCCATACAATAGTCTCCTTACTGTTTCATTTTTTCTCAATTACAAGTGTAGCGATTTCGAATGGGCGAACTGTAAATTCAACTTTGCCGGTATCGGCAGGCACATATCCAGTGACCTCTCCCAGCAGATTTGTTCGCCAAACACGGGCTATTTCATGATAAAGCGTAATACTGCATTTGCCGACTTCTGTGCCCAAATAGTACCCACGCAGGCACAGGGTTCCATCATGTGACAAGGCTGCTCTTGTAACGATGAAATCATCGGAAACTGATTTTACAACAGGTACAAATGCTGCTGCCTGCTGCCCCCAAAACGCTTCCAGAGGGCTATTGTACATAAGTGCGTCCCCAGTGATCTGTGCTTTCGTGTACACTCCGCATACCAATGCGTATTCAAAGCTATGGTCGCCCCGTTCAGCCGCCAGCTCCGTGTGTGTTTTCCCGTCAAAGAAACGGGCAATCCCCTTGTCCCGTCCATTGATGCCATACTGAACATAGTTCTGATGACCACGCAGCAGAGCTATGGACAGCTTGTTTCCCCGAACCCAGTAACCGCTGGTCCCTCGATTCAGCAATGCCGCATAGTAGGCATCATCCCGCAAGGCCGCCCATTTCTGCGCGCAATGGAATTCCGTCCTTCCCTCCGCAATGCCAAAGGGGGTCTCAAACACACTCTGCGTCATGTACATTTTTACAGGAAACTGCGCCAACAGCAAATAGTCTTCACCGGTATATCCGATGATATTTGTGGTAAAATCGAGCCTGCGGCTGTTCTTTCTAAGAACGATCCGCTTCTGTACAGTAAAACCGAGGAATCGTTTCACGCAGAGCACAGACACACCGGTATCATCGCTGCAGATCTCAACTCTGTCAGCCGTAAGACCGGCATCAGAGAATTCCTCTCCGGTTAGGCAAAGTGCCCCTTCCATCTCGGGATTCTCTTCCTTCAGAGCCACTAAGACATTAGCCGGTGCATCAAGCAACTCCCTTTTTTGCAGTTTATCCCACACGCTGACCAGATCGCCGGTTTGGAGATCAATCTGCAACCGATAGAACGAATTCTCAACACTTTGTGCAAGGTCATCCTTGCTCTTGCTTTTTTTCCCCGTTACCAAGCGGAATCGCTCCACGGCATAGGGAGCAATATCAGCAATCAGAACCTCCAGATGCCCCGTTTTTTCATTGTAATGGGCAGGCAGCCGGTTACCGGTTTCATCTTCTACCCAGATATTTGCCTCGGTCTGTGCCATTGGCAGTCCCACAACATCGCTTCGCACAAACTGCGTGGGGTTATACACACAGAACGAATCCGTTGCGGATGTGTTTTCAAACAGTGTCTGTTTTTGGTTCTGCACCATTTGCAGTACATTCTCATATTTTTCCACCGCTGCCAGATAGACCTCGTCCACGCAGCTTCCTGCAATCGTATCATGGAACTGATTGAATAAGACCGGCTTCCAAAGCATGTCGCTGTTTTCCACGGTTTGGCCGGCCGCAGCACTTAGGCTGTCCAAAGAAAGCAACGCCTGCTCCGCTTTTCTGTTTAGCTGCTTCAGCTTGATTCTGGTTACAAAGGTCGCCCGCAAATCCTGACGGTATTGAGGCAAATTAAAATCATTTTGCTTCACAGGCAGTTCGTCGGACCGGGGCCGAATGGCCTGGAAAAACCTGCTGGGTGTCGAGAACACGATATCCTCTTCCGGCAAAGAAAAGCCCGCTCTGCTTGCCGCCTCTATCAGCAGCTGCTTGATCTCCGTCGTTGAAAGGTTATGCTCATACAAGTCATCCCCCCAAAGGATCAGAGCCGCCCCTGTTTTGTGCTGGAGGGAAGTTTCATCCAAAAATGCCGCGAACACCTTTTTCAGCTCCGCTTGTTCATTCTGTGCGTTGACTTCCACATTCGCGATTTTCAGAAGGCGGTCTTCTTTACCGCTGGGACACAGCACATAAGAATTTTTCAGCCAGTGTGTCAAGATGCGGCTTCCATCCGGGCCCTCGTAGTAAAACTCCGTTGGAAAGGCAGCGGGATCTTCTTTTTCGTGGAGATCCCGCATAAATACATAGCTTTCAAATCCGCTTTGCAGAAGGATCTGGGGCATCTGGTTGATCTGTCCGAATGAATCGATATGCCACGCGCATAATGCCCTCCGTCCCAAATTTTCCTGCATCCATTTTTGGCCAATCTGGATCTGACGGATCAGCGCCTCTCCGCAAGGCTCCTGAAGCTCCGGCTGCACATACATACCGCCCACCGGTTCTATGCGGTCTGCTGCGACACATGCTGCCACATGAGCCTTTTCCTCTTCGGATGCATTCTCCAGCATCATTTGGATCAACAGGGACTGATCCTGCGCAAATGTCATCTCCGGGTCACCCGACATTACACGTAGTATGCTGTTGTAGAAAAGCTCCGGCAGCATGTGTTCCACGTCCTGAACTGTCCAGAACCATTCCATGTCAATATGAGAGTGGGGAACAACATATAGCTTTATACGATGTTTGGTCACAGATCACTTTCCTCCTGAATCTCGATAGTAAGGTCGATGACCTTACTTTCTCCGGGGGCAAGCATCTGTAATGTCCCATTTTCCTGTTCAAATGTCTGACCGCCTACCCAGTTGTTACACGGTTCCACAGCCATCACATAGTCCTGACAGCCCATTTGCTTCCACACTGCCACCCGTGGCAATATGCCTGCAGGAAATGTGATCTTAACCGCAAAGCAATTCCGCTTTGCGCAACGTGCAAGAATCGTTCCCCGGCCATCCTCATCCGGAATCACTTCCAGGAAAAATACGTTTTCTTCATAGCCTTCCTGAGGAGGTTCTCCTTGCAACGCGTTTTGCATAGCAGTTTCCCGCCCCTCATACATACTGCTCATCTTTGAATACGGAATCTCCAACTGAAAATCCTCATCCAGGAACGGATATCCAAAATTCATGTGATACAGCAGCATAAACGGAGATGGTATATAGCTTTCATTGGTGATCCTGTCACGGATATGAATAGCATTTTCTCCTGCATAGGAAACGATCTTTCTATGCAGGGTCAAATTTTGTACTGACTCTTTGGCTTGGCGGACGATACCGCTGACAGACATCAGATAACGGCCATCTTCCGTTTGCTCCGAAATTGCCGCAACCTGTTCTGCCGGTAGATTTGCAATCCTGCCATGCAGCGGGTAGCGCGTCGATCCAACACAGCAGTCATTTCCTACCTGATCCAATCCACAAGTGGTCAGCAAGCCCGCAGAAAAGGAGCGAAGCCACTCGTCTCCGCCTGCTTCAAAGTACTGCGGCGCAACAATTCCCACGGGAGAAATATGGACAAAGGGTACTCCTTTGAATTCCGCCAACCCAATATCCATACCACGGTCCGGCAACACGATATAGCGTAATCCCGTGCCCGTGCGAACCTCAACGGCATCTGTGCCTTTGGCCTTCCCCTCTGCGTATGTAAACCTGGTCAGACCCAACAGCTGCTCCATCCGGCCTACCTTTTTTCTAATTTCCTCCAGGATAAATTCCCCCATAGTTCTAACCCCCGTTATGCTCTGCTTTTTTCATCCATAGCAGGCTATCCCCGCCCGCATATCCTCCTGCAGCAGCGTTGATCATGCTGTAATTAAAAAATATTATAAGCCCTATGGTTTGACAAAACAAGAAATTCCCAGTATAATTATAGACAAAAATCAACCTTTCAGGAGGTATTATGTATTCTGCTATCGATGTCGACGACCTTATAGATCACAGGAAATATGAATTTAAAACATGGCAGAATGTTTCCTGCCATGCCCATTGCCATTACATATTTGAGGCTGTCATCGTTCTTTCAGGCGCATTCAAAATTGAAAAAGAGCATAAGACATACATCCTCGGGCAAAATCAAATGATGTTTATTATGCCGTTTGAGATACACAAGTTTGATACAGTAGACACTTCAGAGATCCTTGTGATTCAAATATCCCCACATGTCATACCTTATTTTGAAACAAGCCTAAAATATAAGGCTCCAAAAAATCCGGTGTGCTGTCTATCCACACAGGAAATAAATCAACTATCCAACCATCTCGGTAAAGTTCCCGGTAATGAATTCGTAGAATTAAACTGTATCTTTTTCAACTTGCTCAGCAGTATATCTCAAGATAACCATTTCAGAGAGTATGCCGTACCCAATGATACCTTCCGAAAAATGCTGATCTATGTCAGTACCCATTTTGAGGAAAACATATGCCTGAAGGATATCGCCAGGCAGATCGGTGTGAGTTATGCATATCTAAGCAGATTGTATCGCCAGAATATTGATGTGCGCTTTAATGATTTTATAAATGGGTTTCGTATTCGAAAAAGCATGGATATGCTTTTGGAGAAGAATCATACCATCAGTGAGATTTGCTATCTGTGCGGATTTGGAAGCATCCGGAATTTTAACAGGGTGTTTTTGAGTGAAATGCATTGCACCCCAAAACAGTTCCGTGAAAGACGCATACCAGAGATATCTGATATTGGCTGATGAGAACACGCGCATAAAATGACCAAGACATGACGAAAAGCCCCGCATCGGTGCGGGGCTTTTCACGCTTTCCTCAATTTTCCATCTGCTTACCCAAAAAGCCTGCCACGGTCTGGGCCAGTTTCTGGTCAGACTCCTGTAGCGGCTGACTGTTTTCATTCATCAGCAGCATGACACAGCCCATCAGATCGCCCTGAGATAAAATAGGCGATGCCACACCCAGATAGTATTTGTCGGAGCCTTCGCTGGCCCGGATGGGCGCGTCACCCGGCTGGAAGCGGTAATTTTTTCTCTGCTCCATCAGCCGTTCCAATTCCTGGGAGTTGGGTTTGTCCATCAGTTCCCGCTTGGGTGCGCCATGGAGGGCAATGATAGAATCCCGGTCCGATACAGCCGCAATGCAGCCGGTGTTGGCACCGATGGCCTCACACATCTGGGTAGCAAATTCCTGCAGATCCCCCATGGGAGAATACTTCCGGAAAATCACACCCCCATCCTTTTCGGTATAAATTTCCAGTGGGTCGCCTTCCCTGATTTTGAGAGTTCTTCTGATTTCTTTCGGAATAACAATACGCCCGAGGTCATCCACCCGACGGACGATACCTGTAGCTTTCATATATATCTATCTCCTTATTTTACAAATTACGCTGTTAGTATCTGTAAACACACGGAGATTATTCTTTCATATTTACTTTTTCAAAACGCCGTGATATGATAAATAAAAAATGTTGGGGGAAAAAGTATGCTTGACAATCTATACGCAGACATCGGCGTGAAAATCAAAAACTGGGCTAAATGGATATTTATTGTTGAGGCAATTGGTGCAGTTATTGCAGGAATTGTATTGCTCGCAGATGAATTTATTTTAGCAGGATTGTTAACTCTGGTTTGCGGGCCGATTATTGCGTTAGTCTCTACATGGTTGCTTTATGCTTTTGGCCAACTTGTAGATGACACGCATGCAATTAGAAATCAAGACAAAAAAATCAACAATATCGACAAAAACCTTCAGACTATGGCACAACCGATGATTGATGAGACTAACAAAAAAGTTAAACGCGAGGCAGAAGAGAAAGCCAAGCGTCAAGCAGAAGCAATCTCCAAGTGTAAGGCAGAAGAGAAAGCGGAGCAAATAGCTCAAAAGAAAGAAAAAACCATATTGGAAAAATTGGAATATGCCCTTAAGTTCCAATCTGATGAGGGTATGATAAGCTATTTGAAAGGGATACAGGACGAAACTGTCCAAAGTATTTTGGAGTCCCCTCAGCATTTAGTTCGCGAACAGATTAAAAACCTGTTATCCGATATGTAATTATGTGCAGCGCAGTAGAAATTCTACTGCGCTGTTATTCTTTGTACGAGGTTATGTATCGCCCAACAGAATCTGTCGATTGGTGCCAATGTTATCAGAGGGGATCACCCTCCCGAATCTTGAGAGTTCTTCTGATCTCTTTGGGAATCACAATGCGCCCCAGGTCATCCATCCAACGGACGATACCTGTAACTTTCATATATATTTATCTGCTTATTTTACAAATTACGCTGTTAGTATCTGTAAAAGGCAGAAGATTATACTGACAGATTTACTTTTCGGGACAGGTTTGCTATAATGCAAACAGATAGGAGGGATATTATGAACTTTCTCAAAAAAAGAAAAGGTTTATTTATTACACTGGCCGTTCTTTTATGTGTGGTCGTCTTATTGACCGCCATTGGCCCGTACCTGGTGCTGCTATCCGCTCGCCAGCCCAAAGTGGCGGACAGCTATGCCTACAGCGAATACTTTTTTGACAGCTATGAGCAGGTGCGTGAAAACCTGCAAAACCGGGTAGCAAAGCTGAAAAAAGCAGGCATTACGGTGCAAGTAAGCGAACACGCCATTGACGAAGCCGATGGTTTGTACATTGATAATCTCTATCTGCCGGCAAGCAAGGAAAGCAAAAACCTCATCATCCTCACCACCGGTGTTCACGGTATGGAGGGCTATATTGGCTCTGTTATGCTGGATGTTTTCTTCGAGGAGATCTATCCCACATTAAATCCGGACACCACGGGTGTGCTGGTTGTGGCAAATGTGAATCCCTATGGTATGAAATACAAGCGCAGATATAACGAAAATAACGTTGATCTGAACCGGAATTTCATTCTCGACTGGGATTCCTTTGACCTTTCCTGCAACAAGGATTATCCCGAGGTGGTAGGTTTCCTGCAGCCCGAAGGCAAAATCGGCAACGCTTTTTGGCACGAAGTCGGTTTTTATGCCAGCCTGGCTAAAGAGGCCCTTACCAAGGGTGCCGACAAGGTTTCTGATGCACTGCTATCCGGACAATACGAATATCCCACCGGCGTGTATTATGGCGGAAATGGCGATGAAAAATCCACTGCTTATCTGAAAAGCGTATTTGAGGCCTGCCTGGACGGCGAATATGAAAACCTGGTTCATATCGACATTCATTCCGGCTACGGACCTAGATACAATATGGTAATCTTTAACTCCGTATTCGAAACTATGACCGAGGCAGAAACAAAGCAGGCCTTTGGATATGACTATGTCATATCCCACGATTCTGAATCGTTCTACGCCACCACCGGCGACACCACCGACTATTTTTATCGGCTTGCAGAAAGCAAGCAGTCCGAAGCAGAGCTGTTCTCCACCTGTTTTGAGTTTGGAACCATTGGCGATGGTTTCCTGGACTCTATCCTTTCTCTCAAATACACCGTGGACGAAAACCGCCAGCATTGGTACCCGTCAAACGACCCCATCACCAGCGAAATAATAAAGGAAAATTATAACGAGCTGTTCTACCCCACCGAAACCAAGTGGCGCGAAAAAACAGTGCAAGATTTCATCACCGCCACCCGGGGTGTTTTGAACGAAAAACTGAAGTAACACAGCAGCGCTGCCCTGCTAATAAGAAACCCCCTTCGGTGAAAACCGAAGGGGGGTTGTTTTTTACTTCAGGCAGATGCCCTGGGCGGCCAGAGTTGCCAGAATGCCATCGGTAACGACCTGGACTTCCTCACGGGTGAGGGTGCGGTCCTTGCAAGAGAAACCGATGCGGACGGTGATGGCATTGCCATCTTCGCCCTTATACATATCTGCCACCTTGACGCTCTTGATGAAGGGGCAGTTGGAAGCTTTGATAGCCTCGCTGATGGGGGCATAACGATCGCTGCGGAAGGTCAGATCCACTTCCATACCGGGGTACTTGGAAGCTTCCTCATAGTGGATGCCCTTGTCTGCGATCTGGGCAAACAGAGCCATATCCAGCTCCAGGTACACGATGGAGGCCTTCTTATCGATCTTCTTGGAAACAAGTCGGATCGTAGCCATGTCGTTCTGTGAGCCAAGGAG
>JAZRKL010000132.1:0-10482 GCA_045646265.1 Faecousia sp.
CTGAGCGGAGTGAAACGGAGTCGAAGGATCTTCGCACCGAAATACTGCTAAGCATTATGATAATGCGTAGATTCTTCGACTCCCTTCGGTCGCTCAGAATGACATGCGTTTTAGGTTTCTACTCAGATAAACGATCATTTATCTTACCAATCACACAAAAACCGCCATGGGATTGCTCCCATGGCGGTCATATTTTACTCTTTAATCACAAGCTCCGCGATCTGCACGCAGTTGGTAGCAGCGCCCTTTCTTACCTGGTCGCCGCAGCACCACAGGCAGATGCCGCAATCATCGGTCAGGTCGGGACGGATACGGCCCACATACACGATATCCTGGCCGCTGGTTTCCAGAGGCATGGGATACTGCTTATTCTTCAGATCATCCACCAGCTTCACGCCGGGAGCCTTGGCAAGAACTTCTCTTACCTGCTCCACAGTCACAGGCACATCAAAGTGGATGGAAGCGGAAATGGAGTGGCTGCGGATAACCGGCACACGGACGCAGGTGCAGGACACCTTCAGCTCGGGCAGGTGCATGATCTTGCGGCCCTCGTTCTGCATCTTCATTTCCTCGCTGGTGTAGCCTTCGAACTGCTCGCCGCCGATCTGGGGGATCAGGTTGTAGGCGATCTGGTGGGAGAAGACCTTGGGCTCGTAAGTCTCGCCCTTGGAAAGAGCCTCCACCTCGTTCATCAGCTCCACCGGGCCGGCAGCGCCTGCGCCGGAGACCGCCTGGTACGTAGAGGTGGTCATGGTGCGGATGGGAGCGATGGAATTTAAGGCATTGACAGCGGTCATGGTGATGATGGTGGAGCAGTTGGGGTTACTAATGATACCCTTGTTCCACTTCACATCCTCGGGGTTGACCTCGGGAACCACCAGAGGAACATCGGGGTTTAAGCGGAAAGCGGAAGAGTTATCCACGAACACAGCGCCGGCCTTGACGATGGCGGGAGCGAACTTTTCGGCGATGTCATTTTCGGCAGCGCCCAGAACGATAACCACACCCTCGAAAGCGGTGTCACAGGCTTCCCGGATGACCACATCCTCGCCCTTGAACTTCAGGGTCTTACCCGCACTTCTGGCGGATGCCAGAGGAATCAGCTCTTTGACGGGGAAGTTACGCTCCGCCAGAATGTTCATCATTTCCTGTCCCACAGCGCCGGTAGCGCCCAGAACGGCAACAGTATAAGTCTTCATACATTTTACCTCCAATAAATAGGTTTTTTTGAATTGAAAATTGAAAGTTGAAAATTGAAAATTATTGTGTCGGCTTTGCCGACGATTTAAAATCATTTGCGTCAGCAAATACATCAATTTTCAATTTTACATTTTCCATTTTCAATTGCGAAGTATCCTTACTTCGCAAAGCTGTCGTACAGGGTGCGGATCGCCTTGGAGAAGTCCTTATTATCCACGCCGAAGATGATATTCAGCTCGTCGGGACTCTGGGTGATCCAGCGGATGTTGATGTCCGCCTGACCCAGCGCGCCGAAGATCTGGCCGGAAATACCGGGGCGCTTGCTCATGCGGCGGCCAACAGCAGCGACTACGGCGATATCTTCAATCACATTGAGGGTGTCCGGCTTGATCTCCTGCTGCACCTCTGCCAGAATGGTGTAGAGCTTGGGGGCAATGGCTTCCGTCTCAATGACCACGGAAACATTGTCAATGCCGTTGGGTACATACACAACGGAGATGTTGTGCCGTTCGTAGATGGAGAGAATCCGACGGAGCAGGCCAACCTCATTGGAAAGACCCCGTTTGGTTAAGTGAACGATAGAGAAATTCTTCTTGCCGGTGACACCGGTGATGAACCGGTGGGGTTCGGAGTCGGACTCGAAGGACTCCTGGATCATGGTGCCGGGATCTTCCGGTGCATTGGTGTTGCGGATGTTCAGCGGGATGCCTTTTTCCCGGACGGGGAAGATGGTCAGCTCGTGCAATACCTGGGCGCCGGAGTAGCTCAGCTCACGAAGTTCATCGTAGGTGACCTCTGCGATGGGCTGGGGATCATCAACGATCCGGGGATCAGCCATAAGAATACCGGAAACATCCGTCCAGTTTTCGTACACATCCGCGTCCAGAGCAGCCGCTGCCAGCGCGCCGGTGATGTCGGAGCCGCCCCGGCTGAAGGTCTTGATTGCGCCGTCGGGCATCACGCCGTAGAAGCCGGGAATGACCACACCGCCGTGCACCAGCGCTTTCAGCTTCGCATAGGAAACTTCCTGATCTACGGTGCCGTCCATCTTGAACACCACCCAGTCGGCGGCATCCACAAAATCGAAACCAAGGCAGGCAGCCATCAGCTTGGCAGAGAAATACTCGCCCCGACTGACCAGCTCATCCTCGGTGATCTTCTTTTTGTCCAGCCGCTGCTTCAGCTCGTTAAACTCCGGTTCCAGATCGATATCCAGTTCCAGATCGGCCACGATCTGCAGGTAGCGGTTTTTGATCATGTCGAACACGGGTGTGCAGTCCATGCCGTAGCGGATGTGGGCGTGGCACAGATACAGCAGGTCTGTGATCTTGTGGTTTTCCGCGGCGCTCTTACCGGCGGCGGAAACGATGACCACCCGGCGGCCCGGGTCAGCCAGAATAATATCTCTTACCTTTCGGTACTGGACGGCATCCGCCATGGAACTGCCGCCAAATTTAGCAACTTTCAACACTTTTGTTTTCCTTCTTTCAGTATGTCATCCTGAGGAGCGAAGCGACGAAGGATCTCCGGGCCATCGACACCCCGGTGATTCTTCGCTTACGCTCAGAATGACAGGTTAGGGGGTGCGCGGAGCGTTTATCCGTACCAATCTTCACTCAAATCCCGCCATTGGGGATTCACACTCTCGACTAACGCATTCTTCTTCGCGCGCGTCCAGCCTTTGAGCTGTTTTTCTTTTTCAATTGCGGCCCGTACATCGTTGGTTGAATCAAAATAGACCAATTTGTGGATGTTGTATTTTTTTGTAAAACCATCCGCTAATTTGTTCTTATGCTCATACAGGCGTCGTTCCAAATTACTGGTGACACCAATGTACAGTACAGTGTTATATGTATTTGTGAGGATATAGACATAGTACATAGACTACTCCCAATCGAATCAGTCCTACATATTTGTCATCCTGAGCGGAGCGTCAGCGGAGTCGAAGGATCTCCGGGCCATCGGCACCCCGGTGATTCTTCGCTTACGCTCAGAATGACAGGTTAGGGGGTGCGCGTTATTCCGCAAAGGCGGCGATGAACACGCCGGGATTCTGAGCCAGCCATGCATGCATTTCGCTTACCTTCACAGGCTTTGTCACGATGGCATCGCCCCAAGCGTCTTCCTTGATTTCTTCCAGCCATGCGTCCTTGGCATTTACATAGAAGCGCATTTCATGGTCATTGACGGCGCTTCTCTTGCCGCCGTAGGGGGCATAGAAGCCCTTGCCCTGCCGTATGTCCACGCAGTCCTGCAGAACATTATATGCGGTGGGGTAGCGGCCTGCGCCCTGACCGTACAGACTCTGGCGGCCGGAGGCACTGCCTTCCAAAGTGATGAGGTTGAAATTCATGGGAACGGCAGCTTCCAGAGCGCCGGCGGCGAAGAGGGTCGGCTGCACATGGGCGCGGACAGTGTCGCCGTCGCAGATGCCTGTTCCGATAAGCTTACAAACAACGCCATTGGCCTTAAAATTCTCCACATCGGAAGCCGAGATATGGCGGATACCGGCGGTGGGAACGGTGGTGCCGTCGAGACTGATACCGAAGGCCACATTGGAGGAAATGACGATCTTGTTCCAGGTGTCGATGCCGTCTACGTCGGCGGAGGGGTCAGCTTCGGCATAACCCAGCGCCTGGGCCTGCTTCAGCGCCTCATCATAACCCAGACCCAGCCGGGTCATGTTGTCGAGAATGTAGTTGCAGGTGCCGTTCATGATGCCGTAGACCTTGTTGATGGTCTGGGCTCTTCTGGCCCGCTCCAGCTCAGAAAGCCAGCAGATGCCGCCGCCAACCGCGGCAGTGGAGCGGAAAAGGATGCCCTTTTCCTTGGCAAGGGGGAGCAGCTCGTCATAAAAGCCGTTGACCAGCGCCTTGTTGGAGGTGACGATATTTTTACCGGCTTCCATAGCGGCCCGGACGAATTCATAAGCGGGATGCAGACCGCCCATGGCCTCCACCACGGTGTCGATCTCGGGATCGTTTACGATGTCCGCGATGTTATGCACTGCCTTTGCGTCGGGCAGGTCAATATCCTCCAGACACAGCACCTTGGTGACTTTGATTCCTTCCACTGTCTTGGTCAGATCGTACAGGCCCTTGCCCACGACACCAAAACCCAAAAGACCGATCTTCATATAGTTTCCTTCTTTCGGTATATGATATAGAAACAAATGTATTTCCCTCGAAAACACTTGCTTTTTGCACGGAAACAGTATATCATATAGAAAATCAAATTGCAACAATGGCAAAAGCTCTGTAAATGCGGCGAAACCGCCGATATTTTTGTGCATTTTGCCACGAAAGCACACACATTTCTCATTTCCATGTCATTCTGAGGCCAAAGGCCGAAGAATCCCCAGAGTAACGATACCCCGGAGATCCTTCGCCTGTGGCTCAGGATGACACAATCCATCATGGAGGCTCATTATGCACTACCATTCCACCCGCAGCCTAACCGATCCCATCACCGGCGCTCAGGCGGTGATCAAAGGCCTTGCCCCCGACGGCGGCCTGTACATGCCCGATACCATTCCTGCCTTTGATTGGCAAGCCTGTCTGAAAGCCGATGCCTACGGCATGGCCACCGCCATTGCGTCCGCGTTTCTGGGCGATATTCCCAACATGGAGACCTTGGTACAGAAGGCCTACACCGGCAAATTCTCCGCCCCGGATCTGACCCCCACAGTCCCCGTTGGCGATTTTTCCGTGCTGGAGCTGTTTCACGGCCCCACCTCCGCATTCAAGGATGTGGCCCTGTCCATGCTGCCCCAGCTTCTGACAGCCGCCCGTGCCAAGGAAGGCTTTGCAGACGATATTCTGATCCTCACCGCCACCTCCGGCGATACCGGCAAGGCCGCCCTGGAAGGCTTTAAGGATGTGGAGGGCATCAAGATCTGCGTGTTCTACCCCGACGGCGGTGTCAGCCCCGTCCAGCGGGCGCAAATGGTCACCCAAGAGGGTAAAAACGTGGCCGTCTGCGCCGTCAAGGGTAATTTTGACGATGCCCAGACCGGTGTGAAAAACATCTTCAATGCCGTCCGCAGTGTCAGCGCCGGCGCGTTGTCCTCCGCCAACTCCATCAACATCGGCCGTCTGGTGCCCCAGATCATGTACTATTTCAAGTCCTATGCCGACCTGCTGGCATCCGGCAGGATCGCACTGGGCGATGAAGTGAACTTCTCCGTTCCCACCGGCAACTTCGGTGATATCCTTGCCGGTTACCTTGCAGGGGCTCTGGGTCTGCCCGTGGGCAAGCTGATCTGCGCTTCCAATGCCAACAACGTGCTGACGGACTTTATCCGCACCGGCACTTACGACCGGCAGCGCACCTTACATAAGACCCTGTCTCCCAGTATGGACATTCTGGTGTCCTCCAACTTAGAGCGGCTTTTGTACCTGCTCAGCGGTGATACCGCTTTGGTCGCCTCTTACATGCAGCAGCTCAGCACCGACGGCAGCTACACCGTAAGCCATGAACTGCTGGAAAAGATCCAAGCCCTCTTTTGGGCAGGCTGCTGCGAGGATAGCACCGCACAGGCTGCCATCGCCCGGGTCTGGGCAGAAAATCACTACCTCTGCGACCCCCACACCGCCACCGGCTGGCAGGTTGCCGAAGATTATGTCAACCAAACCGGCGACAACCGCCCCATGGTTGTGCTGTCCACCGCCTCTGCCTATAAGTTCCCCGCCGCGGTTCTTTCCGCCATTGGCGGCGACACCGCCGGCGATGAATTTGCCCAGCAGGAAACGCTGGAAGCCATCACTTCCGTCCCCATGCCCCAAAATCTTCGTGGCCTGAAGCAAAAGCAGGAGTTGCACACCGGCGTGATCGACAAATCCACCATGCTCTCCTATGTCCAATCATTGCAATTCTAAAAAACCTTTCGCTACGCAGTTACCTAAAACCCATGTCATTCTGAGCGGAGCCGCAAAGCGGCGGAGTCGAAGAATCCGTAGCTTTGAGAAACGGATCCTTCGTCGCTCTGCTCCTCAGGATGACACGGTAATCTGATAGCTGGTGCGCGAAACGATCCTTTGCCCAACATACAGGAGGAATCCCTATGAACAAAGTAACCATCCGGGTGCCGGCCACCACCGCCAACTTAGGCCCCGGCTTCGATGCCTTCGGCTGCGCGTTGAACCTTTACACCGATGTGACCTTTGAGGAAACGGACTTCGGTCTGGAAATCACCGGCTGCCCGGAGGAATTCACCGGCCCGGACAATCTGGTATACGTTTCCTACTGTGCCGCGCTGAACACCATGAGCGAAGAGGTCCGTGGTGTCAAGATCCATATCGAAAGCCAGATCCCTATCTGCCGTGGTCTTGGCTCTTCTGCCGCGCTGCTGGTCGCCGGCGCCATGGGTGCCAACGTCCTTCGTGGCAACAAGCTTTCCACCCAAGGCCTGCTGAACATCACCAACGCCATGGAAGGCCACCCGGACAATCTGGCCCCTGCCTTCTACGGCGGCCTCACTGCCTCCATGGTGGATAACGGCCTGCCGGTTACCGTCAATTTCCCCCTGCACCCGGATTGGGAATTTCTGGCCCTTGTGCCGGACTTCACCCTGTCCACCCCCAAGGCCAGAGCCGTGCTTCCCAAGGAAGTCTCCCGGGATGATGCCATCTATAACATCTCCCACGGTGCAATGGTGCTGAAGGCGCTGGAGCTGGGCGACGAAAAATTGCTTCGCACCGCCATGCAGGACAAGCTCCACCAGAACTACCGCCGCAGCCTGATCCAAGACTACGACCAGATTGAAGCGCTGGTCCGTACCACCGGCGCGGCTTTCTGCCTCAGCGACGGCGGCCCCACCCTGCTGTGCATCACCCGCAACGCAGGTCTGGAAGAGAAGCTGGCTGCGAAGCTGCCCACCATCACCGAAGCCCACTGGGAGATGCTCCCCCTGCACATCGACTTCGACGGCGCAAGAATCATCGAATAATGATCATACCGTAAATGATCGTTTATCTTACTGGCCACCACTGCACCTGTCATCCTGAGCGGAGTGAAACGGAGTCGAAGGATCTTCGCACCGAAATACTGCTAAGCATTATGATAATGCGTAGATTCTTCGACTCCCTTCGGTCGCTCAGAATGACATGCGTTTTAGGTTTCTGCTCAGATAAACGCTCATTTATCTTCCCAAAGGTATAAAAACAGCCCGGTCTTTGCAGACCGGGCTGTTTTTATACCTTTGCTTTCGCTTTTCCTTTCCGGAAGATCTTGCTCCGGAACAATATCACATTCATCACCGCGAAGAAGGCGGTCAGAATAATAAATGTGAGAATCGGTTTGACAGGCGCAAGAGTCGCCAGCAGCATCAGCGGGAAGCCGAATACAATAGCCGGGAAGTTCTGATACACCATATTGTCGGCAGCGGGAGTCTTGAACTCGCCGTCGATCTCCCGGAGCAAAATCGTACCGGTGCTGGCAGTGCCTGTGAGCATACCGTACATCATAAGGAACTGCTCTTGTGCGTAATTGGGGAACAAGGTCTTGGCAACCATATAGTTATAGACATAGGTGATCACCAGACCCACAACGCCCATGATCAGCATGATGCCCCAGTAGTTTTCCAGAACGCTCAAGCGGATAGCGGCAATGCCCGCCACCACCATGATATCAAAGAAGAAATTGCTGGTACGGGTCATGAGAAAATCATTGATGTACTGCCGGTGAATGATGTTCTTCTTGTGCAGGAAGTTCACCACCAGCTTCACGACAGTGGCGGCTATAACGCCCAGCAGGAAGTTGAAACCAAAGATCACAGACTTCATGCCGGGAAGCAGCTTACCAAGCAATGTCATCAGCACAAAAGCCACCCCGTAGGCCAGAGCAATCAGCGCAATCTGCACCGTCAGCTTATCCATGCTCTCCTGCATGGGGATCTCATTCTCAGCCTGAATCTGTTCGGAGTGGATGGCACCCTCCGCGCCGCTCTGGGACTTCACCAGACCCTTCCTGCGCAGGATGTTCAGATGGATAACACCGCCGATGCTGGCACTGAGGAAGCCCAGAGCCGCAATGGTCAGACCGAAGCTGCGGCCGCCCTCAAAGCCGAAATCGCTTTCATAGATGCCGCCGTAGTTCAATGCCTGGCCGGTACCCTGACCGAAGCCAAAGGGCAGCAGGATGCCTGCGGCTTGGAAAAAGTCCTTGATGATCAGCGCGGCAACGAGCGAAATAGCAAAGCCAAAAACGGCCTGCAGCAGATAGGTAGCCACAGTGGTCACACCGGTATTGAAGATTTCAATGGTGCGCTCCTTGGTCAGCTTTCCCTGAGAAGGCTTGAAGGTAGACGCGATGAAACCCAGAGCCAGAGTGTGATAGGTGATCAGCTCCAGATTGGCAGTGCCGTTGCCGCCGAAAAATTCCGTATCGAACATGATATCGCCGGTGACAGCCTTGTAGATACCCGCCACCACGATGAGCATACAGCCGCCCAGCACGGAGGTAGGGATCAGCGACACCCGCAGGAAGGGTACGCTCCGCTTGAGCATATTGCCCGCCAGCAATGCCGCCAGCAGCACACCGATCAGATGAAAAGCGCCCCAGGCACTAGATTCCCAAAAATTGATCACTTTCCTCACCTCGTAAAATATTTTTGCAGCGGTAGCAGAAATGCACATACTTCAGGGCGTTGAACCGCTTGCCGCTCTTGATCTGATAAACACGCTTGTTATAGTAGATATTCAGCTTGTTGCGGCCCAGAACCGTCACCGCGTCGGCATCGGCAAAGGCAATGGACAGCTCATTTTCCTGTCCCTCGTCCAATACCACCCGGTCGCCGTAAAGGGCGATCTGCGCGTTTTTCCGCAGGGGAACTTTTTTCTGGTAGACGATGACTTCGGAAACATCCGCCACATCCCGAAACAGCGGCTTTGCCGTGTACTCGGTCACCTTCATTTGGTTGACATAATCTTCCTGATAATCATACCACTGCGCCACAAACCGGAAGGGGAACTGGAATCCCACACCTGTCAGCGTCTTATCTTCCCCGTAGGTAACGGTTCTGCCGCAGGCCTTGCAGGTGATCTCGTTGCCGTGGCTTTCAAACTCCGCAAGGCCGCAGAAGGGGCACACATACACGGCCCGCTCCAGATACTCCGCCCGCTTATTGGACTTATAAAGGCCGTCCGCCACTGCCTCATCCACATGCAGTCCATCGGCAATAGCCGCCACCAGTTCTTCATTGGACATAGCCAGATATTCCTCCGGCTCCATGACCCGCACAACACCGGCCTTCATAGGGCCTTTGCGCCGTCCGTCGGTCCAGCGAGGCTCCGCGCCGTAGCCGCCTTCAATGCGCAGCAGCGCAATGGGCAATTTCATCTTCTTGGCAAGACCCGCCACCGCCGGATTCATATACTCGGTTCTGCCGCTGTAGGTGCGGTTGCCCTCGGGGGCCATGGCAATGGTGCCGCCCTCCCGGGCCACCCGGATGCAGTTCATCACCGCGGTGATATCGGTGGTCTGCTTGCGGATGGGAATGGGGGCAATGGCCCAGCGCAGGAGCTTGGATATCCACCCCAGAGAGAAAATATCCTCGGTAGCCACATAGTACACCGGCCCTTTGAATGCCATGCCCAGAAAGAACTGGTCAAAGGGGGTCTGGTGATTGAGCAGCACCAGATAGTTCCGCTTCCCCTGCTCCTTGAATTTTTCCACCTTGATCCGGTAGGTCAGATATATGTACGGTGTCAGCACCCACCGGGCGATCTCCGTGATCACCTTGTGTCGAAACCGCGTCCATTTTTTCTTCTGCTTTTTCTCTGCCATTGTGTTCTCCCGATATTCGCGAAATAAAGATGGCACTATTATACAGGAAAACCGCCCAAAAGAAAAGTGCGAAATTAAGAAAAATTTAATCTCTTACCACCCCTTTTCTTTTCTAAATAATCGTTTAGCGGCGAGCCGCCGCTCCCATTTCGCACCAAGACTTCTACTTTTCGTTCTTGCCTTGCTTTGCCCGGTGTCGTTCTTGCAATGGTAAATGATCGTTTAGCGCACCATCGATGTGTCATCCTGAGCGCAAGCGAAGGATCTCCGGAGCAACGATAGACCGGAGATTCTTCGGCCTAAAGGCCTCAGAATGACAGACATGGAACGACACCGAGCGGTCGCGAGCCTGACCGACGCCGGTGGCGGATAAAGGGAAGGCACAGCGTGTGCAGCGGTCAAAATTTCGTGAGCGAATAGCGAACAAGAAATTTTGGGTACCGCAAACGGACACGGGAAGTATCGAAAAGTACTGCACTATGCACGCATTGGCTGCGG
>JAZRKL010000133.1:0-55566 GCA_045646265.1 Faecousia sp.
GTTGGAATCCCTCTCTATTGTAGATGTGTGGTTGGCAAACCACTTCTGCTCTATTGGGGGATTCTTTTTTATTTTTTTGCTCTCCGCTAAAGCTTTTTTATTCCCCCGGCATAGCCGGGGGTTGTCTTTGGTACAACCAATGCAAGAACAGGCACAGTAGGAAAGCCTACCGTGCCTGTTAACTGTTTTATGAATTCGATCAGATTACACGCCGGAGTAGGCAGCGAAGCCGCAGTCGATGGGCAGAACCACACCGGTAACGGCGGAAGCAGCCTTGTCGTCGGTCAGGAAGAACAGACCGCCCAGCAGCTCAGCGGAATCTACGAAACGGCCCATGGGAGTACCGTTCAGAATCTTAGCGGAGCGGGCAGTGGGAGTGCCGTCCTCATTAAACAGCAGCGCGCGGTTCTGGTTGGAAACCAGGAAGCCGGGAGCGATGGCATTGCAGCGGATGCCGGTGCCTGCAAAGTGAGTAGCCAGCCACTGGGTGAAGTTGGAGATGGCAGCCTTTGCACCGGAGTATGCGGGAATCTTGGTCAGAGGAATGTAGGCGTTCATGGAAGAGATGTTCAGAATGTTGCCGGACTTCTTGGCGACCATGTCCTTGGCGAACACCTGGGTGGGCAACAGAGTGCCCTGGTAGTTCAGCTTGAACACGAAGTCGATGCCGGGAGCCTCCAGATCAAAGAAGGTCTTCTGGCCTTCCTTGGCTTCGTGCTGGTTGACGTTGTCGGTGGTTGCACGGGGATTGTTTCCGCCGGCGCCGTTGACCAGGATATCACAGGGACCCAGATCAGCCAGAACCTGCTGATGAACAGCTTCCAGAGCCTCGGGATCCAGAACATTTGCCTTGTAGCCAATGCAGGTGAAGCCTTCTGCGGTCAACTCGGCAGCCAGCTTCTTAACAGCCTCTTCGTTCAGGTCCAGAGCCGCAACCTTAGCGCCGGCCTGTGCGTAAGCGCGGGCCATGTCACCGCACAGAACACCGCCTGCGCCGGTAACAACAACTACCTTACCGGTAAAATCTACTTTCAGGGGAAGATCGATCATAATAAATTACCTCCAAAATATAATCACGCCTCCCCTGTGTAAGGGGAGGTGGCTCGCCTTTGGTGAGCCGGAGGGGTTGTAATTAACTTTTTTACAATCCCCCAGTCACGGCTTCGCCGTGCCAGCCCCCTTTACACAAGGGGGGGCCTTTTTACTTATTTGCCTGCCAGCTTGTCCAGCATATCCCAAACGCCCAGCATATACATGATACCCAGAGCGCGGTCATACAAACCGTAGCCGGGACGGACAGTGCCGGGGCCTTCACCCCACAGGTGGCGGCCATGGTCGGGACGGATGTAACCCTCAAAACCGCAATCGTGGTAGGCCTTCAGGATCTCCAGAATACCGGTGTCGCCGTCGCAGTCACGATGGCTTGCTTCGGAGAAGTCACCATTTTCGAAGTGCTTGACATTACGGATATGGGCAAAGGCAATGCGATCGCAGTGCTTGCGGACGATCTCGGCAACATTGTTGCTGGGATCCGCATTCAGAGAGCCGGAGCACAGAGTCAGGCAGTTGTAGGGATTGTCCACCATCTTCAGGAAGCGCTCAATGTTCTCTGCATTGATCAGCAGACGGGGCAGGCCGAAGATATCCCATGGGGGATCGTCCATATGGATAGCCATCTTGATGCCGGTCTCCTCACAGGTAGGCATCAAAGCTTCCAGGAAGTACTGAAGGTTACCCCACAGCTTCTCGTGGTCAACATCGGCATAGGCCTTAAACAGCTCGTCCAGCTTTGCCATACGCTCGGGTTCCCAGCCGGGGAAGGACATGTTGTACTTCTCAGTGAAGTCCAGTATGTACTTGGCCATAGCATTGTAGTCGTCCTGGATCATGCCCTTTTCATAGAACAGGGCGGTAGAGCCGTCGCCCACTTCGTGGAACAGGTTGGAGCGGGTCCAGTCGAAGATGGGCATAAAGTTATAGCAGATAACCTTGACACCGAACTTGGACAGGTTGCGCATGGTTGTCTTGTAGTTTTCGATCAGCGCGTCACGGGTGGGCTTGCCGATCTTAATGTCGTCATGGACATTGACGGACTCGACAACATCGCCGTTGAAACCGTAGGCATGGAGCTGGTCCATCACTTCCTTGATCTCATTTTCTTCCCAAATCTCACCGGGCATCTTGTGGTGCAGGGCCCAAACGATGCTGGTAACACCGGGAATCTGCTTAATGTAGTTCAGGCTGATGTTATCGTTGCCCTCGCCGTACCAGCGGAAACCCATTTGCATAGGCATAATCATTCCTCCAATATTGTATGTTCTGTCTTCTGCCAAACCGGCAGACTCCATAGCTTTGAACATTATAACACAAACCTTACGGTCATGACAATGTGGGAATTACAAAAAATTGTACAAATTTGCAAGGTTTTTTTTGGCAAGGGGGCGGACAAAAACTATATTCTGTTCCTATTTCCAACTTCCTGTTGCGAATTTGGCAGCAATCTATTATAATGCGTTTAAAAATATCACCTTGGAGGTTACCATGAAAAAGCGGAAATTAACTACATTGCTGTCACTGATCATTGCGGTCATTCTGGGCATCACCGGTTTTTTGCAGGGCGGATTTGATGCCGTTCCCCCGGAAGCCACAACCCTTCCGCCTGTATACGACACCGTACAATCCGGACCGGAGCTGCTGGATTTTACAGGAAGCTATACGTCAAAAGAGGATGTTGCTTTATTCATCCATCAGTACGGTATGCTTCCGGGCAACTTTATCACCAAAGCGGAAGCCAGAAAACTTGGTTGGGAGGGCGGCAGTGTAGAACGCTATGCTCCCGGCAAATGTATTGGCGGCGACCGTTTTGGTAACAATGAAGGCCTGCTTCCCGACGCACCTGGACGCACCTGGACAGAATGCGATATTGGCACATTGGGCAACAGCAGCCGGGGCGCAAAACGGATCGTTTTTTCCAATGACGGTCTTATCTACTACACCCACGACCACTACGAAACTTTTGAATTACTGTATGGAGAACCGTAAACATGAGAGAAATTATCATTGATGGCAGCGCCATCTTCACTTCCCCCGACCTGCACGAGGCCTTGGCAAATGCCCTTTCCTTCCCTGACTACTACGGAAAAAATCTGGACGCTCTGTATGATTGTCTGACAGAGATCGGCGAAGACACCCACCTGGAGCTTCGCAACTGGCACCATATCGAGTCCCATTTGAAGGACTATTCCGGCAAGGCCGTATATGTATTCCACTGTGCCATGGACGATAATCCCCGCTTGATTGTGACGCTTCGGCCATAAGTTCTGAAACCACTTTTGTCCAAATGTTGTATTCTTTTGGCAAAATGTTGCAACTTCCCCCGGATATACTTGACATTTTTTATTTCCAGATGTATGAAGCAATCAGGTATCCGCCTGTTTCATAAGCATCCAATACCGACAGTGAAAGGAAAGGAAATGACTTGCCATGATCAAAGCCGGTTTTTATGAATGTGATATTACGCCCCCACTGGGAACAGAACGGCCCGCGGATTTTTATAAGATGGTGATCGAAAAAATCATCGATCCGCTGAAGATCCGGGCAGCCGTCTTTACGGATGGTGAAACGCAGGTTGCCTTTGTGGGAATAGATAATATCGGCTGCGGAGAGCGCTTCCGCAAGCGTGTAGAAGAACTGCTTCCGGAATTTTCTCTTGTAATCAGCGCGTCACACACCCATTCCGGCGGAAACCTGCGGGACAAGATTCAGGGCATCGATGAAGCGCCGGAAGGAATCCGGGCAATGGCGCTGGATAACAAGGTTGTATACGATCCCGATTATTATCATTTCTGTCTGAAGCAGTTCGTAACAGCCGTGAAAATGGCTGCCATGGATTTGAAGGAAGCAGAGTTTTCCTTCGGCAAGGGCCGCGTGGAAAACCTGATCTTCAACCGCCGTATTCTAATGAAGGACGGCAATGTCCAGACCCATCCCGGAAAAGGAAATCCGGATTCTGCGGACTATGCCGGTCCCGTGGATGACGAGCTGGGTGTCGTGGGCATCTGGGAAAAGGGCACAGACAGACTCATGGGCTGTATGCTGAATTTCTCCTGCCACGCATGCATCAATCTGGAAGGCGCTTCGGCAGATTTTCCCGGTGTTGCCATCAATACCGTCCGGGGCGTATATGGGCAAGACCTTGGTATGGTATACATTAACGGTGCCTCCGGCGATGTTACGCAAGTCGACAATCTGAGTCTGAAGCGCGACAGAGGCAGGGACATTGCTACCAAGCTGGGAAGAGTCGTAGGTGCCAGAGCGATTGAACTTCTCGCCACAGCGCCCCGGGGAGAAATCAGCTGTCTACGCTATATGAGTGAACGAATACCGATCCAAAAGCGCCTGCCTACACAGGAACAGGTGGAACAGGCTTGGCAGATCGTCCGGGAACAGCCGGATTCTTCTGCCGCGCTGCTGGCAAAATCCAAAATCGTGCAACATTACTTCTCCACCAAGTATCCTTCTTCACATACAGAGAAGCTGTGCGTGGCACAGTTGGGTCCCCTTGTGATCGGCAGCTCCTCCGGAGAGATGTTTGCCCAGTACGCATTGGATTTCAAGGCAGCGTCCCATTTTCCCTTCACATGGTATTCTCAGCTGGCAAGCGATCAATTGGGCTATGTTCCCTCTCCTGATTGCTTCCAGAAAACCGGTGGCGGTTACGAGATGGCAACCTCCAAATTTACGCCGGATACCGGCACCAGAGTCCTGCAGACCCTCACCCAGCTGATGCATCAGTTGACCCCCGAGGCTGCCCCCTGCGAAGAAACCGTTGCACCCGCCGTCAGCGCGTGGGCCTATAACTTTGAGAAAAAGGCGTGATCTGCTATGAAAAAACCGTTGTTATCCGAAATGACCCTGCGGGAAAAGATCGGCCAGACCATTCTTCCCTATCAGTGGCATATCAACCGCAAGACAGAAGTAGATCCTTCGATCCTCAGAACCAAAGAGGAAAAAGTTGCTTATCTGCAAGAGCGCCAGCCCGGCGCCCTTTGGGTACAGCCGGGTGCAAGCAGCAGAGGCCTCGATGTAGCCTGGGAAGCTGAGCATCAGGACGAGAGTGAGGAATTCCGGGAATGGATCATGGAGGAGGACGCCTGTCTGAAGATCCATGCCCTGGTGTGTACGGATGCCGAGAACGGCATTAACTGGGCGATCAAAGACCTTTCTCTGACGCCACCGGAAGCAGCCATCGGCGCAGCCAATTCCCCGGAACTGACCTACGAACTGGCAAAGGCCGTGGGCAAAGAACTGCGCTGCGCAGGTATCAACTGGGTATGGGGACCTGTTGTGGATATCGGCGGCAGATTTTCCGCCAGTCTCCTTCGCTCTTACTGTCAAAACGATCCTGAGCGCATGATCGCACTGGCCAATGCCTATGTCAAAGGTATGCAGTCTGAGGGTGTCGCCGCCACCGCAAAGCACTTCCCCGGCGGCGACCGCTATGAATACCGGGACAGTCATTTCTGCTCAACGAAAAATTCCTCCACCATGGAAGAGTGGTGGGAAGAGCAGGGCAAGATCTTCCAAGGCGTTATCGACGGTGGTGTATACTCTGTTATGGTCGGCCACAAGGCATTCCCTGCTGCAGATGATACCATGCTGAAAGGAAGATACATCCCCTCCACTCTGTCCTACAAGATCATCACTGAGCTTCTGAAGGAGAAAATGGGCTTTAAGGGCATCGTCATTACGGATGGTCTGGAAATGGCCGGTCTGTCTACCTTCTACGAAGAAGAGGAATTGATCGTGGAGGCCATCAAAGCAGGTAACGATGTACTGCTGGGTGTTCATTCCCACAGAGCTGTAGATATCCTGGAAGCCGCTGTGCTGGACGGCCGCATCAGCGAAGCCAGAATCGACGATGCCTGCCAGCGGATTCTGGATGTGAAGGAAAAGCTGGGCATGTTCACCGACGAATATTATCAGGTACGCTACAAAGCAGAAGACCTGGTACCGCAAACAGCGAAGCTTTCCAAAGCAATCTCCCAAAAGAGCATCACTTTGGTGCGGGACAGGAACAATCTGCTTCCCCTTAACAAAGAGAAGATCAAGAATGTTACCATTATCTGCTCCACCCATACAGATTCGTTCTTTGACAATCTGAATGTAGTGAAAGAAGCCTTTGAGGCCAGAGGCGCTACTGTAAAAATGCAGCGGCGGCTGAAAAACACCGAAGAATTGACAAGAATTGCCGGAGAAAAAGATTTGATCCTGTATGCGGCATATATTGCGGCTCACAGACCCAAGGGTTGGGTAGCCTTGTTCGGTGACGAATGTGAGACCTTCCACTTCGCTTTCTCCAGAGGTAATGCAAAATCCATCGGTGTATCCTTTGGCTATCCCTATGTGCATTACAACATTATGGACGGAGCCAACACCTTCGTCAATGCCTACAGCCCTTCCCGTGAGCAAATGGAGGCGTTTGTAGAGGCACTGTACGGTGAGATCCCCATGGAAGGTGTGTCTCCCGTGTATCTGGAGCCGGGTCTGCTCAAAGATTGTTCCGGACAATAATCCAGCAAATACAGAAAGGCGCATTGCAGTCTTTTGCAATGCGCCTGTTTTATATCACGATCTGCTATGTATCATTTTTGTGTGTTCGCTGATATTGGACAGGCGTAACGCCAACAACCCGCTTAAAGATACGGGAAAAGCTGCAGATCTCATACCCCACCGAAGACGCTACCCATTTAACGGTCACCCCCGGCTGTCTCAGAAAATCGCAGGCCACCTTCATGCGGTATTGCATAATGTAATCCCGAACAGAAATGCCCAGTTCTTTCCGGAACAACGTAAACAAATAGCTTCTGTCGATGCCTATGTAATCCGCAATGCTGTTTACTCCGATATCCAAATGGTAATTCGCTTCAACAAACCGAACAGCACTGTCGATATACGCCTGCTGAACCGGTTTTTTCTGTAGCTGCTTCACCGTCTGTCCGTATATATGCAAAAGCTCTGCCAAAAACATGCCCAGACAGGCAGAGGTACGCATTACGGCTTCTATCCCCCCATAATCGGAAAACGCTTTATTCCGTATTTGCTCCACATACCGTGGACCCGAAGGGATGTTAATGCGCAAAGCGCTCGTTACTTCCATAGAATCCAGCGTCGCTTCCAGCAACGAAATTGCCTTGGGCGTCAGTTTTTGGGAAAATACAACATTTTTCGCTGACATTCCAATGGTATGCAGATATCGGTCGAAGTGCCTTCCCGTGACGCAAAGAAAGGATGCGGCACTGCTGTCTGCCGCGAATTGTTTGTGATGCACGGTCTGGGGCGGAATAATATACAAATCACCCTCGGTCAGCCGGTAGGAAGTTCCGTTTATATAGAGAAAAACTTCTCCCCGGGTACAGCATTCCACATCATAAAAGTCATGGATCATGGGATTTGTCACATGTCCGCCAACGATCTGCTCGATCCGTCCCCCATCGCAAACACAAAAATCATTGAAGATGCCTGTGCCGCTCACAGGTTTCGTCAAGTCGTTCTTTTCTTTCATCGCATATCTTCCCTTCTGCACGGAAAGTTCAACATTCAGCAAATATAATATAACATACGAACATTGCAATGTAAAGCATTGGAGCCTATAATTTAAGCATAGCATTAAAAAACGAAAGGATGCAGAAAACAATGAGCAAAGAAATCGTTAATATAGCCATGATCGGTTGCGGTGCCATCGCAGACCACCACCTGCAGGGTGTGCTGGCCAAAAAGGAAGCCTATCTGTACGCCGTATGCGACAGCGCAACGGATGACCGTCTGCAAAAGCGCAAGGAGCAGTACGGCGCTGAGATCGCCGTTGCGGACTACCGTGAGCTGTTGAACGACCCCAAGGTAGATGCCGTCATCGTTGCCACCCCCGATCCCAGCCACGCGGAGATCACCGCGGCCTTCCTGCGCGCCGGCAAGGATGTTCTTCTGGAAAAGCCCATGGCCCTTTCTCTGGAGGATTGCGAAGTAATGCTTAAGGCAGAGAAGGAAAGCGGCCGCCGCTTGATGGTCGGTCAGGTCTGCCGCTACAATCCCAATTTCGTGCAGGCGAAGGCCATTCTGGACTCCGGCCGCATTGGCGACCTGGTATTCGTGGAAAGTGAGTATGCCCACGACTACTCCACCGCCCACAAGGGCTATGATCTCTGGCGTGTGACCCCCGAGCGCGAGGGTGTGATCGGCGGCGGTTGCCACGCGGTTGACCTGCTGCGCTGGATTGCCGGTAATCCCACCGAAGTCCATGCATATGCCAACCACAAATTCCTGACCGATTGGCCGGTAAATGACACCACCATCGCTGTCTACAAGTTCCCCAACAATGTGATCGGCAAGGTTTTCTGCTCCATCGGTGTCAAGCGCAACTACACCATGCGCACCAGCGTTTACGGCACTAAAGGTACTCTCATTTTTGACTCCCGTACCACCCAGATGGAACTGTTTGAGTGCGACAAAAACGGCGAGGGATATACCGACGTTCAGATCATCCCCTGCGATCCCAAGGGCCACAACATGGTCGCTGAGATCAGCGCCTTTGTGGACTCCATCCTCAATGATACTCCGGTTCCCATCAGCTCTATGGAAGGAGCTTCCACGGTAGCAGTTTGTCGTGCAACAGCGGATTCCGCCAACACAGGCAAAACCGTAACGATCCGTTACCCCGAAGTATAAATCCGCGGCATTGATCCGCTCCTTCGCCGGGAACTTTCCCCGCATTATCAACATTATTTGGGCGCTGTTTCATTAAGGTAATTATGCACAAATAATCCAAAAGACCCATTTCAAAAATAAGCTGTCATCCTGAGCAAGCGTAGCGAGTTGAAGGATCTTGGCACCATTTTTCTGCATAGCAGTAATTTGGTGCGTAGATTCCTCGATTTCGCTTCGCTTCACTCGGAATGACAGCATTTTTATAATGTTCCACTTTTGCAAAATGGCTTTCGTGAGACAGCCCATTTTCACTGGGTGATCATATCGATGCCCCGCTGTAAGGTAGCCGCGTCGATGGACCTATTTGCGTAGGCGATCACATGCCCTTCCCCATCGATAAAAAATGTGGTAGGCAGAGAATATACCCCGTAGGTCATAGCCGCAGAGGACCGGGTATCGTAGAACACGGGGAAGGTATATCCTTCGCCTGCAACAAATTCCGATGCGCCCTTGACGGTCTCTCTGGAGCCGTCGGTCATATTGATCATCAAAAATTGCACTTCTTCCCCAAGCTCCAGATATTTTGCCTGGAAGTCCGGCATTTCCGTTTTACATGGGCCGCACCAGCTGGCCCAAAAGTTCAGCACGATGGGTTTTCCAAAAAAATCCGACAGATGCACTGCATTGCCCTGGGCATCATAGACCGTAAAGTCCGGTGCCTGGGTCTGCTCCGCCTGGGTTTCCCCGGTGGTTTCAGGTTCGCTTGCAGGCTCTGTATCCTTTGGTGCCGTGCTTGGAGCGGTGGTCTCAACGCTCTGAGGACTCTGCGTACTCAGCGGATCCAGGGTCAACGCATTGCCAAAGTGGGAATATAAGGCATACGCGCCGCCGATCACAACGGCAAACACAAGGACCAGTATCAGCAATCCTTTTTTATTGTTCATAATACCTCCTTAGCTCAGCAGGCTCAGCAGCCATCCAAGGGTGCCTGTGGTCATGAGAATACCGATCAAAATCAGCAGGCTGCCGCTGATAATATTGATAACTTTGTAGTTGCGTTTGATCCAGTTGAAGGCCGACTTCAGATAATCGATCAGCACAGCACTGAGAACAAAGGGGATCCCCAAGCCAAGAGAGTAGGCAAGCAGCATCATCGTGCCTTCCAGCACATGCCCCTGCTGGGATGCCAGCAGCAGCGCCGATCCCAGAAACGCGCCTACACAGGGTGTCCAGCCCACGGAGAAGATGATACCAAACAGCAACGCGGAGAAGAATCCCATATTGCCTGTTTTCACGCTGTGTCTGCTGCCTTGAAACAGATTCAGCTTGAACACACCCAGAAAATTCAAGCCAAAGACGATCACCACAAGGCCGGACACGATGTTCACAGCGGTCTGGTACCGGTGCAGGAAGCTGCCCACCGTCCCCGCCAACGCGCCCATGGCCATAAACACCAGGGTAAAACCGGTGACAAAGCCCAGGGCGCCCTTCAGTGTTTTGCCCATACTGCGCTCACCGCCGCCTGCAAAGTAAGAAATATAGATCGGCAGCATGGGCAGCAGGCACGGCGATATAAAGGTAATGATTCCCTCCAAAAACGAGATCGCATATTGCATAGATTGCTTTACTCCTTTCTGCTGTGAGTATTCTTAGTATACCACTGCTTCCGCATATCCTTCCGTGACGAGGTCACACACCCGACCCGTCCTCCGGATAAGCAAGCCCGATCCTTTCGATCAGTTCCTCCATAAGTGGGGATACCCAGCGCCGTTTATGGCTGAGGATCTGGCTGTAGTATATCTGCGGCTCTATATCCACATCCACCGCAACCAGGCTTTTGTCTTCCAATTGCTTCTGCACGGAATATTGCGGTAAAAATGCCAGAGCCATATTATCGCACACCAGTGACGCAATGGCCACAGTGCTGTCTACCTCCACGGAGGAACGAAGGCTCACATTGTACCGCGCCGCTAACTCCCGTAATTTTCCGTAGCAGATACCCGAATGCTCCGTGACCACAAAATCATAGTCAAACAGCGTATTGACGGAGACTTTCTTTTCCTTTGCCAGCGGATGCTCCGGGCTGCTGATGAAGATCAGCTGTTCCCTGCGCTTGTAATGACAGCGCAGATCCGGATCCGTATTCAATCCCGCGGACAGATACACCATATCCAATTGGTTTTGCTTCAGCATTTGCAGAAGTTCCGTGGTCTGGCCCATTTTTAACTGCAGGCTTACCTGCCTGTATGTATTTCTGAACCCAGGCAGAAGACGCAGAAGTTTTCCAAACAGCAGTGATTCCAGCACACCCACACGCAAAGTGCCGCAAATATCCTCGGCATTTTTGTTAAGACTCGCCGCCTCCTGCATGGCTTGGGTGATCTTATAGGCATAGTTCAAAAATTCAGCGCCCAAAGCCGTCAGAAACACCCGTTTACCGATACGGTCAAACAGAGGATATCCCAGCTCCCGTTCCAACTGTTGGATCTGCATAGAGACGGTAGATTGGACATACTGCAGCTCCTCAGCCACCTTTGTAAAGCTCCCCAGCTCCGCTGCCCGAATAAAGGTCTGTATATTACGGATGTCCATAGGTGCCTCCTTATCAATACAATTGATATAATCATTCAAAATCATTCGTTTTTAAAATGCATTATAATGCTTTATACTGGCCTTGTAAATAACAAACAGGAGGTTTTTCTATGAACATGGAATATTTAGCAAACAAACCCATTGCCGTTTTAGGCGGCGGTGCCGTTGGCAAGACCTGCGCGGCGGATTGCAAGCTGGCAGACAAGGAGGTGCGTCTTTGGGATGCTATGCCCTATGCTGCCGCTTCTTTGAAGGATCTGGACAAGACCGGCATTCTTCTTGACGGCATCCAGCGCAACAAATACTGCTTTGAACGCTCCGGACGAGCCTTTTTTGATCTGGTCACCACCGATATCGCCGCCGCGGTCAAGGGTGCCGGACAGATCATTATCGGTATGGGTTCCTGGGGCCACGAACCCACCTTCCGGGCCTTGATCCCCCATCTGGAGGACGGTCAGGTCATTCATATATTTACAGACAATTTCGGCTGTCTGCTTCTGCGCCGGATCATGCGGGAGATGGGCTGCACCAAAAAGGTCATTGTAGGTGGCTGGTCCTCCGCTCCCTACGGTACCCGTATCGAGTCCATCGGCAAGTTCCAGTTCCCCCATGTGGGCGCCAAGTACCGGGCCATTACCCTCCGGGGCGCTGCCCTGCCCATGACCGACACCGATGCGTTTCTGGAAGCATCCAAGTATCTGCCCTGTATGGACGCGGTCACCCTGGGTGACGGCCCTTCCAAGGCAAATACCATTTTGGACGTAGATTTTGCCAACGTGAATCCTGTGATCCATGTTCCCGCCACCGTTCTGGGCGTATCCACCATGGAAAACTGGGGTGTCATCTTCTGCGGTCACGACAGAACCACCTACTCCATGTATTCCCACGGTCTGTGTCCTTCCATCTGCGAAGTGCAGTATCAGTTCTACAATGAAGAGATCGCTTTGGCGAAGGCCATTGGTGTGGGCTGCCCGGAATATAAGTACGAGATGTTCTTCTCCCGCCGCAGTGTGCTGACACAGGAGTACATGGGTCTGGACGAAAACGGAAACGACAATGTGGTATTCCCGCTGGATCAGCCCTCCAACGAAGGCAACACCGGCCCCAACACCATCCATCACCATTACATGACCGAGGATGTGCCCGTCGGCTGCAAGATCTATCACGATCTGGGTGTGCAGTACGGTGTTCCCACTCCCATCATCGACTCTATGATCACACTGGCAGGCGCCATGCACAAGAAGAGCTTCTTTGCCGAAAGCAGATACAATCTGGCCTATCTGGGCATTGACAGCATGAGCAAAGAAGAGCTGCTGGCCTACCTGAATGAAGGCACATACAACCGCTGAACCACTATCAATACAGCCTCATTTGCCACGAATCCCTTTTCTTGACAACACCTCCACTTTCTGTTATTCTCAAACAAACATCGAAAAAGGAGCGTGCGATCATGGCTAACATATCAAAAGTCGACCGTAATTTTCAGGTACAGACCTCGCTGGATATTGATAACATTGCTTTTTATGATCCGCTGCAGGAGCCGTTTTCCCTTCATGGCATCTTTTACGAAGATGCCATGTACAGAAGGCTTCCGGAAGCTGTTGCAAAATCCGTCAGCGAGGGTGTATATATCCTGCATACCCATACCGCAGGCGGCAGGCTGAAATTCATCACCGACAGTTCTTTCGTCGCCATCAAGGCAACCATGCCCGAAATCTTCAGAGGTTCCCACGCTACCCTGACCGGCAACGGCGGTTTTGACCTGTATGTGGGCCGCAACGAGGAATACTATGGAACCTTTATTCCCCCTTACGACATCGTCGACAGTTTTGAAAGCGTGATCCGATTCCCCGATCAGAAAAAGCGGGAAATCACCATTAACTTTCCCCTTTACGGCAGTGTTTCTTCCCTGTATGTGGGTTTGGAAGAGTGTGCGGTCATCAAAAAATCCTCCGGATATAAGTATCAAAAGCCCATTGGTTTCTATGGTTCCTCCATCACCCAGGGCGGTTGCGCTTCCCGGCCCGGTAATTCCTATGAAAGTATCATATCCAGGGCGCTACAAACGGATTTTATCAATCTTGGCTTCTCCGGAAACGCAAAAGCGGAAGATGAGATCGCACAGTATATCAAGGATTTGGATATGTCGGTCTTTGTCTATGACTACGACCACAACGCCCCCAGCGCCCAGCATCTGGAAGCTACCCATCAACGGATGTTTCAAATCATTCGTCAGGCCAATCCCCACCTGCCCATCGTAATGCTGTCGCGGCCCAAGTACCGTCTCAGCGGAATGGACAAGCCGCGGTTGGATATTATCAAAAAAACCTACACCGATGCCCTTGCGGCGGGTGACCGCAATGTATACTTCATCGATGGACCCACTTTGATGAAATACGCAAAAAACGACGGCACCGTGGATGGCTGCCATCCCAACGACCTTGGCTTTTACTCCATGGCAAAGGTTTTGATTCCGGTCTTACGAAAACTCTTATAATTCACACAAAAGGGGCTGTCTCAAAATGAGACGGCCCCTAAAATGAATGGTAGGGAACGGCCTGTGTGCCGTTCCCTATTGCGTATTCAGAGGTTTTGTAAAGAATGACACACAGATCATTCCCTACATATGATGCATCAATCTACCGTCAAAACCACCTTGCCCACATTCTCTCCCCGGTACAGGATGTCGTGAGCGGCCTCGGCCTGCTGGATGGGCAGGACCTTGTAAATGGTGGGCTTCACCTCTCCCGTTTCTACCTTGGGCCAAACATTTTCCACCAGGCTGGCAAGAATCTGCGCTTTCATTTCCGGTGTTCTGGACCGCAGGGTGGAACCAATGATCCGTACATTCCGAACATAGATATTTTTCAGATCGATTTCAGTTTTGGTGCCTGCCAGTGCCGCGATCATGATCCAGCGAGCGCCGTGCTTCAGATAATGGATGCACTTGCCCATGATCTCGCCGCCAAGGCAATCGATTGCAACATCCACAGGATGGCCGTTTTCCAGCTCCTCCTTCAGAACTTCCGCAATGTTTTCCTTCGTTGTGACTACAACTCTGTCCGCATTCAGATGCTTGATATTGTTGGCGATCTCTTCCGTCAGGACAGTTGTGATCACCCGAATACCAAATGCCTTGGCCATGGGAATGATCACGCTTGCCAGACCGCTGGCACCCGCGTTCATCAAAAGGGTATTTCCCTTCTGGATGTTACCCTCAATAAACAGGTTCAAATAGGCGGTTGCAAAGGCTTCCGGAATGGCTGCCGCCTCTACCATAGTGCAGTTCTTCGGCACAGGCATCAGCATGTCATATTTCACATTGGCATACTGGGCATATCCGCCGCCGCCAAGAAGCGCGCAGACCTTATCGCCCACTTTCCATTGGGATTTCTTTGCCGCCTCCGGACCAACCTCCACAATGGTACCGGCAATTTCCAGTCCCATCCACTCCGGACAACCGGGAGGAGGCGGATAGTCGCCTTCACGCTGCATCAGGTCAGCACGGTTCAGAGCCGCCGCTTCGATTTTCACAAGGCAGTCTTCGTCGCCCAGAACAGGGTTGGGCACATCATCCCACCGCAAAGTCTTATCGTCGTTTACCAGTATTGCTTTCATAACGCTTGCTCCTTTATTTTACCAGCTTTATTAAATAATTTTTTCTGTTTTCAGAGAAATATCATGACAGGTATGCACCCGATACATGCTGTCGCTGTATTTTTCCACAAATTTCGTGGCTTTTTCCTGATTGTAAAAATTGCCCGTGCAGCGCTTCTGTATAATATTCTCCTGGGTATAACACTCATCACCCGCAAGCAGATGGATCGTCTCCCCCGCTTTTACCTCCACCACAGCAGAGCCTTTCGCATGACCGCCCCATTCAATAAGACGGACCTGCGGATGCAGGGCATATTCTTTTTCAAAAATATGTATCTTGCAGGATTCCGGAATGTAACTTTTTCCGCTTTGATACTCCGATGCTGTGACATGGATCACCGCATTGGGGTAATATTTTACCGCCTCAATATGGTCATGGTGGGAATGGGTAATGACCACGTCAGTGATGTCATCGGCAGTCAATCCCACCCGTTCCAGAGTGGATACAGGGGATGAAAAATAATGCATTTCAAACCCCGGCAGTGTATCACACCCGGGATCCACCAAAATATTGGCGTTTTCCGTTTGTATCAGATAGATCACAAAGGAGATGGGTATTCTTTTGGCTTCGTTTCCACCAACGAACACCATGCTCTCGCGCAAAGCAGACTCAGCATATTTCAGGCAATAAAGGGACAGGTCATCTTTTGGCATATTACTTTTCTCCACAGGCCTTCAAAAGAAGTTTGTGCAAGCTTCTTTCATATTCATAGTCAAATGGGTTTTTCTCTTCTGCATTAACATACCGGGCAAAGGCGCAGAACATATTATCGTAGCGCCCGTATACCGGGCTGTCATAGCGCTCCCCTTCCGCGGCCCAGGCATCACTGTAACATTCATGAACTCCGGTCACATGGGCTGCGTATATATCCCCATGTCCGGGAGATGCCCACTCCAGCGGGCGCAGCTCCACGGTTCCCTTTGTTCCCACGACCACCAGCTGGCGTCGCTCAAAGCCGCCAAGTTCCACCGCGGTGCTTTTTGCGAAGGAAACGCCATGGGGATATTGGAATACAGCCATGCCAAAATCCTTCGCCGTCGTACCGCCAACACCGGAGCTGCAGCTCATAGGGATCACATCCAGCGGCTCACCCATAATGGAATACACCAGATCAACCATATGGCAGCCCAGAAAATACAGCATACCGCCGGGGTAATTGCCCAGCCAATTCCGCTTTTCCAATGGGTGGCAGCAGCTCATTTGAGCCTCAACACAAAGGATCTCTCCCAGCTTTCCCGCCTTGATACCCGCTTTTAGCTTTTGGATCGCCGGGTTATACCGGTACATATATCCCGTGTGGAACACCAGCTTTTTTTCAGACACCGTATCGATAAGCAGGTCAAAGTCCTCATCCGAGATGCCGCCCGGCTTGTCCATCTGGATATGCAGGCCCTTTTCCGCGGCCATCAGGGCATATTTGGTCAGCGCCCTGTCCTCTGTTTCGATGCACACCGCATTCAGGCCGGGGTAGTTCAAAATTTCCTCCACCGTCAGTTGGGGAACACCTTCGTAGGCTTGCTTTGTGTTCTCGTACCGCATGGCGCTGACATTGCCGTCATCCTCCGGCACCACGGCAAATCCAATCAACTCAAACAGGTCGGTTCGACGCTTGAGAACGTTGATTGCCGCAGGCGCATGGTCATGGCCCGTACCGATCTGGGCAATTTTGATTTTTCTCATTGTCACTTGCTCCAATCAAATTGCACAATTGGGAAAGTCTTTTCCCGGGCCAAACGGTCGTAAACCTCAGGTGCTTCTACAGGTGAATGGACCTCGTCCACCATATCCCCCAAACGAATACGATTCATTTCATGGAGTTTGATCAGCGCCTGCATATCATCCTTCTGTGTCCACCAGCCACTGTGTGACTCGCTCCCGGGTCGTGCAGCGGTGTGTGCACCGATGAGGGTAATTCCCGGACCGTGGACCTTACGGTAATAGTCGATGGTAAATTCCTTATCACGGGTACAGCCCAGCAATGCCACACGGCCGAATCTTGCCATACAATCCAGAATACCATCCAGACCGGCACCAATACCTGTGACTTCAATACCAACCCTTGCGCCACCGCCTGTCAGTGCTTTCACGGTTTTGGCAAAATCTGCATCCATAGGATCCAGCGCAAAATCCGCACCGCATTGCAGTGCCTTTTCCCGTTTTTCCGGAACCGGATCCACCGCGATTACCGGCACCGCACCCGCCTGCTTTAGCAGTTTCACTGCTGCAAGTCCCAGTACGCCAAGTCCCATCACAATGGCCGATTCTCCGAGCTCCAGCCGGCACTTACGAATTGCTGCCAACGGAAAAGTAGCGATATAGAACATCGCGGCATCCTGAAAAGAAACCGCATCCGGCAGCAGTTGAACACTGCCTCTATCCATATTCAAATACTGGCTATGGGTCGATCCTCCCAAAACCACCCGGTCACCGGGCCGCAGATCCGTGACACCCTCCCCCACTGTCGTTACAATACCGGAGGAGCTGTATCCCGCGTACCGGGGAAAAATTGCTTCTTTTGTTTCCGGACGTGAAATATCTACACTTTTGCTGCCTGTCAGATTAGCCCGTTCAGTGCCGCTGCTGATGGTGGAACAGACCAGTTTGACCTGCACTTGATTTTCCTTGGGATCCCCCAGTTCGTAGTTTTCCAGCTCAGCCTTACAAAGCGCAGTAAATGCGATTCGTTTGTATGCCATAAATAATCACCTCACGCTCATTATATTGCTTGACAATCTGACAAACAATCCTATATACTATATGAAATGAGGTAAAATTATCTACACTTTAAAGGTGATATGCTTTGAACGAAACAAATTTCTTGAAAAACTTCAATTTCAATATTTACAAGTTTCAAAGGTACCATTTTACGGATCATACCAAAGCACCTGTTCCCTGCCACTTTTTTGGCTGTTTGATCAAGGGCACTGCAAAAATCAGAACTGCAAAAACGGAATTATTCTTAAAACCCAATGAAATATTCTACATACCCAAGGGCCTGCGGTACCAGTCCCAGTGGTTTGGTGGAGACGGCGATGAGGTAGCCTTTTATTCCTTTGGTTTTTATATTTCCCCCATGGAGAGATCTTTTGCTTTGCAAAAAATCCGGCCCTCTGCGAAAGCAATGGAGCTATTCACAGAATTATGTAGGGAAATCCCCTTTACAGGAAAGGGAATTGGAAAATTATATTACTTTTTTGAAGAAGTCGCTGACAGCATGCACTTGGTCGAAAAACCATACACCCACCCAACTGTTGAAAAGGCAATCGAATACATAACCGAAAACCCAAATCGAAAAATCTCCGAAACCGCTGCCCTGTGCAATGTCAGCGAGTCGGGACTGTATCTGCTTTTCAAGAAGCATCTGCGTAAAACGCCCAACGATATCCGGCTGGAGATGCTCACTGAAAAGGCAGTTGCACTGCTTTCCACTACCAATCGATCCGTTCAGGAGATCAGCGATTCGTTAGGCTTCAGCTCTACCTCCTATTTCCGAAAGATCCTCCAAGCCCGCACTGGAAAAACACCCCTGGAAATCCGAAAAGAAGCTACATTTCGGATTTAGAAATCCATCTCATCCCGAACCTTTTTCATGGTTTGCAGCAGCGGCTGGGTAGGTGTAGAAAGAATATCATGCTCGTATACACAAAGCGCCATGCAGCAGCCAAGACGGATGCCCAATCTGCGCTGTATCGTACACTCTCCGCTGGTAAGGAACAGGAAGGGTGCGCCCAGCTCCCGTTTCAGAAGATCGGTAATGCGCAGATTTTCGATCTGCTGCTCCATGGTCTGTGCAGCGGTGACGATCTTAATGATATCAGCGCCGCGGCGCTTCTGCTCAAGAGCAACTTCCAGCACCCGCTCAGCAGGCGTATACTTGCAGATATGAGAGGACATCAAGACCTCCGCGCCCTCGCTGTGGATCCGGTCGATCAGCTCCATCTGCTTTTTGATTGCTGTTTTATCCTCGGTCAGTTCCTCCGGGTGTCTGCAAAAATAGTCTCCCATCACATCGCAAAGGGTCGCACCGCTTTTAGCAAGGGTGATCAAGCCTTCTGCCAGCTCTTCGTCAGTCTTGCCCTGATTGGCTGTATAGCGGTAATAGGTCACATAGCTGGGACGGCCCTTCATTTCGTTAAATATCCGCTGATAGGTTTCCGGATTGTGATATTCCAGATTTAGCGTTTCTACCTGCAATCCGTAAGCATCCGCGCCCAGACCGTTGGCATTGCGGATCCTGCCGATGGCAACATCCGGTGTCTCGCACTGAAGCATCACCGTCAGCATTGGATCCTGTTTTTTAAGAAATTTTCCGCGCATTATTTACTCCTTTTCAAAACCGTTGATTCCGTTTGGAGGTATGCTAAATGGATACATTAAGCTCGATCACCGTAACCAAAATTGAACGACCCTTTTTTGTCTTTTCCGAAGCGGGCAAAGAGCATCAAATGGTAGACCGAAGATGCTCCGGCCTGTCCTTCTGCCAGAGCGGCAAAATTACTTATTGCATGAATGGAAAAGAATTCATTTCCGACCCCAACCATGCGGTTCTACTCCCGCAAGGAGGAACCTATCTGCTGAAAAGGGAGGAAGAAGGCATTTTCCCGGTCCTCAATTTTCTGTGCGACGGATTGACACTGGACGAAATCCGATCCATTCCCCTTGCCAATCCGGAAGCCTGCTTAAAAGCCTGTGATAAAATGCAGGAGCTTTTCCTGTTCAAGAAGAGCCGCTACCGGGTCTATAGCTGTTTCTATGAGATTCTCGACATGGTATTCGGCAGTGCCGCCCAGGAAAGCCACCCGCTGGTGGGTGTGATCGAATATATTGAAAAGAACATCTCCGACCCCCTGCTCTCCAACGAGCAGTTGGCCAAGCAGGTTGGCTTCAGCGAAGTGTATCTGCGCAAGCTCTTTTTCAAGCACTACAGCACAACACCGAAGCAGTATATTCTGGACATTCGTCTGCAAAAGGCAAAACAGCTGCTCACCGACACACCATTTTCCGTCACTGCCATAGCGGAAGAATGCGGCTTTTCCAGTGTGTTCCACTTTTGCAGAGCCTTTAAGCAAAAGGTCGGCATGACACCGACAGAGTTTTCCAACCTCTACCGCATTGGGGAAATATAAACAGTTTCTAAATACGCAAAGGTGTTGGGTTTCAGTTTGAAGATCATACCCTGCATATTGCATGGAGCACCTTGGTTTTTCTAACATAAGATTCTATTTCATATTCTAAACCAACCCGTTTTTTTGTCAATTTCAAAACCGATACGGTTTTAACATTTCCGAAACTATCGCCAAACATACAACCCCTCCGGCTATACCGGAGGGGTTGTCCATCTGGTATTCTGTTTTTCTTACAGCAAATCCAAAATCGCGTTTTTCGGTCTTGCGCCAACAGCTTGATTCACAACCTTACCGTCTTTTATTACCATCAGCGTGGGAATGCTCATGATCTTAAACCGGCTGGCCAGCTCGCTCTGCTCATCGATATTGACCTTTGCCACCTTGATGTCCTCCCGCTCTTGCGCAATTTCTTCCACGATGGGTCCTACCATACGGCAGGGGCCGCACCAGGGTGCCCAGAAGTCCAAAAGAACAGGCTTATCGGAATGGATCACTTCCTCCTGAAAATTGTTTTGATTGATATTGATAACAGACATTTGTACATCCTCCTTGTTTTTCTTTGTGTCTTCAGTATATCCGGTTTTCAGCCTTTGTTCTGTGATGATATCACAAAGGTTTTTTCTCTTTACTTTTATCTATATATGCGGTATATTGAAGCCAATTCAACCACGAGGTAGACGCTCATGAAAACCTGTTATCTTTTTGATTTCGACGGCACACTGGTGGATTCCATGCCCACCTTCGTTTCCGCAATGCTCCGCATTCTGGACGAGAACCATATACCCTACGACAAGGACATTACCAAAACCATTACTCCCCTGGGGCTCAACGGTACTGCCGACTACTATATCAACCACTTGGGTTTAAACATGCGTAAGGATCATCTGATTTCCGTAATGAAGGAATATATGCAGGATGCCTATTTTTACACCATTCCGGCCAAAGAACATGTGATCTGCGCATTGCAGGAATTAAAACGGCGGGGCGCCAGTCTGAATGTTCTCACCGCCAGTCCCCATATTACACTGGATGCCTGTCTGAAACGGCTGGGCATGTGGGAACTGTTTGATAACATCTGGTCCTGCGACGACTTCAATACCACCAAAGCAGACCCCCACATCTACCGTATGGCCGCGCAAAGGCTGAATACCACTGTAGAAAATGTTCTGTTTCTGGATGACAATCTGGATGCGGATAAAACCGCAAAATCCGCCGGTATGCTGGTGTGCGGTGTCTATGATCCTTCATCGGAAGATTATGTCCGGCAGATCAAAGACGTTGCAGATTACTATATTTACGATTTTTCTCAGTTGCTCGATATTGAATGATCACAAAACCACAAAAGGAGGCGCGCGCCTTGCATTCTAAACGCTATTCCCTCACCGAAGGCTCTATTTGGAAAGCCATGCTGATGTTCGCAATGCCGGTGTTTCTTGGCAATGTGTTCCAGCAGTTGTATAACGCCTTTGATGCCTGGTGTGTCGGCAATTACATAGGCGACGATGCTTTGGCAGCCGTCAGTTCCTCCGGAAGTCTGATCTTTATGATGGTCAGCTTCTTCAACGGTGTGGCAATGGGTGCCGGTGTGGTCATTGCCCGGTCTTTCGGTGCCAGGCAGTACGATACCATGAGCAAGGCCATCCATACGGCCATCGCCTTTGGTCTGGTCACCGGTACGCTGCTGACCGTTGCCGGTATAGCGCTGACACCGATCATTCTGCAATGGATGGGCACCCCTGCGGATGTCCTTCCCCAATCCATTGCATATTTCCGCTACTACTTCTGCGGTGCGATCTTCACGGTCATGTACAACATCTTCGTGGGTATCCTTCATGCCGTTGGCGACAGCAGGCATCCGCTGTACTATCTGATTTTCTCCACCTTTGTCAATATTGTTCTGGATATGCTGTTCGTGGCTGTTCTTGGCTTTGGTGTCGGTTCTGCCGCCATCGCCACCACTATCTCACAGGGTGTCAGCGCGCTGCTGTGCTTTTTACATCTGGTGCGTGTCGATGCACCATACCGGGTTCGGATCCGCCAGATCCGCTTTGATAAGGAAAGTCTTTCCCAGATCATCCGTTACGGCCTGCCCTCCGGTGTGCAAAACAGCGTCATCGCCATCGCCAATGTGGTGGTGCAAAGCAATATCAACAGTTTTGGCAAGGCAGCCATGGCCGGCTGCGGTTCTTACTCCAAGCTGGAGGGCTTTGCCTTCCTGCCCGTCACCTGCTTCACCCAGGCAATCTCCACCTTCGTTGGCCAGAATCTGGGTGCGGGGCATCACGCACGGGTGAAAAAGGGCGTTGCTTTCGGTGTGGTGTGCAGTTGTCTGATGGCTGAAGTTATCGGCGGTCTTTCCTACGCATTTGCGCCACAGCTTATTGGCTTTTTCAGCGAATCGGCGGAAGCTATCGCTTTCGGAACGCAGCACATGCGTACCATCTGCCTGTTCTATTGTCTGCTGGCATTTTCTCACTGCATCGCCGGTGTCATGCGCGGCGCGGGCAAAGCAACGGTGCCTATGTTTACCATGCTGGCCTGCTGGTGTCTGTTCCGGGTGACCTACATATCCGTGGCTGTGAAGCTTGTCAATCAGCTCACCACCGTCTCCTGGGCTTACCCCATCACATGGACACTCAGCAGTATCATCTTCCTTATCTATTTCCTGAAGGCAGATTGGATCCACAACTTTGACAAAAATCTTGAAAAGGCTTGACCGTTGGTCAAGCCTTTTTTCGGGTAGATGTTCTCAATCGACCCCCGCAATCGTGAACATCTTCGCGCCGACACCGAGAATAAAGCCCTCTGCTTGTGTCCAGTTAGGACCCATTACTTTTAACAAATGGCAGTTCCGTCATTCTGAGTTTGGCGCAGCCATAAGGTATCAACGTAATTTCCTCAACATCCGATATAGGCTTGCGTGAATTTGGAACCTTTGCACACACTGTGTCATATCCGTGCTCATACCCCCAATTAATTTTTCGTGCCTTCGCTTTAATAAATATTGGCGGATTTTTTGCAGAGTACGGGACACAAGATATTTTCGCGGTTTCCAGCGATAATTTAGATTTGACATATCCGTAATTCCACTCGGATGTTGGAATGTAATGATAATCACAATAAGGGAATTTCCGTTCCACACCATTACCGTCAACAAATTCGATTCTCTCTGCTTCGTAAGAAATGGGAAGAGAGAAAACCAAAGAACCGCATTGCACCGTATGAAGATGATGTGGTCTTTCTTTAAAATATGGTTTTGTTTCAAAACTCAGCGAAACCGAAACAGTTGTATTGGCTTTTATTTCAAAAGAAACATCCTGTGTATCAACCTTTTTCCCATTTACATTGAGTTTTTTGGCAAAGGACGGAATACGAATCACAAAAGTAAAATCCTTTTTACTCTCAATTGTATAGTTTGCAAAGTTTTTAAAAGGATACTCTGTTTCAAGGGTTATCTCCACATCATCGGTTTTTAATACAGACGGTATCATAAGAGAATTGATAACCTCATCGTCACAATGCATAAATGCAAACAGCGCCAGCTTCGGCCATCCTTGATTAAAGTTTGCCGTACAACAACCGTAATTGGGCTGTAACCCAAATATGTGCGCATCGGGTGCGTTTGTGCCAAAAATTGGTTTTCTGGGGAACGTGATGCAGGCGATCTGATTACTCAATTGGTTATACTGGTGCGCCCACATATCATCACTAATTGTTGCAGGAAGTGCATTAAAAGCAACTACTTCCAATCTCTCGGCCCATTTTTTATCACCCGTGTAGGCAAACAGATGCTCGTAAGAATACATTTGCTCAACAACGGAGCAAAGTTCAGTTCCGTGAATAGGGCTTAGTCCTGCCAAATGCTCATCGCCTGTAAACAGTTCTACGGGCGTTCCGTTATATGTGGATAAAATATTATAGTATTCTTCTGCAAGGTCCTTATAATCCTCTCCCAACAAATCACAACATAAAGCTTCCCACTTAAGCATCATAGTAATTGTAACTATGTGGGTCTCCCATAAAACTTTATATAATGGGGTTTTCCAAAATTCTTGGTTTGCGGTAAAATCTGTCCCTTGTTCCTTTAAAATGGCCGCTAATTTTAACAACCAATTTTCTTTATATCTCTTGTGTAAAAAGTGTATAGCAATCAATGCTTCAAACCAACGGTATTGACCCCAACCAAACAGTTTGATCTCCCCAGAGGACAAAAGTTCATAATAGTTTTTAACCACTTTATAAAGCGAGTCAGGTATTCTTTCGTCGCCTGAACATTCATAATATACCGTCATAACCTTGGAAATCAGCTGCACGCCCCAACTGTCATAAGTATCACGTTCTTCCTTTTTGCAAGGGCAAATCCATCCGTCTTCACATTGCGCAGCAAGTATAGCGTCCATATATTTTTTTGCGCGGGCAATCATATCCTCGTTTTCCAACAAATATGCCAATGGAATAAATCCGTCAAGCCAGTATGGGACACGCTCCCAGCCTTCTCTATCTCCGCCTATCCAAGCGCTGTCTTTAACATCCGGCCAAATCTTATCAAGATTCCCCGATAACCCTTCTGCTTGTATTTCGAGCTGGCGCTTCATCCAGCCTTTTGGTTTGATTTCTTTTGTGGTATAAAAGTTCCATTTATTCATATTTATCACCTCTGTTGCATTTTATCACACAGAAACGGGCATTAAAATTGATTTTATCACATATAATATTGACAATATCACACTATAGCTGTTATAATTTTGACGGTGATAGTATGTATGGAATCGATTTGAATAAAGAAATAACATACCGATTTGCGTCTCTTCGTTTTTTTAATGAAAAAGAATACCATGTAAGCAGAGTTTGCAAAGATGATGTTTTGCTGCTTGTTTATGACGGAATTTTGCGATTTAGAGAAGATGGTGTCTTTTATGAGATACACCCGGGTGAGTATCATATTCAAAAGCACGGCTCAGTGCAAGAGGGTGTGCTTCCAAGTGACTCACCGAAATATCTTTATATTCATTTTTATGCTGAGTGGACACAAGATAGTTTCATCGCTAAACGCGGTACCTTTGATTACGAATATCTTAAAAATGAAATTGAGCAAATGAACAAGATTTCTTACAGTGACGCACCGTATATTATAAAAGCAAATGTATTTTATACTATATTGTCAAAGCTTTGTAAAATCACGTCAGGCAACGGTATTGCAGAACAAATTTCAGAATTTATCAGTAAGAACTATCAACAAAACATCAGCATCGATATGCTTTGCAAGAAGTTTGCATTTAGTAAAAATCATATCATAAATGTATTTAAAAAATCATTCGAGCAAACTCCGATTGCATATCTTAATTTAGTAAGATTAAAAAGAGCAGAAGAATTACTAATTACAACATCTGAAACTATAGAAAGCATATCTTTTAGCTGCGGATATCAGAATTATTCTCATTTTTATCGACAATTTGTCAACAAAAACGATATTTCCCCCGAAGAATTTAGAAAACAAAAGCGGATTGGATAAAAACGACTAAAAAGGCTTGACCCAATGGGGCAAGCCTTTTATCTTATCATCTGCATAATCCAATAGATAAGCCCATACACCACGCTCGCACTTACACCGTATACTATAACCGGTCCTGCAATCGTAAACATCTTCGCGCCAACGCCAAGGACGAAGCCTTCTGCTTGTGTCAACTTAGGACGCAGTGTTTTTTGTCGAAAACGGTTCGAATTCGCACGAAATAGGTAAAAGTAAATCAAATTTAGACAACGTATCTAAAAACATCCTTCTATCGCTGTCCCAACGCTCTTAAAATCGTATCCGCTTTATAAATGTCATTGGAGGTAAACATACGGCATCCAAGCTGGATATATCTGTCATAATCCTCCAAAATATCCGGGACACAAACGCAGGGCAATATATTGTTTTTCCCACAGTACGCAAAATTGTGAGGATAATCCAACGCTTGCTTTCCGGATTCTTCGGGATACAGGCAGCACCAATCATACAATTCGGTTTGAGGCACCGTTGCCTTGTCGGTGGTTTTCTGGCAATGCAAAATACCTTGTCCGTGAACCGGGAATTTGTGGCTGTGGGTTTGAATGATGTGCTCCAAAACACGGTCACTAAAAGAATTCACCATCGAACGCGCAGACAGGCCGTTTTCTTCTATCAAGGCAACCAGTTTGTCCGCAGCACGAAAAGCAAAATCATCCCCAACTACACTCGGATAATCCTTCAGTTCCCAGTTGATAAGCATCTGCGTATCCTTGATCCACTCGATAAACTCTTGCACAGATGGAACCGATGTGTTTTTAAATTCCTCGGAAAACCACCCGCCTGCATCAAGCGCTTTTATTTTTTCAAAGGTCATTTGGTCAACCAGGCCATCATGTCCTGTTGTGCGCTTGGTATTACGGTCGTGCATTATGATTAGTTCCCCATCCTTTGTCATATGCACATCGGTTTCTATCATATCCACCCCAAAGGCAAGGGCCTTTTCAAAAGCTGGCATTGTATTTTCCGGACAAGTTTTACGGTCTCCACGATGAGCCGCAAGAATTACTTTACCTGTATACATACTAAAACCTTACCCCTCCGTCTTAATACACTTACGTACCCTCATAAGTGTCAATCGATTTCTTACCATTGGCGAATTGGATAGTAAAATATCTTCAAATTTCTCGGAGACATCGATTTCCTGCAAAGTTGCTTTTACACCAAGTTCTCCATATATCTTTTTCAAATCCTCTACATCCGGCAATTTGGCAATTTCTCGACAAATGCTATCCCAATTTGCCCGAAGTATTTCGGCAGTAACATTTGCAGCTGAATCCTTTTGATTCTCATCCAAAAGACTTTTCAACATTTCGGGTCCGAATACATCGGCAATTAAATCCGCAGAAAACGCCTCATAATCTCTAAACGAAACATCCGGTTGGGAAATGATACGGCGATATTCGTTTATGGCAAGAAGCGTGCCTACACCGACTTTTTCACCGTGAAGTGCATCAGAATCAATCCCTAAAGAACACGGCTTCATTTCGATAAAATGGGAGATGTGATGCTCGGCGCCGGATGCCGGTCTGGAATTTCCCATCATTTGCATAGCAAGGCCGGAAAGCAGCAGGCCGCACATTAGGTTTTCATATGCCTTATCATCTCTGGAAACAATGCCCTCTGCTGATTTCAAAACATTTTCGGTTGCTTGCCGTGTAAGTTCTGCAATTGTTTCGCAATAAAGCTCTCCGGTCAGTAAGTTGCCGATCTTCCAATCCGTCAGGGATACATATTTGCCAACCATATCGCCAAAGCCGGATCTTGCAAGACGAATGGGTGCATTTTTAATAATATCCAAATCCGCCACAACAATTTTCGGTGCCACAGCTGTTAAGGTCTTTTTGCAACCATCCCATGTCATTGCCGCCACCGAAGAGCAGAATCCATCCACACTGGCGGCAGTAGGACAGGATACAAAATCTACGTTTCTCGTATATGCACAATAACGGGAAATGTCATGAACCGTTCCTGATCCGACTGCAAGGATGATCTCCGCTTGTTCCGGCAATTTCTCTAATAACAGCGCTACACCGTGCTCATTTGCGTGCAGATTTTCGGCCGGAAGCACCACCTCCGCATCAACCCGGGGATGCCGGTCCGCAGTTGCTTTATAGGTATTCTCGTCATACACCGCCACGCAATAACCTTGCAGACCATACTTTTTCATATATACGTCTACTTTTTGGAGGCATCCGCTTTCGATTAGGCAAAACTCCGTTGCCATTTTGTGATTTTTTCCGCAAGCACAAAGACCGTTATACTGTTTACTATCTATCACCATATCATTTTCCCTCCTGGCCGTAATAAGCATTGGCTCCGTGCTTACGCAGAAAATGCTTGTCCAGCAATGCCTGCTGTATCTGCGCATTTGAATTGAGTTGCAACGTGTAGTATGCCATCATGGCCACTTCCTCTAATGTGATGGCATTTTCCACCGATTTCATGGCATCCTTTCCCCAAATAAACGGACCGTGAGCATGCACAAGCACAGCAGGGATCTCACTGGGATTTATTGCCCGAAAAGTTTCTACGATTACCTTTCCTGTTTCCTTTTCATATTTCCCTTGTATCTCCTGCTCCGTCATTTTCCTAGTAACAGGAATTGTTCCATAAAACACATCTCCATGGGTAGTACCCAGCGCCGGAATCGGCACCCCAGCTTGGGCGAAAATTGTCGCCCAACGTGAGTGGGTATGGGTAATTCCACCAATCTCGGGGAATGCTTTGTATAATTCAATATGGGTCGGAAGATCAGAAGAGGGCCTTAGCGTACCTTCCACCACATTGCCTTCCAAATCAACCACAACCATGTCGCTTGTTTTCATAGTGTCATAAGATACACCCGACGGCTTAATCACGATATGTCCACTTTCCCGGTCGATTTGTGAAACATTGCCCCAAGTCAGCACAATCAGGCCGCTGTCTTTTAATAATCGGTTCGCTTCAAAAACGCTTTTCTTCATTTGCTCTAACATCAATATCCTCTCCCATTGACAATTATCGTATTGTTGTTATAATTGTAATTTGATGATCGAAAACGCGCAATAGATGGCGATATATTAGAAAAACGAGCAAAAAGGGGTAGCTATATGAGCATAAGTGAACGACAAAAACAAATTTTGAGCATTTTGAATGATCGATCTTTCATTACAGTTCAAGAACTGTCAGATATCACTTTTACTTCTGCATCCAGCATTCGCAGAGATTTGACCTATCTGCAGAATAATGGTCTTGTAAAACGGCTGCACGGCGGTGTTTCTACCGTTTCTCCTGTTACAAATGTCGCAAGCTTCTATGACCGAACACACAAAAATGTAAAAGAAAAACGGTTGATTGCGCAAAAGGCCTCTGTTCTGTTAAAAGATGGGCAAACCGTATTGCTTGATAGCTCCACAACGGTGACTTTCCTGCTTCCTTATATTGCAAAGCATCATAATATGACCGTATTCACCAACAATCTGTCCACTGCGTTACATGCCATCGAATTGGGTATCCAAACCCATTGTTTGGGTGGTCGTGCGATCAATGGCAGCACAGCATTGTCCGGAACCGAAACATTTACTGCACTTTCCAATATTATGGTGGATATGCTTTTCTTCTCCTCTCAATCCTTAGACAGCCGTGGCAACATCACCGATACCACAGAGGAAGAAAATCATGCCCGTAAAATGATGCTAAATTCTGCAAAAACAAAGGTGTTCCTATGTGACGGTGAAAAGTTCAACACCCAAAGCACCTATAAGCTTTGCAATCTTAATGAGATCGATTGTGCAGTTTTTGATATCCCCTTTCTCGATTTAAACACACAATGTAAAATGTTGTAGGAAAAGGCTTGACCGAATCGATCAAGCCTTTTGCATTAAAACAAAGTCGTTATCCAATAAATTAAGCCATACACCACGCTGGCACTCACGCCATAAACAATCACCGGTCCTGCGATGGTGAACATCTTCGCGCCGACGCCGAGGATGAAGCCTTCTGCTGGTGTCCAGTTAGGACCCATATATTCGTGTTGCATTAGGACTATAATTTCAAAAATATTTACTTTGAGATGGCGGTATAGTATAATAAAACAAAGGAGGTGGTGTTATGACAAGAACTGAATTTCTTGAACAATGCAGAAACTACAACATCTCAACTAATATAATCCACTTTGAAAACTCTGTTGCAGACGGATACTATATACTGAAAAACTACCACCGATGGGAAGTCTTTTTCCGCGAAAGAGGAGAAGATTACGATTGTGTGGGTTTCCCCTCTGAGAGTAATGCTTTAGAATATTTGCTTGAAAAATTATCAAAGGCTTGACCGAAATGGTCAAGCCTTTTGCATTAGAATAAAGTTGTTATCCAGTAAATCAACCCATACACCACGCTTGCGGACACACCATACACAATAACAGGTCCGGCAATCGTAAACATCTTTGCGCCGACACCGAGAATGAAGCCTTCTGCTGGTGTCAAGTTAGGACCCATACATTCGTGTTCTATTAGGACTAAATTTTGCCGAATACTGGCAAATAACTGCGAACAAACAGCAGAACAGGCTTACCTATCGGCAAGCCTGTTCCTTTCATTATCTTAATCGTTTTGCTGCCATGCGGCGAATATCGTCATTGCTGTCATACAGACATTCTTCCAAAAGTTCCTTTGTCAGCATCCGGTGTTTGGACATATACGCCAACGCAGATTCCCGGCAGAAAGAGCAAGGATTGTATTCATACAAAATTGGCAGCAGGTGCTTTGGATGTGGGATGCTGCTGCTTTCACGGAAAGCTCGGTAGATATCCATACCTGCTGCATGGACATCGTCCCAATCCTTTTGCGAAATCAGATCTCTCAAAAGAGATTCCAGCAGCATAGCATCTTCAGGAATGTAGTTCGTTACCAACAAGGCAAAGTTTTCAAATGTCCGGTTGCCTCTCGCAGCATTGTTATGAGCGAAGTCCCGAACAACAGGATGCCGCAGATTTTCCAAAGCCTGCCAAGCCGTTCTTCTCAGCTCTTCATCCATAGCCCGGGCATCCTCTATAATAGGGCTGGGGTCTCCGGGATAAGGGCACCAAGTGAAGGCTTCCAATGCTTTTGCCCTGGCTTCCGGCTCTGTTTGCATCTGGTAGGCGCGGGCATAGCGCTCCACTGTTTCGCTGTCTGCCTTTTTCGCAAGCCAACGGGAAAGACGGAATCCGGTCAGATTCTCTTCGGGTTTCTCCGTCCGCTGCTGCCTGAATCTCTCCTGAGCATCAATATCTGCCTGCTCTCTTCTCATAAAGCAGGCGATATTCTTATCCTTTCTGGCAGCTGCTTCCATGGTCCTCCTGTATTGTCCGCCCTTGGAAGAGAAGAACCAGGCAAAATCACCATCGCACATGTATTTCTTTTCCCGATACAGACGACCAAAATCCCCCGCTATTCGCAGAAAGGATTTGCTGTCAACAGTCAGTACCAATCCAAGCTGCTCCAAATCCGACAGTTCATGAAACACTCTGTTTGGTCTGCGTTTTAAGGAAAGCATTGCCGTGAGTATTTCCTGATACTTTTCTTCTAATGCTTGCCGGGCAAATTCATATCCGTCCATCGCAAAGAACATCAGGATTTCGCTTAGATGCAGCAAATCCCAACTACCATTAGGGCGATATTTCTTCAGCGCTTCTGCTGTGGCGCTAATGAAGGTTTCCTTGTCGGGATAGGAATTTGCCATGGTGTAGGTATACCACGACCTTGTTCCCTCGCTTTGGGCATCGTAAGCAAAATTCCTTTTGCAAGCCCAAAGTACAATATCACGATATTTCTCCGGTTCTTTCCTGACAGCGATCACGCATCTGCCAAGCCCGCGAAGCATTGCCTCTTTGAATTCTTTTTTGGTCATATTACCTCCGGTAAATTTCTTATTTTGCCGGAACCTTTCCGGCAGTTTCCAAGCTACAATGTACAAGCATAGAAAACACCTCCCATATTGTTATGAAATAATTATAGCATAAGAAAAAAATACCGCAACCAAAATGATTGCGGTATACTTTCAAAACCGGGTCGTAATCCAATAAATCAATCCATACACCACACTCGCCGATACTCCATACACAATCACAGGGCCTGCTATTGTGAACATCTTCGCGCCAACCCCTAATATGAACCCCTCTGCTGGTGTCAAGTTAGGACCCATATATTCGTGTTCCATTAGGGCTAAAATTTTACATATTTTTCACACTATAACTTCCGCAGTATGCTTAAATACAAATAAGGAGGGATGATTATGAAAAAATGCTGGTGTATCTTTTTGACGTTACTGTTAATAACCGCATTTTTATCTGCATGCAATAACAAAGAACCTTCTTCGACAACTGAGTTTGTTGACCCTCTCTCTAAAATCATGGAATCCACTGACAAACAACCACAATTATCCAAAGACGAATTTATTGAAATCACAAACAATTACTTGTCAACAAAAGAGTGGGTACTCCCATCTGAGAAGGCGTGCTTTTATACATACGGTGTTAATTATAGTGCGTACATTATCGAGGATGAATATCTTTTTTCACTCAATTCCAACGTCAATACTGACGGTTCTGTAGAATATGATTTTTACTTATCGCATTATGTTGACGGTGTAGTAACTGAATTGGAAATCGATCCTTTACTTTTTGAAAAATTTATCAAATAGCGTTCAAAAGGCTTGACCGTTTTGGTCAAGCCTTTTTCACTTTAGAACAATGTGGTTATCCAATAGATCAGGCCGTAAATCACCGAGGCTGAAACACCATAAACGATAACAGGCCCCGCAATCGTAAACATCTTTGCGCCGACACCGAGAATGAAGCCTTCTGTTTTGAATTCCACAGCCGGGGCGGCGATGGAATTGGCAAATCCGGTGATGGGCACCAGAGTACCGGCGCCCGCATGTTTGGCAATATTATCGTAAAGGCTAAGGCCTGTCAGCAGTGCTGACAGGAAAACCAATGTCATAGAAGTGGCTGTGCCCGCGTTCTCTTTATCCAATCCCAATGCGGTATATCCGTTCATGGCAAGCTGACCCAAGGTGCAGATCAAGCCGCCGATCCAGAAGGCATTCAGGCAATCCTTCCAAATGGGCGATTTGGGTGCCAGTTCCCCTACCAGCCGTTCATACTGTCTTTCCGTCATATCGATCCCTCCGAAGGTAGGGTCTGCGATTTTCGAAAAGTTATTCATATAAATGATCGTTTATCGTACCATCTTACGATAGATGGTGTAGGGCGGGGCCTTGGTCCCGCCGCTGGCAGTGCGGTGTTTCGGCGGGAGCAAGCCCCCGCCCTACGAGATCTTTCGTAAGATAAACGATCATTTATCTTTGTTTAAGCAACAGGCCCAGCCGGGAAGGCTGGGCCTGTTGACTATTATTTACTCAGTGCGTTCAATGCGTTATGGGCAGCATCCTGCTCGGCACGCTTTTTGCTCCTGCCGATACCTTCCCCAATGGGTGTGCCGTTCAGCAGCACCCGTACCTGAAACTGCTTATCATGGTCGGGGCCGGATTCTCCAATCAGCTCGTAGGACAGCACCTGATCCTTTTTCTGCTGCACCAGCTCCTGCAATGCCGTTTTATAATCGGCATTGTGCATCTGCTTCACCGGCACCTCTGTCAGAATGAATTTGGTGATAAAGTTCTTTGAGGCCTCCATACCGCCATCCAGGAAACATGCCGCAATGACAGATTCCACCGCATCCGCCAGAATGGATGCACGCTGTCTGCCGCCGAACCGCTCTTCGCCATGACCCAGCAGCAAATGCTCACCCAGCTTGATCTTATCCGCCACAGCAGCCAAACTGGTCTCGCAGACCATATCGGCCCGCATCCGGGTCAGCTCACCCTCCGGACGGTCCGGAAAATTGCGGTACAGATACTCCGCAACCACCATACCCAGAATGGAGTCACCCAGAAATTCCAGACGCTCGTTGCTCTTAAGGCTGTCATGCCACCGCTCGTTGGCATAGGAGGAATGGGCCAGTGCGTTTTGCAGCAGGGAGATATTTTTGAACCGGTAGCCAATGGCTGCTTCCAGATCCTTAATCATCACTGCTGTTCTCCTTCATACTGCTGAGCATCTGCTCCAGCTCAGCGGTTATGTCGCTGTTTGCCGCTTCCATGGCCTGATGTACCGCATTGCGGAAAGCCAGTACATCGGAAGATCCATGAGCCTTGATAACCGGCTTACGAATACCCAGGAAGGGTGTGCCACCGATCTCCCGGTAGTCCAGCAGCTTCTTAAATGCTTTGATATCCTTCATCACCAGCAGAGCGGCCAGCTTGCTGAGCAGGTTCTTCTTAAACATCTTGGACATGAGGCTTCCCATGAACATAGCGGTGCCTTCGATGGATTTCAGCAGCACATTGCCCGCGAAACCGTCGCAAACCACCACATCCACTGCGCCCAGAGGTACATCACGGCCTTCCACATTACCTACAAAGTTGATCAGGCCCTGTTCGCCCGCAGCCTTCAAAAGGGCATAGGCTTCCTTCTGCAATGGTGTACCCTTGGTATCTTCCGTGCCGATATTCAAAAGGCCCACCTTGGGATTCTCCACGCCCATATTCTTCTTGGCATACAGAGAGCCCACCAGACCAAACTGCAGTAAAAACTCCGGAGTGCATTCGGCATTGGCGCCGCAGTCCAGGATAATGGTCTTGCCGCCGGCCTTATTGGGCATAGCAGGGCCCATAGCTGCCCGGCGGATACCCTTGACCCGCTTGACCAGCAAAGTCGCACCGGTCAGCAATGCGCCGGTAGAGCCTGCGGAAACGAAGGCATCGCCCTGCCCGTCGGACAGCATCTTCAGACCCATGACCATGGAAGAATTGGGTTTCTGTCGGATGACCCGGGCGGGATCATCGTGCATATCCACCACATCATCGGCATTGGCGATCTCAATGCCAACAGGCAGTGTATCAATGCCGTTGGTACGCAGCACCTCCAGGATCGCTTCTCCACGACCCACCAGAGTGATTTCCGCGCCAAAGTCCTTTGCTGCCTGTACGGCACCCATTACGGGAGCCAACGGGGCATTGTCGCCGCCCATTGCGTCCAAAATAATTCTCATAGCCGCACCTCTTTCTTTAAAACCCCTTGGCAATCATTTCGTCGATGATTGCAAGAGAACGGTTGGCAATCGCCAGATTCTTTTCCGCCTTTTTCCGGATTCGCTGCTCCAAAGGCGAAATAATGCTGAAATTGATATTCATTGGCTGGAAGTCGGTGATTCTCTCATCGCTGACATACAAGCCCAGTGCGCCAATTGCTGTAGTCTGGGGGAAGTCGGGCAGTTCACGGCCCTGCACCTTAGCTGCCATGGCAACGGCAGCCAGGAAGCCGGAAGCGGCGCTTTCCACATAACCTTCCACACCGGTCATCTGTCCTGCAAAGGCTACCAGAGGATTGCGGCGGTCGGCATAATACCGGTCCAGCAGCTTGGGACTTTGCAGGAAGGTGTTCTGGTGCATCACACCGTAGCGGACAAACTCCGCGTTTTTCAGCGCCGGGATCATGGAAAATACCCGCTTCTGCTCACCGAATTTCAGATGTGTCTGGAAGCCAACCAGATTGAATACGCTCTTGGCGGCATTGTCCTGCCGAAGCTGCACCACGGCATAGGGTTCCTTTCCGGTTCTGGGGTCAACCAGACCCACAGGCTTCAGGGGGCCAAAACGCAGGGTATCAAAGCCACGGCGGGCCATGACCTCCACAGGCATGCAGCCTTCAAAAACATTCTTATCCTCAAAGCCGTGGGCTTCGGCTTCCTCGGCAGTGATCAGCTCGTTGTAGAAAGCCTCGTACTCTTCCCGGTTCATGGCACAGTTGATATAGTCGGCATTGCCCCGGTCATAGCGGCTCTGCCACCAGGCCAGCTCCATGTCAATGGATTCATAGGTCACCAAGGGCGCAGCGGCATCAAAGAAGTGTAGCTGCTCTTCGTCACCGAAATAGCGGCCGATGGCGTCACTCATAGCATCGGAGGTCAGCGGACCGGTGGCGACGATTACAGGGCCTTCCGGCACCTCGGTAATCTCACCGTAGGAAACAGTGATATTGGGGTGATTCTTGATTTTTTCCGTGACCATTTCCGCAAAACCGTGACGGTCAACTGCCAGAGCGCCGCCCGCTTCCACACGGGTCGCCTCAGCACACTCCAGAATGATACTACCGCAGCGGCGCAGTTCCTCTTTCAGCAGACCTACCGCATTTTCCAGCCGGTCACCGCGCAGAGAATTGGAGCACACCAGCTCCGCAAAATTGGCTGTGTGATGGGCAGGACCGGATTTGACCGGACGCATCTCAATCAATTCCACTTGGATGCCCCGCTGGGCCAACTGCCATGCGGCCTCAGAACCGGCGAGTCCCGCGCCTATGACGGTTACTTTACTCATTTTTTCTTCCCCTCTTTTTTGGAAGCTGTCTTTTTGGTAGTCTTCTTAGCAGGTTTCTTCTCTTCCCCCGCTGCTTCCTCATCGGTTTTTTTCTTGTAGTAGCCACGCTTGTCCTCGGGCAGGAAATTGGCGCAGCTTTCGTTGATACAGAAAGGCTTCATGCGGCCGCGGCCGGACTTCTTAAACAATGTCTGTCCGCAAACCTCACAATCCTGCGCAGTGGGTACATCCCAGGTCATAAAGCCGCATTCCGCGCCCCGCTCGCAGCCATAGTAGGCAAAGCCACGTTTGGACTTGCGCTTGAGAATGGTGCTGCCGCACTTGGGGCAGCGTCCGGGCATTTTTTCCACGATGGGTTTGGTGTTGGTGCATTCGGGCCAACCGGGGCAAGCCAGGAATTTACCAAAGCGGCCGATCTTGACCACCATGTTCTTACCGCAGACCTCGCAGATCTCCTCGGTGACCTCATCGGGCACTTTCAGACGAACACCTTCCAGGGCCTTTTCGGCATCTTCCATTTCCTTATGAAAGTCCTCATAGAATTCCGCCATCAGCGCTTTCCATTCCTGCTGGCCTTCTTCCACCGCGTCCAGACGGCGCTCCATATTGGCGGTAAACTCCACATCGATGATATCGTTGAACCGTTCCAGCATCAAGCCGGTGACCACTTCGCCCAAGGCGGTGGGTACCAGACGCTTGTCGGTCTTATTCACATATTCCCGGTCCTGAATGGTGGAAATAATAGCCGCGTAGGTAGAAGGTCTGCCCACGCCCTTCTCTTCCATGGCCTTGACCAAAGTGGCTTCGGTGTAACGAGCAGGAGGTTGGGTGAAGTGCTGTTCCTTTTCGATTTTGGAAGGCAAAGCCTTTTCTCCTTCCGCCAGATCCGGCAAAGGAGAACCGACTGCTTCATCATCGTCGTCTTTGCCCTCTTCGTACACCGCAATGAAGCCCGCGAACTTCATGCTCTGGTGGCTGCTGCGGAACACATGACCTGCACACTGGGTATCAATGGATACGGTATCAAACAGGGCATTTGCCATCTGGGATGCCAGGAAACGGCTCCAGATCAGCTTGTACAGCCGGTACTGTTCTCTTGTTAAGCTGCTTTGAATCCGCTCGGGATCCAGCTCCACATGGGTGGGACGAATGGCTTCGTGGGCATCCTGCGCCCCGGCCTTGGTCTTGAACACATGGTGCTTGCCGTAGTAATAATCATTGCCATAGCGATGGCGGATAAAGGCTGCCGCCTCGTCCATGGCCTCATTGGAAAGGCGAAGGGAGTCGGTACGCATATAGGTGATTAGACCCAAAGTGCCCTCTCCGGCCACATCCACACCTTCATAAAGCTGCTGGGCAACAGCCATGGTACGCTTGGGGGTCATATTCAGCTTCCGGGAGGCCTCCTGCTGCAAGGTAGAGGTGGTAAACGGAGGCGCGGCGGAGCGCTTTTTCTCTGCCCGCTTGACACTGGTAACGGTAAATTCCTTACCGGTAATGTCATCGATGATCTTCTGAACCTCTTCCTCACTGCCCAGTTCCCGTTTTTTGGTATCGCCATGATAGTGGGCCACGAAGCTGCCTGCTTTACCCATCCGGTTCAGTGTTACATCCAGCGACCAGTATTCCTTGGGAACAAAGGCCCGGATCTCATTTTCCCTGTCTACCACCAGGCGGGTAGCAACGGATTGGACACGGCCGGCGGACAGACCACGGCGGACCTTCTTCCACAGCAGCGGGGAGAGCTGGTAACCCACGATCCGGTTCAGCACACGGCGGGCCTGCTGGGCATCCACCAGATTATAGTCGATATCCCGGGGATTGGCGATGGACTCCCTGACCACCCGCTGGGTGATCTCGTTAAAGGTAACACGCTTACTTTTGCCGTCGGGCAGTTCCAGCAGTTCCTTCAAATGCCAGGAAATGGCTTCGCCCTCCCGGTCCGGGTCCGTTGCCAGATAGACCATATCGGCCTTATCCGCCAGTTTTTTCAGCTCCGCTATCGTGCTTTCCTTGCCGTCAACCGGCACATACTCCGGCTCAAAATTTGCTTTCAAATTCACGCCCATGGTACTCTTGGGCAAATCCCGCAGGTGGCCCATACTGGCCTTGACGGTATAATCTGCGCCCAGATACTTGCCAATGGTCTTGGCCTTGGACGGTGACTCGACAATTACGAGGTTGGATGCTTTTGCCATGGATTTCCTCCGCGTTAATGGATTTCGCTGATTTGTACCCAGCCGCCGGGCCGGGTGGTCACATAACCGCTGACCTCCAGCATGGTCAGCGCTGCCAAAACATCCGAAGAGGACAGTTCTGTTTTGGCGATGACAGTATCAATGAGCTGCTCACCTGTTCCGATGGCGGCAAGAACCGCCTTTTCGGTATCACTAAGATCAGCAGCAATAATTTCTAAGTCACTATAAAGCGGCGGGCTGGCATTGTCAACCACTATTTTGTCGTCTGCCTGTTCCACCGCAGGAATTTCTTTATGAATCTTATCAGGATAACGGTAAGCGTACTCTCCGATCACATCCCAGCCGGAGGTCACCAGTGCAGCACCGTCTTTCAAAAGCGCGTTACTTCCCTCGCAGCTGCTGACACCGATATTTCCCGGCACAACAAATACATCCCGGCCCTGTTCCAGCGCCTGTCGGGCTGTAATCAGCGCACCGCTTTTTAAAGGTGCCTCCACCACCAGCACACCGTTTGAAAGGCCGCTGATGATCCGGTTCCTTCTGGGAAAATGCCAGCGGTCCGGCGGTGTTCCCGGCGGATACTCGGAGATCAAACAACCGTGCTGTTCCATTTTCCGGTACAAATCCCGGTTACAGGCCGGATAGACCCTGTCCACACCGTTGCCCAACACACCGATGGCAGGTTTATTCGCGTCCAGCGCGCCCCAGGTAGCCATAGCATCGATGCCTTCTGCCATACCCGAAACTACAATACCGCCATGAGCGGCGATCTGTCTGCCCATTTGACGTGCCGTCGACATGCCGTAGGCAGAAGCCTTTCTGGTTCCCACAACACCGATCATCGGCTCACGGTCAAAATCCGGTAATGTTCCCTTGTAGTAAAGCACCAGCGGTGGGTCAATAATATTCCGAAGATAGCTGGGATACAGATCATCGCTGTAAGTCAATATGTGGATCCGCTTTCTTTCACAAGCTTCAAAAATGGATTCCGCTTCCTTCAGCTCCTTATCGACAAGCGCCTCCATTGCGTTTTTGCTGAGATTTTCAATGCCATCATATGCATCTGCATAGTAACAATCTTCCGGAGATCCAAAATGCGCAAACACAAGCATCTTTTCCCGTTCCGTCATACCGGGCCGGGTAGCCAGCCATAACCAGTATATCCGCATTTTTTCTCCTCCGTTTCTTTATTTTTTCATTTGCCACATGACAATGGCTGCGGCAATGGCCGCATTTAACGATTCGCAGCGATCACTCATAGGAATAATCAACTGTTTGTCCGCCGCTTCCAGAATTTCTTTCCGCACGCCCTGGCCCTCACTGCCAATGACCACAGCCATCTCAGAAAGTGCCGCAGTGCGAATATCCTCCGAGCGTTCCGACAAAGCCGTCACCGCTACAGGAATACCCGCTTCTTTACAGGCTGCTCCAACCTGTTTCCAGGAAGCCTGCACCACCTCCATGCGGAATACCGCGCCCATAGAGGCACGGACTACCTTGTGGCTGTAAGGATCGGCACAGCCTTCCAACAGTATTACGGGAATTTCCAGTGCGTCGGCTGTCCGCAGAATCGTTCCCAAATTGCCCGGATCCTGAATTCCATCCAGCAAAAGCATCCCCGGCTTCGGCGTAAATGCTTTTTCCCCCGGCAGGCGGCACAGAAACAGCGCTCCCTGGGGTGTCTGCATAGGGGATATATATTCCATGATCTCCTGCGGCACGCGAACCACCCGAACACCTTCGGGTATCTGCGCGGCCACCCCATCGGACAGGATCACCGTATCCAGACCCGGCCACCAGCGAACGGCTTCCGCCAGAAGCTTAACACCGTCAGCGGCAAAAAGGCCTGCCTGTTCCCGCTCTTTCCGGGAAGACAGCAGTTTTCTGATCTGCTGGATCAGAGGGTTCTTCCGGGCGGTAATTCTATGTTCCATCACTGTTTGTGCACCTTCTCATTTTGGCAATACTTTTGATATTACCCTTTATTATAGCATTTTTGCGCATTTTTGCAAGCATCTTTTCCCCTTTTTATTCTATTACGAAAACAACCGACATTTTTTATGAAATTTGATGATTTTACTTTTCCCCGATAGCATGATATCATTAGTAAAATATATACTGGAGGAAAGATTATGGGATATCAGGAAACCTGGTCCGGCAAGATCAGCCGCAAGCTCATCAAAAAGCAGCACATTATCGATGTGGCCGCAGGCCGCTGCAAAGCAGATCTTGTTTTAAAGAATGCCACCTTTGTCAATGTGTTCTCCGGAGAGTTGGAGACTCGGGACATCGCGGTAGCGGAAGGTTTGATCGTGGGTCTTGGCAGCTACGAAGGCGTCACCGAAACGGACATGACCGGCAAGATCGTCTGCCCCGGCTTTATCGACGCCCATATCCATCTGGAATCCAGTCTGGTCAGTCCCGCCGAGTTTGCCCGGGCGGTAATCCCTCACGGCACCACCACGGTTATTACCGACCCCCACGAGATCACCAATGTCATGGGTACCGACGGCATTGACTATATGCTGGCAGCCACGGAAGATCTTCCGGTGGATGTGCGGTTTATGGTTCCCTCCTGTGTACCCGCCTCTCCGCTGGATGAAAGCGGTGCCAATCTGGACTACCGGGATATTGACAGTTTCTTTGAGCATCCACGGGTACAGGGTCTTGCGGAAATGATGAATTTCCCCGGTATCATTGCCGCTGACGGATCAACCGTTTCCAAGATCGTGGCTTCTCAGGCCCATCACAAGAAGATCGACGGCCACGCACCGGGTCTGCGGGACAAAGAACTCAATGCCTATATTTCCGCCGGTGTTTATTCCGACCACGAATGCGCTGACATGGAAGATGCCATGGCAAAGCTGCGCTTAGGCCAGTTCATTATGATCCGGGAAGGCACTGCCGCCCGAAACTTGGAAGCATTGCTTCCTCTGATCCAATCGGAAAAGCTCTTCGACCGCTGCATGTTCTGCACCGACGACAAGCATCCCAGCGACCTTTTGGAAAAGGGTCACATCGACTATATCTGCCGGGAAGCGGTTGCCATGGGTGCTGACCCCATCCAGACGGTGCAGGTGGCCTGTCTTCATGCGGCACGGTATTTCCTGCTGAATAACCGTGGTGCCATTGCCCCCGGGTATCTGGCTGACTTTGCCATTGTGGAAGACTTGAAAGATTTTCATGTAGTCACGGTCTATAAAAAAGGTCAGTTGGTTTACACAGATGGACAGGTGCAGGATTTCCCCCTGCCCCGAATCCCTGCGCATTTGGACAAGCAGGCCCACGACACCTTCCACTTACCGGTGCTGAAAGCTTCCGACTTCGCAAATAACCGCCGCCGGGGTGTCATCGGTATGGTTCCCGGCCAGATCATCACAGAGGATCGGGGGTATGCGGATCAAGTAGATACCGCGGCAGACATTCTGAAAATGGCCGTAGTAGAACGGCATAAAAACACCGGCCATATCGGCATCGGTTACCTCAACGGTTATGGTTTGAAAGCCGGTGCTGTGGCTACCTCTGTTTCCCACGACAGCCATAACATCATCTGTGTGGGTGAAAACGACGAGGATATGGCCTTCGCGGTCAACCGTATTGCCCAAAATCACGGCGGTATCGTGGTGGTCAAAAACGGCGAAGTGCTGGCAGAGCTGCCTTTGGAAATCGCAGGACTCATGAGTGATAAGCCTTTGACAGAAGTCAATACACTTCTGGAAAATGCCAAGGAGGCCGCCTATACCTTGGGTGTGGGCAAAGATATCGACCCCTTCATGACCCTCTCCTTTATGAGCCTGCCTGTCATTCCCACCGTCCGGCTCACCACCCGCGGCGTGGTGGATGTAATGACGCAGCAGTATATTTAAGGCAAGTTCCATTGCGCATTGAATCAGACCGATAAAATAGGAATTAATTGAGGAACAGAAAATGAAAAGAGTTGCTATTTTTTTTGTATGTATATTTTGTTTACTAACGCTCTCTGGTTGTAGTCTTGTTTATGTAGATGATTCAAAAGCAGCATATAATGATGCTATAGCCTCACTTTTTAATGCCTTAGACGAAAGAGATAATGAGGCGATTTACAATTTGTTCTCTCCTTCTGTTAGGGAGCAAGATGAAGATTTGGAAGACCAAATTGACAAATTGTTATCAATATATGCAGGCCCAACTGATGCAATAGGTTGGGATGGTCTTTTAGGCGGCAGAGCATCTTACGATGATGGCAAGCATAGCAAAAATGCCTTCACAAGTTTTCCTATTCGTTCTGGCAACACATATTACTGGTGCTATTTGGACTTGATGTATGAAAACACTTATGATGTCCAACAAATAGGTATCGTTCAAATGGTCTTTTACACTGCAGATGAGTATTGTATTTTAGAGTATGATGATAATTTAAAAATGGACGATTCCGTGGGGCTTACTGTTCATGCTGATGCCACAATTGATAACGAAATAAGATGTATTAGTGGCCATCCCTATATGTACTCCACATCGACAGAATCGCTGAATATTAGTGATATTAGTAATTTTTTCAAAACATCTAATAGTTTTTCTGAATTTACCAAACAGTTTGGATTTCCAAATGCAGAAAACATATACTTCTATTACGAATTGCCTATCGAAAGTGGCGAGCATAGATACCTTCAAATTGAGATGCACAACGATACAATTTATGGTGCTGCTGTTGTAAATGAGTTTGAATATCTGGAAACCATATACGCTAAAAACGATTAATTCTCAAATATTAATATATTGCGCGGTTATTTGGGCGCGCTTCTATGCACACATCGCGTAGCTTTTGTGCTGCACCAAAGCCTCCCTTGTGTAAAGGGAGGTGGGGCGCCGTAAGGCGACTCGGAGGGATTGTGCGGTAAATCTTCACACCTTAAAAGCAGTTTCAGCAAAACCGTACTGCGGTAACAATCCCTCAGTCAAAAATCAAAAGATTTTTGACAGCTCCCTTTACACAAGGGAGCCTTGGGTGCTACCGCACCAGTACACAAAAATCCGACCTATGATCGTAACCATAGGTCGGATTCACTATTATTTAGGCTTCAATGGATTTAACGAATGTAGCCTTGTCTGCAGCCTTGAAGTAGGCAGAGCCGGCAACCAGCACATCGGCGCCGTTTTCCTTGCAGGTGACGCAGGTGGTCAAATCCACACCGCCGTCCACTTCCAGATGGCAGGAAGGATTCACTTCGTCCAGCATTTCACGAAGCTTTTTGACCTTGGGCATCATGTCCGCCATAAACTTCTGGCCGCCGAAGCCCGGCTCCACGGTCATCACCAGCACCATATCCACCATGGGCAAATACTCGGCAACGGCCTCCGCGGGGGTCTTGGGCTTCACAACGATACCGGGTTTAACACCCAAAGAGCGGATCAGCTCCAGAGTCTTCTTGATATTCTCGGGGGTATCGGCTTCCACATGGATGGTCAGATAATCCGCGCCGGCCTTGCAGAAATTCTCCGCGTACTTGATCGGCTCAGTGATCATCAGATGCACATCCAGCACCAGATCGGTGATGGGCCGCATGGATTGAACCAGAGAATAGCCAAAAGACAGGTTCGGCACAAAATGGCCGTCCATGATATCCACATGCAGCCACTTAACACCGCACTGCTTGCAATACTCGAAGTCCCGCTGCATGTTCATGTAGTCACAGGACAAAATAGAAGGTGCTAAAATTGCCATAGTTATGTTCCTCCCTGATCAGTTGATGTTGTTGATATCCAATGCCGCCCGGTACAGTGCGCAGAAGCGGCGGTATTTCTTTTCCGTATGCTCCGTGGGGTTCGGCTCATAGCGGTGCAGCAAGGCAACGCAGTGGTCCGCCGCTACTTCGTAGCTTGCAAACCGGCCGTCACTGACAGCGGCGATCATGGCAGCGCCCAGACAGGCCGCTTCCTTTTCCTTTGGGATGGCTACGGGAAGGCCGGTAATGTCCGCCTGCATCTGACACCAGATGGGACTCTTGGCACCGCCGCCGGTGGCAATGATGGAGCTGAGCTTCACGCCGTTGGCAACGATATGGTCGCAGTTCTTGCGCAGCACAAAAGCCACGCCTTCCATCACCGCGCCCGCCATATCGATGGCATCATGCTCCTGCCGCAGACCCCAGAACACACCGTTGGCCTCCGCATCGAATTCCGGTGCGTTGGTGCCCACCAGATAAGGCAGGAACAGCAGTTCATTGGGTTCCCGCTTGGCAAGCTCAGCGTTCATGGTATCATAATCCACGGTCATGCAGGTGCGCTTGAACCACTCCAGGCTGACACCGCCGCTTTCGGCAACGGGCAGCATCACATAGGTGTTGGGAATAAAGCCGTAGTGCATAGCGATGCCGGTATTTCTGCCCTCTTCCGCGGAAGACATGGTTGCCAGTGCCATTACCGTGCCGGTGGACAGGGTGATACCGCCCTTATGGATGTTACCGGTTCCGATCATACCCGCAAAGTGATCCAATGTACCTACGTTGACCTTAGTTTCGGTACCCAGACCCATCTTTGCGGCTACATCAGCCAGCAGGTTACCCGCCACAGAGCAAGGCTCGCAGAGCTTGGGAAGTTGACTTTCGGAAACGCCGATGGCAGCAAGCATCTCCTGCCAGTATTCCTTCTTATAAATATCGAAGTAGAAGGAGAAGGTAGCGATGGACATATCCGCCACTTTCTGCCCGGTAAGGCAGAATACGATATAGTCCTTCAGCAGCATATAGGTCGCCGCGTTCTCATAGATATCCGGTCGGTTGTTCTTCAGCCACAAAATCTTCGTTGCGGGCCATGTAGGCAGCACGGCCATCTGGCCGGTGACCGCTTCGCAGGTAGCCGCGTCAAACTGCTGTGCCAGCACCTTACACTCTTCGGTGCTGCGCTCATCCATCCAGGAGATGGCATTCATCAAGGGCTTGCCGTCCTTGCCGACTACCACCAGAGATTCCGCCTGTCCGGTAAAGGCGATCTCATCCACATGGGAAACGCCGTTGGTCTTTACCATGTCCGCAAGCAATCCCACCAGATCCTGATAATAGGCCCACGCGTCAAATTCCACGAAACCGAAATCCCGAATGTAGTTTACGGGACGGCTCTGGCGGTCTACCAGATTAAATTCTTTATCATAAATGGCAGCTTTGATATTGGTACTGCCAAGGTCTATGCCAATATACACAATATTCCTCCTTCTTTCAGTGCTTCCAACGCTTCCGCTTCAGCAGAGCTGTCAGTGAGCAGGGTTAATGCCGACGTGCTATGAGCAACCCGGCTGAAGCCGGCACGGCCGATCTTGCTGCCATCCGCCGCAATAATCGTCTTTTTTGCGCCGGCGGACATGATCCGGTCGATGATGGCTTCCTCTGCGTGATGGGTGGTCACACCACCCTTGGCGCTGACACCGTCCACGGACAAAATGGCCCAATCGGCCTGGTATTTGCCAAGCTGTTCCTGAGCATCTCCTCCATGGGTAAAGCCATACTGGGCATTGATTTCGCCGCCGATCAGTAGCACACGGAAAGTAGGCACATCGCCCAGCTTTGTTGCTACCTTCAAGGCATTTGTCACAATATTCAAATTTTTACGAATCCGCAGTGCTTCGGCCACATACTCGCAGGTAGTACCGGAATTGAGAAACAAGGTGTCGCCGTCATGGACCATTGCGGCAATGGTTCTGGCAATGGCAGCCTTCTGCTGACCGTGGGTATCCCGGAAGGCAGCACCTTCCAGACTCCGTCCGTCTTCTGTTACAGTCACCTTCACAGCGCCGCCCTGTACCCGGAGCAATCTGCCTTCCTGCTCCAATTCCGTCAAATCGTTGCGGATGGTCACCGGAGTGACATTCAGCATGGCACTCAGTTCCGTTACGGATACCTTCCCTGCCCGGCTTAGCTGCTCCAGAATCTGTTTTCTGCGGTTCTCGATCTTCAGCTTACCGTCTGTCAAGTGTTTCACATCCTTAATAAAGAGACTTATTGTTCAGCCGTTCGCCTACGGCTCCACCGGGGTGGATCAATGCGAACTGCTCTGCCTGATAACCGGTCTGCTCAATGACAGCCGCCTGCAGCGCATGGAAGATCATGCAAAGGGCTGTGGTAGAAGTCGTGCCCTGTGCGTTCCACTTATCGGTTTCCCGGTTAACATGCTGCTTCAGCACAACATCCGCAGCCAGTGCCAGAGGAGAATCCAGATTCTCCGTCACGGAGATAATGGACACGCCCTTGGACTTGCAGATATCCACGATCGGCAGCAGTTCCTTGGTCTTGCCGCCTCTGGAAGCAAAGACCATCACATCGCCCTTCTGCAAAAATCCCGTAGCACCGTGGACAGCCTCCGCGGGGCTGATAAAACGGGCAGGCCGCTCAATGCAGCACATCAGATGGGCAAAATGCTGGCAGATAATGCCGGAATGGCCACAGCCGGCGGCACCGATCCGGGGAGCGTTGCTCAGCAGTTCAATGGCCTTGGCAAACTGCTCATCATCGATATAATCCTTCATTTCCTGAATACAGGCAGCCTCGATATCGTAGGCTTCTCTGGCAGCGCGCAGCGCGTCTTTGCTTACCATAGCACAAATACCTCCAAAAAGATAGTTATTTTTCCGAGTCTTCTCTGTCTAACAGAATATAACAATTTCTAATAATTTTCAATTCGCAAATTAAACAATTTTCGTAACGAAAATTATACCACTTTGCGCAAGAGAAAAAGCAAAAATTATCGTTGACGAAACCAAATCAGCTTGTTATAATGTAAATATCAAAATTATGCGAAAGAGGTATCGTCTATGGCAAACTGTCGCATCAAGGCCCCTTTCTTTGAGATTGGCCCCAAGTCCTACCTGTATGGCGATGATATTCTGGCTTTGGCAAAGGCTGCTGACGAAGCATCCGCCAAGTATGATGTGGATATCATCTTTACCTGCCCCGTAGTGGATATTCGCCGTGTCAGCGAAGCAACCACCCGCATCCATGTATTTGCTCCCCATATGGACCCCATTCCTGTGGGCCGTGGTCTGGCGGATATTCTGCCCGAAAGTTTGGTCGCTGCCGGTGCGGAAGGTGTCATGCTGAACCATGTGGAAAAGCCTTTGACCTTTGAAGTACTGGCCCAGACCATCAAGCGTGCCGACGAAGTGGGTCTGACCACCATCGTCTGTGCCGACTCCATGGCAGATGCCAGCAAGATCGCAGCTTTGAACCCCGACATCATCGTTGCCGAGCCTTCCGAATTGATCGGCACCGGCGTCAGTGTCGGCCCCGAGTATGTTGCCGCCGCCACCAAGTGCGTCAAGGATGTCAACGCTGACATTCTGGTACTGACCGCCGCAGGCATCTCCAATGGCACCGATGTGTACAACACCGTCATCGCCGGTGCCGATGCCACCGGTTCTTCTTCCGGTGTTGCCAAGGCTGCTGACCGGGCCGCCATGGTGGACGAAATGATTGCCGCCGTCCGCAAGGCATGGGACGAGCGTCACAATTAAGAGATTCTTTTATATTTACATATTAGGAGGAATTTACTATGGAATTTACTATGATTCAGAAGGAAATTCAACTGCAGTCCCGCGGTTGGATCCCCACCTTCCACGACATCTCTATCGATGTTCATAAGATCGTCGAAGAGTCCGGCATTAAGAACGGCACCGTTTCCGTGGTCTCCCACCACACCACCTGCTCTGTCATGATCCAGGAATGCTCCCATGACTTTGACAGCTTCGACCTGGAGTTCCTGCAGCATGACCTGCTGGACATCATGCGCAAGATGATCCCCGACTTCGTTAACGAGGGTGATTACCGCCATCCCGGCCCTGTACACGCACAGTTCGGCCGCTATGTTGACGAGCCCGGCAATTTCACCTCCATGAACACCGACGGCCACCTGCGCAGTGTCTTCTTTGGCCGCAGCGAAACGCTGACCATCAAGGACGGCAAGCTGGATCTGGGCGAATTCGCTCACATCTACTTCATCGACTGGGACCATGTCCGCGCCCGTCCCCGTCAGGTCAACCTGACCCTCTTCGGCACCACCGAGGATATGCCCGACCGCAAGTACAACAACGGCGAAGTGGTCAACACTCTGCGTAAGTTCCCCGCTTCCGAAAAGGCATACATGGAGCAGTACGACGAGTGGAAGAAGAGATAATCTCTCCCCTGCAAAACAAGACAAAATGGCAGGTACATTTGTACCTGCCATTTTTCTGCCATAAATGATCCGTCAGGCATTATCTTCCCTAAAATTAGCATTTATTTCCCTAAAATTACCACAACGCCCCCCTTGTCTTGCATCCGCAAACGGCCCGTGATATATTTTAGACAGGCATAACCTCTCACGATTATCTCACCGAAACAGGAGGATACTATGAAAGAGTTAATATTTGAGGAATTAACCACTCGGCAAAAGCTAGGCATGACCTTTACCGCTACCATGATGGGTCCAAACCGCCCGGAGGGTGATGAGGAATTTGTTCTTGATCTGATCCGGAACCACTCCCTTGGTGCCGTATGGATCCAGCAGGGTTTCGACAACTCTTTAGAACTGATTTCCAAAGTGAGAGCGGCCGCGGATTATCCCATTCTGATCATCACAGACGGTGAAAGCGGCGTTGGCGAGTATAAAGTTGGTAAGCATAACGCCATCGGCTGTGCCGGTACAGAAAAGCATGCCTATGCCTTCGGCAAAGCCGTGGGCGTAACCGCAAGGGAGATGGGCTACAACGTAGTCTGCGACCCTGTCGTGGATATGGAAGACGGTAGCCAGCGCAGCCTTGGCACCGATAAGCATAAGGTCGCAGATCTGGCTTGCGCAATGGCGAGAGGTATGCACGACGGCGGTGTTCTGACTGTAGGCAAGCATTATCCCGGTGGTTCTTTTGTTTCCGAGATCGATTCCCATATGGCAGAGAGCCTTTCTGCCGACACCAAGGATGAACTCATTGCGTACAGCCTGTACCCCTACAGGAAGTTAATGGAAGAGAATCTTCTGGATGGTATCATGGTCCAGCACAAGCGTTTTATGAATATCGATCCTAACCATCCAGCAACCCTCTCCAAACCCGTGATCGACATTATCCGCGAGTTGGGTTTTGAAGGTTTTGCTATCACCGATGCCCTCGGCATGATGGGTATTCGCGCAAAGTACGGCGAAGTAGTTTCCAAGGGTCTGGCCATCAGTGCCGGCAACGACCTGTTGCTTCCCTATGGTCAGGATAATATCAAGTCCTTTAACGAGTATTGCGAGGCCTACGAACAGGGTCTGGTGCCCGATGAAATGTTGGACGCAGCAACCAAGCGGATGCTGGCAACACATCATAAAGTTACACTTCTGCCTACCGACACGGAACTGACCGATTCGGATATTAAGACTTTCAAAAACATCAACAAGGATGGTGTTTATGCCAAAATGGACGAAGGCGTTTCCCAGACCATTTCCCGGGATGGTAAGCATTTCTTCACCGTGCTGGCAAATCAGAGCACAGATATCGCCCCCGGCGGACGGGTCGATGTAGATACTTTCAGTTACGGTTGGCATTTCCCAGGCAGAATCACAAAGAAGATCGGTGAACTGTTCCCCAACGCAACTGTTCGTGTTATTCATGAGTTCCCCTCTCAGGGTGAAATGATGCGGCTGCTTTCCGATTCTATCGATTGCGACGAGCATGTATTCATGACATTCTCCGAAGCGCAGGCTTATGTGGGAAAAGAGTATCTGACCCATAGAGTCGTCAATCTGATCACTGCTATGCAGGTCACGGACCGGATCTCCACGGTCATTCACTTGGGAAATCCTCATGTACTGGAAGAACTGCCTCATGTTCGCAGAGTGATTTTCGGTGGACACGCTGCCGACAGCATCGATACCTGTCTGGAAGTCCTGGCAGGAGAATACCCCGCCAACGGTGTTCAAACCTTCGAATTTGAATTGAAGTAATTATAAAAGGACGTGCTGCAAGCTTCTGCAACACGTCCTTTATCCTTGTATTTGTGATACCCGTTTAAATGCATTCAAACGATTAGCGCAAATAGTGTGTCAGCACATAAGCGACAGCATGTTCATCGTTTGAACAGATCACGCCGTTGGCAACTGCCTTTAACGATTCCCAGGCATTGGAAACTGCCAGACCCATGCCCGCAGCCTGAACCATGCTCTCATCGTTATCACTGTCACCAATGCTGATGGTATCAGCGATATCGACACCCAGCATATCAGAAAGAATGTGCAAAGCATTGCCCTTTCCCGCATGGATGTTCATGATTTCAAGGTTGTATTTGTCTACAGCCACAACCCGTAAATCTCCCAGTTCCTCGATTTGTTTTCTACAGGCAGCAATCTTCGAGCCGTCATGGAAAAATGCGGATATCACTTCCACATTCTCCGCTTGATAGGCAAATGCCTCAAATTCGTCTAAATGCTTTGCATATTTGCGCACGACCACCCGATGAGGCTCACATACATTGTAGTAGTCATAGGATGCCTCGTCCGTCAAAGCCGCGTCCACAAAGCAATTCCCATCCTGCCGAACCGTAATATGGGTTTCGTAACTGTTCAGCACATCCAGAATCTGCTTGGTGGTTTCATTGGGAATGCAGGTTAAGCTGCGCTGATTTGTCTGTCTGTCCAGCAAAACTGCGCCATTGGAATGGATGATATACCGTATGGCGGGGTTGTTTATGATTTCTGGAGGCAGTTCCGAAAAAGTACGGCCTGTGGAAGGAACAAAGTGTATGCCTCTGTTTGACAATTCGTGAATCGCCCGCAGATTTTCACTGCTAATTTCCGAACGGCTGTTGAGTAATGTTCCGTCCAGATCGCTGGTAATGATTTTATATTGATGCATACTTTCCTCTTACTCTTCCGCACAGCTATCGCAGACATTGATCCATGGAGACGATTACTCCTCGTAATCCTCCAGATCAAGAACGATACCGGGCATTTTGGTATTATTGAAGAAGAAATAGATTCTTCTGCGGAACAGGCATCCGTCGAATACCCTGTGCAAATGCTCCTCGTTTCGCATAACATAATCGTTCATGGCAACCGCTACTTCACGGGTCTTCTGCGTATCGTTCTGACCAAAGGACACGGTCCAGATATCCAGCCAGTATTTGGCAAACTCGGGATAGTACTTCATGTATTCCCAAGACTGACGCACCGCCGCAGGGAGATTCTCTTTTTTGCGATTGGCTTCGACCAATTCCTTAATCTGATCAATGACAGGATAGCGGGATGCAATGAGCTGCACCATTTCTTCTCCCTTTGTTGCTTCCCAATCCAGAGCATCGATTCCTGTCATCCGCTTTGTCAGTTCCTCGATGGCGAATTTCTCCAACAGGGCGCCCAATGCGACACCATCTTCACCAAACTCTTCGGTCAGAATCTTGTTCTTGAATGCTTCGTAATCCGTATTGGCATCCCACAAGAACTGTGCCATGGTAGCCATAGGCAGAACCGTGGGGAAGAATACACGCTGCCCCTGACAGGAACTGATTCCGTTGACTCCCAGTGCATGATAATTCTTTGTATCCTCCGCAATGGTCTTGGCACAGATCATGTAAGAGGGGTCGTGATAGTGGAACCATATCAGCAGGTAATCGTAGAAAACCGTATCCGGCTTTTCAAATCCCAGCTTCTCATACCAATCCTGCATGAATTTCATGTAATTCTTGGTGGATTTCAGCAGTCGTGCAGTTTCCTCTAAGCTATGCTCCTCTGCGTAGGGGTTTTCCGCATCCGCAAGGTATTCTTCCGTAACCTGCGCAGGATACACCTCCGAAAAGTCTCTCTGAATCGGCGCATACTCGAGAATGAAACGCTCCGGATTCTTCAACTTTTCTTGTGAGGGATGCTGGCGGTGGAGGATCAGTACGATCTTTGTATCCAGGCCTTCTTTCGTGAGTTTCTCATCCGCCAGGTTTGCCATCTGGAAATACCAATCGGTCTCATTCAGCTTTTTGCAAGCTTCACACTGACAAGCATTACCCGATCCATCCGCCTGCCAGAACACAAGTTCCCGGGTAAAGGGCTTCTCCTTCACAAAGTTTACCATACAGTCGGTCATCAAGTTCTGGACTTTGGGATTGGAATAGCACAGATTCGTGTTCATCGGAACACCTTCGTAAAGCTCCCGCTTTCCGTTAACCTCTGCCAGGAGGGGAATAATATCTTCCGGCACGGGTTCAGTAGCTTTCTTCCAGTAGGTGCCGTCCAGGCCCACACACTCACATTGCCAGGAGTGACCAACAGCCGCATAGATCAGATCTCTTTGCTGGATCTCCTCTTCCAGGCGCTTTAGAATTTCGGCATATTCTTCATCGGATTTGTATTCTTTTTTCAGATAGCGGTTTCCTTCATGTTCGTACCAAACCTTGAAGAAACCATAGGGTCTGACGAACTGGGTATAATACCCGTTCATGCCGACCTTCGGAATCCAGTCGATCATATCCGAAACGTGCTCATAGGAGCAGGCACCCTCGATGCAAACCTGACGGTGGCGATGGTCTGCTTTTTCGGTGACATGCACTTCGGTATCTGCAATTTTCAAAGCGGGCAATGTTTCGTTATCCTTACCGGGACGGATAAACGCAGCACCCAGCTCTTTCAGATACCGGTAAACCGCAATCAGCACCGACCGGGGATTGGTGCCGGTAATAACACCGGTTTCACCGGTAACATCGATATGGATCGCATCGTCGTGGGTTTTATCCGCGACCGCAGGGAGCAGCACATCCGTTTTGTCACAGATACCCACACTGAGGTTGTCACCCAGTTCTTCCTGCATGGCAAACTGGATTTGCAAAGAGGCATCGATTTGCTCCAGATAGCGCTTCAGCTCTTCTGCAGCAAACGTAATAGTTGGATTATTTCCGATGATATTTATTTTCATATATACCACTCCTATTACAATATATTGGGGCGGGAAAACCCACAATTTATTTGTTTTTATTATACCATAATCGTCAATGGTTTGCTTTCTTTATTTTCCTTTATTTTTTCTTTATCTGCTATTTTTAAGGACAAAAACAAAAAATATTTCGCCGTTATCCATGTTTCAATATTGACTTTTCCCCATTTATGGTATAATAGACTCAGAAGAGAGGTGCATAGAATTGGAGATCACATACGATATAGAAGCCCTGAAGACCATGCTCTACGATTTCAGTGAACTTACCGGAATCACCCTATCTGTTTATGACTATAATGGCAATAATCTTGCTAATTGCATGCATGCCTCTCTGTTTTGTCAGGATGTACATAACGCTGTCGGCAGTGAAAAATGCACGCAGTGTTTCCAAGATTTGATAGACATGTGCCGCATTTCTCAGCAATACGAGGAAAAGCAGTGCTTTATGGGGCTGTATGAAGCATGTATGCCCATTCTGGTCGATGGCATCTGGGTGGGCCATATCTCACTGGCAGGGATCCGCACTGAGAATTCCACCAGCACGGCAGTTGCAGACGAAAAAATGTTGGAGAGCTTCTACTCACAGCCCTATTATACGCCCGACCAGATTCAGGCTTTGCGGAACATGCTGCCCAAAATCATTTTCAACTCCGCCATAACCTGCAAACACGATGTCCGAATGAAGGAGATCACTGATTACATAAAGAATAATTTGACGCAAAAGCTTACTGTCGAGCATCTGTGCAAGAAATTCTTTCTTACAAAGAACTCTCTTTATGATCTTCTCCAAAGAAATCTGAACATGACTGTCAATGAGTATATTGCACAGGAGCGTTTGGAAAAGGCCAAGCAGTTAATGAAGCAGGGCATAAGGGGAGAAAAAATAACAGAAGCAATCGGTTTCGAAAGCTATAGTTATTTTTGTCAGCTCTTCAAGGCAAAAACAGGGCAAACACCAACAGAATACTATAGATCCAACGGTCTGTCTCTGCGGTAGTGTAGCAACCTCATATAGACCAGCGTATTCCCGTTGGAACAAACCAAAGCCAACTCAGCATCAAATATCGTTATAACTCACGAAGATTGCGGAAATACTGAAAACTTCACATTTCTGTGCTATAATATAAAATGAGGTGAGAGCATGGAACATTTTTTCGAATTGATTGCTGAATTATTGTTTGGATTGGCAAAAAGCAAATCCAATAAAATGCCATATGATATTTCATATATTCCTAATTTTTTAATTAGACACCCTGGAAAGAAAAATCTTGCCAGAGTTTTTGCGACAATCATCGTTATTGGTGTGTTTTCATTGCTTTGGATATTTGTTGATAATGATACTCGAATCTTGTATTTAATATTTATTATCCTATTCGGTATTTTGTTAATGTTAACTTTAATAGCTTTTTCTTTTCGTTGTTATGTTACAGAACAGCATATCAAAAAGAGCTATTGGGGATTGTTTAGTAAATATATCGAATGGGACAAAGTTTCGTGTATAAGAGTTGTTGAGAAAACAGATGAACAAAGTGTTATTATTGCGATTTATAATGACGACGGCAAATGTGTAATCGATTTGAACACCGATATGGAGAATGTTTGGTATATTGTGAAAATGGCAGAAGTAAAAAACATCACAGTAAAACACGAAAAGGATTTATCATTAAAACAAATATCGCATTTTTGAGAAATATACTGTTGGATATAACAAAAGGACTATGACATTTTGGGTGTCATAGTCCTTAAAATTTTTTCATATATCTTCATCCACAGAAAAAGCACAATGAAAATACGGGCACTGTTTGGCCTGCTCCATTTTTTCCGCATCGGTAATATCATTATAAAAAATCAAGAACTTAACCGGCAGATCTCTGTGTTCAGGCTTTAACTTTTCCGTATCATCGTCAAGGATTTCGTTCATTGCTATCTTGATGTCCACTCCATCCATAGCAAAGAACCAATCGTCTTCTATTTGCTCAAAGCCATCAAAACCCCAACCGAGCAAAAGTACTTGTCCATCTTTTATGAAGTATTCAAAATCATTGTTTTTTACGTATTCAATCGGCATTTGTCCTCTTGCCATGCGATTGTAGATTTTTACAACATCACTGGATGTAAGAAAAAAATCGTATTTGTTTTTCGTGTCTTTGTAATAGGGCATTTTATAATAACGGATCATATCAAAGGGAACAAAAAGCAAATAGCCGATCACTGCAACCAAAAGAAACGGTACGCACAAAGTAAAAAAGGCATATGTTCCTAAATCAGATAAAAACGCTTTCATGAAATCACCACGCATTGCATGAATTACAACCAAATTATAACACTGCGTACATTTTAATGCAATCTTTTATTCGATTAAGTATTAACTTAAAATGCAAAAGCGCTGCATACCCAAAGATATGCAACGCTTTATAGCACTATATCAGTCCAGGGGTTTCATTGTG
>JAZRKL010000134.1:0-14806 GCA_045646265.1 Faecousia sp.
GGAAATATGGGCATCGCCAATGTCTACATCCTTTGTTTCCGCATCGGAGCCAAAATTGCCGAAGCCGGGACGCATACCGCCGTTTCCACCAGAGAAATCCGGCATCTCACCGTTTTCCGGCATAGTCATGCCTTCCGGCGGGGTCATACCTTCCGGTCTCTCAGGCATTTCGCCGTTACCCCACTGGGGGAAATTCTCGCCATCTGGAAAAGTCCCATTAAAATCTTCGGGGTTGAAATCACCAAACCCCTGGAAGCCTTCCATTCCTTCCGGCCTTTCAGGTCTTTCAGGTCTTTCGCCCTCCGCAAAGTCCCTGCCTCCCATATTGCTGGTATCCATCTCCATTAGGGAAATCGTGGTGCCATCCACAGAGACCACAATACCGGTAAGGGTTGTTTCTTCTCCTGCACCGCAGGCTGCTAAGAATAATGTCATTACACAAGCAATCAAAATTGCCACCAATTTCTGTTTCATAATTATACCTCCCAACGCTCCTATTGCGGTGCCGGAAAACCGGCACCGCAACTTCTTTTATCTCCCAAAGAATCCACCGCGGCCAAAATCAGGGGTGAAGGAAATCTCCAGCGTATCGTAATATGCGTAATAATAGGTCTGTCCGATTGTCAGACCCTCCAGAATCTCCACAGTCTCACCGTCAGAGTTGCCGACTTTCACTATTACGGGATTGAGTAGTGTCTCGGTTTCTTCATCAAAGCCTGTATAAACGACGGTCTGATTGCCATCTTCCACAAGGGCATCTGCCGGGATCGTCAGAACATCACTTGCAGTAGACAGCACAAGGGTAGCTGTGGCATTCATGCCGGAAAGCATATTTTCTGCCCGGTCCATAGTCAGTTCCACAGTGTACTTGCTATTACCACCGTTATTGGTGCCGGTATTTCCAATCTCTGTAATGGTGGCAGTATATTTCTCACCGCCCAGTGCATCGATCTTCACCTGTGCGGTCATTCCTACCTGCAAGGCGCTGATGTCCAGCTCATCGATGGTAATATCCAGCGTCATGGTTCCTTGGGGCGTGACTGCAGCGATTTGGGCCATATCCAAGCCGTACAGTTCAAATTCCGGCTCCTGCGGTGTCATACCGCCGGTGGGAAAACTGCCACCCATACCCCCGGAGGGGAAACCGCCGCTACCGCCGGGAATAGACGGCGTTGACGGTGTGGTAGTACCGCCCGGCATAGTAGGTGTAGTCGGATCGGTGGGGGTACCGGGTTGGGTAGAACCGCCGGGACCTGCGGGATTTCCGGGATTCTCTGGCTGCTGCGGTTTTTGAAGGAGCACACTCCAGACAAGGTTGCCCTGACTGTCCGCTGCGAACAAAAGGATGTCGCCGATTCCAATTGTCGCGCGGTCCACCGGAGTCCAAGCACCTTCTGTCAGCGTAAAAATTGAAATATCAGTTTGGGTGTGCAGTACCGTCTGGGTCATCAAGGTCTCATCCAGACTCACACCGGACAGATCCAGATAATCGGCAATGGGGATTGCCTGAGGATTTACATTCATCACCCAGCCGTTATTGGCAACGGCTGTAACCTTGCCCACATAGTTGGAATAGAGGGTTTCATCATCCCCATTGGGAGAATTAGCAAGGAAGCTGATGGTGTAGCCCTGACCGTTTGCACAGAGAAGCTGAACGCTGTCCTTATCAATACCGGACACCACACCGTCGCAAGGTGCAGCAATGGTTTCCGTCTGATACATCTTGAACAGTTCCAGCATCAGCTGCTCATATTCCTGCCGTTGACCGATGAGCTGGCGGTAGGCTGCGGAGTATCCCACATCGCTGAGTTTCATCAGAGTTTTACCCGTGCTTAGCTTATCACCCACATTTACTTTAATGGAATCAACCGTACCTGCGTAGGCAGTTGCATTCCAGGGACTATAAATATACAGTTCACCAGAGCCAATGGCAGTTCCATCTTCTGCTGCTACTTGCACCTTATCTTCAACAGGGTATCCATCGTCTTCCATGGTGACCGTCATTTCACCGGCAAGATTGCTGGAGATCTTACCGGAAACTGCTGTACCGTCAGAAAGGGTCACAGTTACCGCTGTGCCAACAGACAGTGTGGACTCTGTTTCGATATCCACTGCCATCAATCCATCCAAACTAAGGACAGCCAGTGCGCCATGCTCCAGCATCACACTCTGCACAGAATCACCTTCCTCTGCATACAGAATCTTGACGATACCGCCGGCCAATGCGGTCACGATTTCTTCGCTGTCTGTATCGCTGGCTTCCTCAATCTGCTTAGACAGATATTCCAGGGTTTCCTGTACTTGGGAAATAGCCGTCATAACGGTTACCCGATCCACAGTAGCAATGGCAGTGCCTTCCGTTACGGCATCGCCGTTGGAAACAAGGAATTCCTTTAGCTTCACAGCAGAGGGAAGGTCAATGGTGACCGCATCCTCTTCTGCCAGTGTGCCGCCGCCAATCAGTTCGGTGTTGATGCTGCCGGTAGAAGTCGTGCCGGACAAAATACTTGCCTTAGGGCCGTCCTCCTCTGGATCCTGCTTGGCAATCAGCGGCATCGCCGCCAACAAGACAACAACAGCACAGGCGCAGACAAGTGCGATGATTCGTTTTATATTCTTTTTTCTTGCTTTATCCATAGGTTAACCTCCATAGTGCAGGGCATCAATGGGTTTCATCTTTGCCGCCTTGTTGGCGGGATACAGACCAAAGACCACGCCGATGATAAAGCAGAATACCACAGCAATCAGCACCACACCGCCATCCAGAGAGAAGGTCATATTCAGACTGGATACCACGGTGGTGACTGTCTGCAAAATTGCCCAACTGAGGAAGATGCCCAGTGCGCAGCCCAGCATACACAGCACCACAGCTTCCATCAGGAACTGGCTGAGGATCGTGCCACGGCTGGCACCGATGGCTTTACGGATACCGATCTCACGGGTACGCTCCGTAACAGTCACCAGCATAATGTTCATAATGCCGATGCCGCCGACAATGAGAGAAATGGCAGCAATACCGCCCAGCAGAATGGTCAAAACAGAAGTGATGGAACTCATGGTATCTTCCAGCACGCTCTGAGAGGATATGTTGAAGGCTTCATCATCGTCCTCGAAACGCTCCATGAGAAGGTTTGTCATGGCCGCTTCCACGGTTTCCATAGTTCCATCCTCGGGAGCACTGACATAGAAGCTTGTTACTTCGCTTGTCAGACTGTCAGAAAGACGAAGAAGGCTTGTATAGGGCAGATATACAACCAAGCTGCCGGAAGAAATCATACTGGTGAGGCTATCCTCATTGTCAGAGAGTACACCCACGATAGTGTACTCTACACCATCCAAAGAGATCGCTTGATCTACACAGTCTACATAGCCGATCAGCTCTGTTGCCGCGGTTTCGTTGATCACGCATACATAGGTATGGTTTTCTACATCGGAGGTCTTCAGCCAGCGGCCCATCGCCAACTGCATTCCCTGTACATCGTAAAAAGCGGGAGTAGCGCCATATACCGTCACATCGCCGCTTTCCTCGTCACCGCTTGCGGTTACGCTGCTGCTGATATAGGGAGCCACCAAGCCGATGCCGTCTTCCTCCATCCAGCCATTGACCGTATTCAGATCCAAAGGCATACCTTTATCATCGGAAATGCTGACGGTCAGCATACTGGTACCAAGACCGGACACCGCATCGGTGACAGAACTGGTAGCTCCATTAACCAGACTGACCAGAACCACAAGTGCCATAACGCCGATAATAATGCCAAGCATGGTGAGCGCTGCCCGGAGCTTATTGGAGCTGATGGAACGCAGCGCCATTTTAAACGATAACATTACAACGTCACCTCCGTAATTTGTCCGTCCAGAATATGAATGGATCTGGAGGCTTGCTTGGCAACCTCGTTGTCATGAGTAATGAGAACGATGGTATTGCCCTGTGCGTGAAGCTCGTGGAAAATATCCATGATCTCCTGACTGGTCTTTGAGTCCAGGTTGCCCGTAGGCTCGTCAGCCAAAATCAGACTGGGATTTGTCACCAAGGCTCTGGCAATGGCAACCCGCTGCTGCTGACCACCGGAAAGCTCCGTGGGAAGGTGCTTTGCACGATTGGTTAGTCCTACTCGCTCCAATGCGGCCTTGACTCGCTTTTGCCGCTCACTGCGGGGCACTTTTTGATAAATGAGAGGAAGTTCCACATTTTCCTCCGCTGTCATCTTAGGAATCAGATTAAAGCTCTGGAACACAAATCCAATTTTTCGATTGCGGATCTGTGCCAGCTGATTCTCGGAGTAATCTTCAATAGGCAGTCCATCCAGATGGTAACTGCCTGCATCGGCAATATCTAAACAGCCGATAATGTTCATCAGTGTGGATTTGCCACTGCCGGAAGGACCGATGATGCTGACAAATTCTTTGGGGTATATGTGCAGTGTGGCGTGATCCAGTGCGCGAACCCGTTCGTCGCCCACCAGATACACCTTGCACAAATCTTTAATATCGATCATAGTTAGCCTCCAAAGCCGCCGAAGCCACCACTACCGCCGGGTCTTCCACCGCCGAAGCCACCATTGCCACCGGGCCGTCCACCGCCGAAATCAGGCATTTCACCGCCACCAAAATCGGGCATTTGTCCACCACTACCACCGGGGAAGCCACCACTGCCCCCGGGGAAACCGCCCATACCGCCGAAGTTGCCGAAACCGGACTCCCGCTCTGTATAGTAAACAGTGTCACCGACACTCAGACCGGACTTGATCTCCACATAGGTGCTGTTCTCCAAACCGGTAACCACATCCACCTTGCCGCCGTACTCCTGGTATTCCTCGTTGTAGCTGGTGTAAACATAGGCACCGTCACTGGTCTTATGCAGTGCTTCAATGGGGATCAAAATGGCATTATCCACACCCTCGATCCGCACACTGACACTGGCGGTCATACCGGAGAGCATACTCTCGACCTTTTCCACTTCGATCACGGCAGAATAGACACCGGAGGAAGAACTGGTGCGGTTGATCTCCGTGAGTGTACCTACAAAGGAATCTTCGCTGACAGAGCTGACAGAAACCGTAACAGTCTGTCCCAGCTCCAAAGAGAGAATGTCAGATTCATCCACGCTGATGGTCACAGACATCTTCTCATCCGTGGACAGAGTAACAACTGCTGTTGCAGTGTCTTCTGTGTAATCCACACTGTAAACACTGCCATCCATACCTGCCAGAACAGCACCGTCCCGCTGAATAGTCAGCAATTCCAGAAGCGTCTCTTCCAGTTCTGCCCGCTGCCGTAGCAGGGAGTTATAGTTTGCACTGTAGCCGGTGTCCTCAAGTGTGAAAAGCTTGGTGGTATCGGAGACCTTATCATTCACATTCATCTTCACACTGGCAATGGTGCCTGCATAACCGGTCACACGCAAAGGGCTGTGAATATACAGATTTCCGGTGCCAAGCTGCATGTCTTCGCTACTGAGCACAGTAACCGCTTCGTCATACTCAGGGCCATCGTCTGTTACCAAAATAGTAGCCTTGCCGCCCACAACAGATTCCACTGTACCGGTTACTTCTTCCTCATCAGAAAGCTTCACCGTCACACTGTTGCCCACAGCCAAAGCATCGGTCTCAATATCCACTGCCATATATCCATCCAAAGAGATCAGTGCCAGTGCGCCATGTTCATACATCACATCCGCAACATCCGCATCTTTTTCACCAAAGATTGCCTTGATACGTCCGGTGACACCTGCGTAAACAGTGGTGCTTGCGGCATCATCTTCCGCATTGCAGATCTGCTCGTCCAGCTCTTCGATCTGAACCTGCAGATCTGCCATAGCGCCGATTACGGATGCCATATCCACAGTTGCCAGAATATCACCCTTTGTGATTGCCTGGTTGGTCTTGACCAGAATTTCTGTAATCTCTACACCATCCGGTACAGTGACAGCGTTAAGATCCACATCCGTCAGGCTGCCGGAGCCAGATACCACAGTACTAATAGAACCGGTGGTTACCTCATAGGAAAGCACCTCACCCTGGTTAGAGGCAAACTGCTCACGGACACGCCTCTGCAGGAAGCTGACACCGAGGACAGCGATTATCGCAAGCACCATTACGATGGATACTACCGTAATGATGATCTTACGCTTCTTTTTCTTTTTGTTCTTGCCCAGTGTTTCAAACAGGGCATCATTTTTCTGCCCACCCGCAATTTCCTGCGATCCGGGCATTTTTTCAGTCTTGTCCTTTTTAGCCATGATTGCTCCTTTCATAAAGCAAAGCGAATAATGTACACCGCCGTGATGTATCATAAAGCGATTATAAAAAAGAAATCTTTAATATAACTGAAATTTTGCAACAGATTCTGTAAACAAACTATAAACACCGACGGCACTTTGAAACATTGTTGCTGCACTTTTTGCCGTCGGTGTTTTTTTATAGAATGGGAAGCTGGACGCGGAAAACATTGTATCCGCCCTGACTTTCTGCCCATATTTTACCTTTATGAGAGATTACGATAGACTCAGCGATTGCCAACCCCAGGCCATAGCTTCCATTCATTGTCCTGGCCTTGTCTGCCCGATAAAACCGCTTGAAAATATTTTTAAGATCTTCCTTGGAAATAGGATCTCCTGGGCTGGCAACACTGAGCACACAGCTGTATCCGCTCTGGTTAAGATCTACACTGACCATTCCATTAGGAGAAGAATACTTTAGAGCATTGTCCAGCAAAACATCCAGTACCTGATACAAATGCTGTTCACTTCCGTGCAAACAAATACCTTCTGCTAAGGCACATCGGAGGCCAAGACCTTTTTCTTCATAAAGAAGCTGAAACGAAAGTACGGCATCTGTTATCAGCTGGCTGAAATCTACAGTGGCAAACGCCATTTTTAGAGTGCCGTTATCTACCCGTGCCATTTCCAGCATACTCTCCACAAGGGAGCGCATCTGGTAGGTTACATTGAGAATGTTACTGGAGTATTTCCGGCGTTCTTCCTCGCAGGTGTCCTCATTTTGCATCAGTTCCGCATTGGCCATAATGACAGACAAAGGCGTTTTCAGTTCATGAGAAGCATCTGCCACAAACTGCCGCTGCTGATCCCAGGCATTTGCAACCGGCTTGATCACCCAATGAGAAAGCAGAATACTGATTCCCAGGAATATCACCATCGCCACCAAGAAAATAAGCAGTGAGCTGTAAACCATGTTTTTCAGTGTAGCCGCTTCTGTGGTGGTATCGGAAAAGACGATGGTATATCCCATTGGCGATACCGCTTTCAAATATCGAAGATCATGCTCGTCCAGCTCGCCGGTTTCCCGGTCAGAAAGTAGCGCAGCATTTACGATCTCCTGAATGTATTCTCGGTTGGAAAGATCAAAATAACCACCACTGGCGGTAATCAGCTCGCCCCTGCTGCTGATCTGAACAGCGAAGAAAGGAAGGCGCACCTCATCGCTGGAGGGCTTGCCCAGATTGCCCTGCTGAAAAGGACTGACTGCAATGGTTCGCATCATGCTGACACTTTGCATTTCCATGCTCATTCCGGTAAAGTGAATCACCACACCCAAAATACCGCCGACCATCAGCATAGCAATTACCATCACAATACAGACGAATTTAATTCGCAGTTTTTTGATCAAGGTTCCTTCACCTCCAGATGGTATCCTAAGCCACGGATAGAAACGATACGGATGGTGGAGCCGATGCTGCTGAGCTTCTTTCGCAGGATTGCCACATAGACCTCCACATGATTCTCCACTGCATTGGATTCCAGTCCCCAGATATGAGAGAGAATGGCAGATTTGGACAGATTCCGCTTTCCGGATTGCAGCAGCAGCCGCATCACATCAAATTCTTTCGCAGATAATCGAACAGTCTTGCCATCACAAAGAAGTGTGCTTGTGCCAAGATCCAGTGCTGTATTGCCAAACACCATTTCATTGACCTGTCCAGCCTGCCGACGCAGCAGTGCATTGATGCTGGCAAGCAGTTCCCCCGAATCAAAGGGTTTGGTTAGGTAATAATCAGCACCGGCATTGAGTCCGGCAATTCGGTCCTGCACATCTGATCTTGCTGTCAGCATCAGGATAGGGGTGTTGCACCGCTTCATCCGGACCTGCCGTGCCACCTCATATCCGTCCATTTTCGGCATCATCACATCCAGAATCAGCAGATCGTAGATTCCAAGCTCCGCATACTCTGCACCGCTTTTGCCATCATAGACAACCTCCACCTGAAAACCTTTTCGCTCCAGCATAGACTTGATGGAGTCCGCCAGCATTTTTTCATCTTCGATAACCAAAATCTTCATATGTATGACCTCCACAGGTACTGTTTGTAATTATAGTACGGCATTTATCTTAAGCAAAGCTGAAGAAACAGAAGTTTACAGTTATTTTACAACACACACCTCTTGCGTTTGAGGTGTGATTTATTTTGTTTACATTTCTTTCACAGATATCTTCAGCCATGCTTAAGACAGAGGTGTTACCCTCAAAACAGACAACTGTATAAGGAGATAAGATTATGAACGAATATGAAAACCTGAACGAAATGCCGCAAGAAGAAGGTTCGCCGCAGGTGCCGCCGCGGGGCGCACCTACCAGTCAGTGCGACCCCTACACCTATTATTCAGGATCACCCTCCGGCAGTTCGGAATACCGATATGTTCCCGAACCCAAGAAGAAAAAGAAGAAACCGTCTTGGGTAACGGTTCTTGTCCTTGTGCTGTGCTGCTCTTTGCTCAGCGCAGCCTGCGGTGTTGGTGGTGTATTGCTGATGCAGCACATGCAAGCAGGCAAGGTTGAAGAAGTGCCGGAAGAAAATGTTTCCCATATACTGCAAGGTATTCGGGAAAACTCTGTGATTGAAATTGTCGAAATCGATACCAGCAAGCAGATGACACCTGCTGAGGTTTATGCCGCCAATGTCAATTCTACCGTGGGCATCACAACCTCTGTAACAACCAACTTCTGGGGCTATCAATCCACTTCTGCCGCATCCGGCTCCGGTTTTATCATTTCTGATGACGGCTATATACTGACTAATTTCCATGTGATAGAGGATTCTGACAGCATCTCCGTTTCTATGTACAACGGAGAAAGCTATGATGCCACTCTGATCGGATATGACGAAAGTAACGATATTGCTGTTTTGAAGATCGATGCTGAAGGACTGGCACCCGTAATTCTGGGCGATTCCGATAATCTGAATGTGGGTGACAGTGTAGTTGCTATCGGCAATCCTCTTGGTGAATTGACCTTCACACTGACCTCCGGTGCCATCAGTGCTAAAGACCGGGAGGTAACACTTTCCGGCAATGTGACTATGGATCTGCTGCAAACCGACTGTGCCATCAACTCCGGTAACTCGGGCGGTGCGCTTTTTAATTTGTATGGCGAAGTGATCGGCGTGACCAACGCCAAGTATTCCAGCTCCTCCAGCAGTGAGGCATCTATTGACAATATCGGTTTTGCCATTCCCATCAATTCCATTCTGAACATCGTGGAATCCATCATCGAGAAAGGCTACATCTCCAAGCCTTACATCGGAATCAGTGTTCTGGATGTCTCTGAGGAGACACAGCAGTACGGCATCCCCGCCGGCGCCGCTGTACAGGCTGTGACAGAGAATGCACCTGCTGCACAGGCCGGTCTGCAAAAGGGTGATGTGATTACTGCCGTGGACGGAAAGGCAATGACCAGCACCGAGCTGGTAAGCTATGTTGGAGCAGCCGAAATCGGTCAGCAGCTTGTGTTCAGCATTTACCGCCAGGGTGAAACTCTGGAGATCACAGTTGCGGTTGGTGAACAGATCCAAACAGCTCTGGGGGAAGAAGAAACCCAGCAGCAAACCCAACAAGGCTTCCCCGGTAACTTCCCTTGGGGAAGACCGTAAAAAGCGGAAAGGAAATTAGTATGGCAACCATTATCGAAAATGCTGCAAAAGGGCAGCGAGCTGCAATGACCACTCTTTACGAAGCAAATAAGCAGAAAGTGTATTTCGTCGCAAAATGCCTGCTTATGGATTCTGAACAGGCGGCAAACGCAACGATTACCGTTTTTCGGGAGATTTGGTCTAATCTCAAGTCAGCAGACATTGCAACGGAGGCGCGTTTTTCCAATTACTTAATTTGCAGAACAATCGATTATTGCAAGAGCAAAGTCTATAAGAAGAATCCCAAGGCGCTGAGAATTCCCTTTAATAAAAACTTTGCTATCCCTGCCAATTTGATTGTGGACGATTCTTACGAATGTGAAGTTGGTTACCTGCTGGCCCACCTACCTGAAACCCAGAAATATATTTTTGTGATGCACACCGCTGGCTGCATGGAAGTGATGCAGATCGCCCGGATTTTGAAGTTCGACTCCAAGACCGTCCGCACTGCAATCGAAACCGAGGCAGACAATGTTAAGCGTTTGCAGGGCATGTCCAAGAAGGGGTACAACAGCGCCTATGAGGAAATCCTGGAAGACATAAAGCAGACCGAGGCGGATACGGTCGTTCCCGCCCAAATTGACGAACAGATTACTGCGGTGATCGATGGAATTGCTACCCCCATAGAGGCCAAAGAGCGAAAAAAGAAGTATACGCTCAGCGTTTTTAGTGTTTTGATTATCGCCTGCCTACTGATTGGCGCTTTAATCCTTGGTTTATCCTCCGGCAATTCAGATGATTCCGTAGTGGACGACACTACGTCCTCTGACACCAGCGATGCCACCGGCACATTCACCGATAGCGACACCACTGGCGGCACAGAAGGTTCTACCAACACTACAGACGCAACGGATGGCAACGAAGATGCCTCCGCTGTGTTGGATGAAAGCCTTATTTATTATGCGGATATTGCCATTGAGGATTATGGAACCATCACTGTGCAGTTGGATCAATCTGCCGCACCCATTACCGTTGCCAACTTCGTAGAATTGGCTCAGAGCGGCTTCTATGACGGTCTGACCTTCCACCGTATCATTGAAGGCTTTATGATGCAAGGCGGCTGCCCGGAAGGCACCGGCTACGGCGGATCTGACGAGGAGATCGTAGGAGAGTTCTCCGAAAACGGCTATGACAACCCCCTGTCTCATACCCGTGGTGCTATCTCTATGGCCCGTTCCAATGATTACGACAGCGCCAGCTCCCAATTCTTTATCGTTCATGAGGATTCTATCGATTCGCTTGACGGAAAGTATGCTGCCTTCGGTTATGTAACAGAGGGTATGGATGTGGTGGATGCCGTCTGCAAAGCTGCTGAGCCTACCGATGGCAACGGCTCTATCGCTGCAGAAGACCAACCGGTTATCACCTCTGTTACGATCCGTACAGAGTCAAAAGAGTAAACTGACAACCCGCCGAAAAATACTCGGCGGGCGTTGGTACAAATATCTTAGACACGGAGGAAGTCCATGAAATTCAAAATTGTTGCAGATTCCTCTGCAAATCTGGACTGCATCAACGGTGTAGATTTTACATCTGTACCGCTGACAATTCAGGCAGGCTCCAATTCTTATGTGGATGATGCTTCCCTGGATGTGCGGGCTATGCTGGACGGCCTGAAAAATTATGAAGGCAAGACAGGTACTGCCTGCCCCAGCGTCGGGAATTGGTATTCCGCATTCGGGGATGCGGATATTGTAGTCGGCGCATCTATTACCAGCGGTCTTTCCGGTTGCTTTAACGCAGCAAGACTTGCAGCCAAGGAATATATGAAGGATCACCCTGAAAGGAAGGTATTTATTCTGGACTCTCTTTCTACAGGGCCGGAACTGCAGCTGCTCATTGAAAAGTACGCTGAATATATCAAAGCAGGCTTTTCCTTTGACCAAATACGCGGTTCTATTATGAGTTATGCAAAAAAGACACACCTGCTGTTTTCTTTGGAACGATTGGAGAACTTTGCTAAGAATGGCCGTGTGAATCCCGCTGTTGCAAAAGTGGTTGGCCTTTTGGGTATCCGGGTCGTTGGCAGAGCCAGTGACGAAGGAACCTTAGAGCCAACCTTCAAGGTTCGTGGTGAACGAAAAGCGTTAACAAAGCTGTTTGATTATATGAAAGAGCTGGGTTTTCAAGGTGGTAAGGTACGGATCAGCCACTCCTATAATGAAAACGCTGCCAATAACTTTGCGGAGTTGATCCGCAGTACATTTCCAAATTGTGATATACAGATCCGGCTGAACCGCGGTCTATGCTGCTATTACGCAGAAGAAGGCGGTATTCTGGTTGGATTTGAAATTTAAAGGAAAGGATGAATATGTATGAAGCATAGGATTACTTTTAGCCGGCAGGAGGGATATTATGATCACCGTTGAGCATTTGACGAAGTATTACGGCGACCATCTTGCAGTTGATGACATCTCCTTTGAGATTACCGAAGGTCATGTCTATGGTTTTCTGGGCCCCAACGGTGCTGGTAAATCCACAACGATGAACATCATCACCGGCTGCCTGTCCGCAACGGACGGCAAGGTACTGATTGATGGTCACGACATTTTTGAAGAGCCGGATGCCGCCAAGCGGTGTATCGGTTATCTTCCGGAGCATCCGCCCCTATACATGACGGAATCCGCAGAAGATTATCTCCGTTTTGTTGCAGAAGCCAAAGGTTTGCGGGGTGCGGAGCTTCGGGAGCAGGTTCAGCAGGCTATCGAAAAAACTGGTATTGAAAATGTGAAGCACCGCCGTATTTCCCAGCTTTCTAAAGGCTACAAGCAGCGTGTAGGCATTGCACAGGCTTTGCTGGGTAATCCAAAAGTTATCATTTTGGACGAGCCTACTGTTGGCCTTGACCCTATCCAAATCATCGAAATCAGAGAACTGATTATGGAGCTTGGAAAGACCCACACCGTCATTTTTAGTTCCCATATCCTGTCAGAGGTGCAGGCTATCTGCGACCAGATTCTGATGATTGCCAAAGGAAAACTGGTAGCCTTCGGCACTCCCGATGAACTGCAAAAGCAGCTCACTGCTCCCAATGAGATTATCTTGACCACTGATGCGGTAGAAACGGAACTCAAGGAGATTATTGGCGACATTGAAGAGATTACAGAGATTACCACCGGAGCGGTTGAGCCGGAGCTGACTATTGCCCATATCCAGTCCTCCCATGAGAACATTTATGACTTGTCTGCAGAAGTGTTCCGTGCCTTTGCCGGGAGCAATAGGGTGCTCTATGAGATGACTCTGAAGCGCGGCAATCTGGAGGATGTGTTTATTGAACTTTCCGAGGGACCCGACGCTGCAGAAGAGGCAGAGGCTGCTTCCCCGGAGGACACCTCTATCCCCGAGGCCACAGAAGCAGAAGAAAGTGAGGAGGCGTAATAATGTTTGCAATTTTGAAGCATGAGCTACGGCTGTACTTCCATAGCTTAACCGCCTATGTGTTCGGCGCGTTCCTGCTGGTATTCGTGGGTATCGGTGCCATGATGTATAACCTGAATGCCGCTGTCAGTAATTTTGAATATGTGCTGAGCTTTTCCAGCCTGGTCTTTGTTGTCATCGTTCCAATCCTAACCATGCGTGTCATAGCCGAAGAACGGAAGCAGAAGACAGACCAGCTGCTGTACTCTCTGCCGGTATCTACTACCAAGATCATCCTGGGTAAGTACGTTGCGCTTTTAATCCTGTACTTGATTCCGCTGGCAATCGTATGTACTTATCCGCTGATCTTCTCCCAGTACGGCGATGTGTATCTGCTGACCTCCTACGGCAGCTTGCTTGCCTACTTCATTATGGGTGCGGCGCTGATCGCTATGGGTGTGTTCATTTCCTCTCTAACAGAGAATCAGGGTTTTGCGGCAGGTATCGGCATTGCCGTCATCCTGTTCAACTATTTCAGTGTCAGCCTTGCAGAGTATGTATCTGCTACGGCTCTTGGCAGTGCCATCGTGCTGTTTGTTTTTGCGGCTGGTCTGGGCTGGCTGATTTATCATCTGACCAAGAACAGCAATCTGGGCTACGGTGTTGGCTTGACTCTTATGGCAGCCGCGGTCGCCTCTTTTTGGCTGATACCGGACAAGCTGGAGGGGCTTATTCCGGAGGTCATGAAGACACTCAGCCTCTTTGACCGGTTCGAGACCTTTGTCAACGGCGTGTTTGACCTGACAGCCATAATTTATTTCCTGTCTATTATTGTTTTCTTTCTGTTCCTGTCGGTACAGTCTCTTGAGAAACGGAGGTACAACTGATGAAAAAGAATACTGTAAAACACAATCAGTTGGCCCTGAAGGGCGGCTCCTATTCGCTGATCGTCACCGCTGTAGTGCTGGCTCTGCTAATCGTTGTCAATATTTTTGCGTCCACCATGCCTACAACCCTTACCAAGTACGATATCAGCTCCAGTAAACTGTATTCCATCACCAGCAACACCAAAGCAGTGGTCAATAACCTCAAGCAGGATGTGACCATCTATTGGATTGTCCAGGCAGATCAGGAAGATTCCATTATTGAAAACCTGCTGGGCAAGTACGACGGTCTTTCTTCCCACATTGATGTGGTGAAGAAAAACCCCGACGTATTCCCCACCTTTACCGAGCAGTACACTGACGAAGAAGTCCCCAACAACTCCCTGATTGTGGAATCCGGTGAGCGTTACCGCTATATCAGCAATGAAGAGATCTACGAATATGAAGTAGACTATTACTCTTATACTTACACCGTTTCCGGTTTTGACGGTGAAGGTGCAATCACCTCCGCCATTGACTATGTAGTGACGGAAGATCTTCCGAAAATCTATGTACTGGAAGGCCACGGTGAGGGCGAACTTCCCACCACCTTCTCTGACGCAGTTGAAAAAGAGAATATCGAGGGCGGCACACTTTCTCTG
>JAZRKL010000135.1:0-4369 GCA_045646265.1 Faecousia sp.
CCTTTTGTATGTGCCGGCGTTTTTTACGCTTCGGCTTTTCCAGAGTACGGTCCTTTCCGTTTGCCAGGGTCAAATAAACCGGGTCTGTTCCAATCACATAGAACAGCTTACCTTGATCCCGGCCGGCTGTGGAAGCTACCACATCCGAAATATTTATATCCGGTAGTTCTGGGTCCATAGTCAAAGTCCTTCTGTGACGGTGAGGATTTCCGGCTCGCCGTCGGTGATGAGTACAGTATTTTCATAGTGAGCGGAGAGCTTTCCGTCAGTGGTTACCACTGTCCAGCCATCCCGAAGGATGCGGACTTCATGGGTTCCCACATTGACCATCGGTTCAATGGCCAGGGTCATACCGGGAAGCATTCTGGGCCCACGGCCAGCTGCTCCGAAATTCGGAACTTCCGGCTCCTCATGGAGCTGTGCGCCAACGCCGTGACCTACGAAAGAACGCACAACTGAAAAACCGTTAGACTCCACATACGTCTGTATGGCGTGGGAGATATCGGACACTCTGTGTCCACGTCTTGCAAAGCGGATACCTTCGAAAAAGCTCTGCTTTGTGACATCGATCAGCTTTTGGGCGTCGGCGCTGATGGCACCGCAGGCAAAGGTTGCCGCGCAATCTCCGTGAAATCCTTTGTAGAACGCACCCACATCGACGGAAACGATGTCCCCTTCCTTCAGAGTGTAGTCACCCGGAATTCCGTGGATCACAGTTTCGTTTACCGAAATGCATGCGCTGGCAGGATAGCCGTTGTAGTTCAGGAACGACGGTTTTGCGCCCTGACTCACGATAAAATCGTGAACGGCTTTATCGATCTGCTTGGTTGTTACGCCAGGTCTTACCATTTCCCCTGCCAAAGCACGGGCTGCCGCGGTAATTTTACAGGCCTGCCGCATCAACGCCAGCTCACGTTCATTTTTGATTGCGATCATACCTTTGCTCCTATAGCCGCAAGAATATCTCTATTGGCGCCTTCAATGGACTGATTACCCTCGATCAGGCGAAGTTTGCCCTGCTTAGCGTAATAGTCCTTCAGGACCTCGGTGGAGGCATGATATACCGCAAGACGCTTCTGCACCGTTTCAGGTGTGTCGTCTTTCCGTACGATCAGTGCGTCACCGCAAAGGTCACAAACACCTTCTTGCTTAGGAGGATTTGCCGAAATGTGGTAAGATGCACCGCAGTGGGCGCATACGCGGCGGCCGGTCATACGGCCCGCGATCACATCGTCGTCAATTTCCAGAGAAACAACATGGTCGATCTCGACCCCCTTGGCATCCAGGACTTCTGCCTGGACCAGGGTGCGGGGCACCCCGTCCAGGATATAGCCGTTTGCGCAATCGGGCTGGGTCACGCGCTCCGCGACCAAGCTGAGAACCAGCTCATCGGGAACCAGAAGACCCGCGTCCATGTACTGTTTCACCTGTTTACCCAGATCGGAGCCATTTGCCATGGCCTCTCTGAGCATGTTGCCGGTAGAGATAGAAGGAATCGCCAGCTTCTCAATGAGAAGTTCTGCCTGGGTTCCCTTACCCGCACCGGGGGCTCCTAACAGGATCAGTTTCATTTAGCTTTTGCCTCCAACTTAGTCCAGGAAACCCTTGTAGTGACGCATCAGCATCTGGGCTTCCAGAGCCTTCACCGTTTCAAGGGCAACGCCCACAACGATGATGATGGAGGTGCCACCGATAGCCAGGTTAGTCTTGCTGACAGCACCGGCGATCATGGGCAGCATAGCAACGATTGCCAGGTAAATAGCGCCGAACACAACGATCTTGGAGATAACCTTCTTAATGAACTCAGCGGTGGGCTTGCCGGGACGGAAGCCGGGAATAAAGCCGCCGTTCTTCTTCAGGTTGTTGGAAACCTCCACGGGATCGTATTGGATCTGGGAGTAGAACCAGCTGAAGAAGAAAATCATCATGCCATAGATCACCAGATAAGTCGGAGCGGTGGAGCTGAACAGGTTCTGATACCACCAGTTTTCGGTGCTCTTACCAGAGAAAGCCCAGATAGTAGCAGGAATGGAGCAGATGGACTGAGCGAAGATAACGGGCATAACACCGGACATGCTGACCTTAATGGGCAGGTTGGTGCTCTGACCGCCGTATACCTTACGGCCGACCACTCTCTTTGCGTACTGAACGGGGATGCGGCGCTCGGCATCGTTGATGAAGATGATGAACACGATCAGAGCGATCAGCACAACAGCCATTGCGATTGCCCACCAACCCATGCTCAGCAGCTGGCTGAAGATGGAGGGGAAACCTGCAACGATGTTGGCAAACAGGATCATGGAGATGCCGTTGCCGATGCCGTGCTCGGTGATCTGCTCGCCCATCCACATAACGAAGGAAGAGCCGGCAGTGAAGGACATAACAGCCACGAGGCCGGTCCAGAAGCTAGCGTTGGGAACCAGGTTGTAGCTGACCAGCATGGTGTAGTAACCATAGCCCAGCAGCAGACCCAGACCAACAGTGGTGTAGCGGGTGATGTTGTTGATCTTCTTCTTACCTTCCTCGCCCTCTTCCTTAGCCATACGCTCCAGAGCGGGGATGGCAACGGTGAGCAGCTGGATGATAATAGAAGCGTTGATGTAGGGCTGGATGCCCAGTGCCAGGATGGAAGCCTGGGACAGGGCGGAGCCGGACATCATGTCATACAGACCCAGAATGGTGGACTGCATGACAGCAGACAGGGAGTCCGCAATAGACTTGGAATCAACGATAGGCAGGGGGATTGCGGAGCAAAGACGGTAGATCAGCAGCATCGCCATGGTGAACATCAGCTTTTTGCGAAGTTCTGGGATCTGCCATGCATCACGCAGTGTTTTAAACACTTAAACCACCTCGGCCTTTCCGCCTGCCTGCTCGATTTTTTCCTTAGCAGACTCAGAGAAAGCCGCAGCCTTAACAGTGATCTTCTTGGTCAGGTTGCCGTTGGACAGAACCTTCAGACCATAGGGGCAATCATGGATGACACCGGCCTCGATCAGAGCAGCAGCATCGACTACAGCGCCGTCCTCAAAACGGTTCAGTGCAGCCAAGTTGATAGCGGTCAGGGGTTTTGCGTAAATGTTGTTGAAACCACGCTTGGGCACGCGGCGGACCAGAGGCATCTGGCCACCTTCGAAACCAACGCGGACCTTACCGCCGGAGCGGGCGTACAGACCCTTGTGGCCACGGCCGGCAGTCTTGCCGTTGCCGCTGCCAGGGCCACGGCCCTTGCGCTTGCCTACCTGAGTAGAACCAGCAACAGGAGAAAGCTTAGACAGTTCCATAGTTCGTTTCCTCCTTATTCGACTTCGGTAACCTGCAGCAGATAGCCGATCTTAGCGATCTTGCCGCGGGTCTGGGTATTGTCAGGCTGAATGGTGACCTGGCCGATCTTACGCAGACCCAGGGACTCAGCAGTAGCGATGTGCTTCACCAGACGGCCGTTCAGGCTCTTAACAAGCTTAATTTTCAGGTTTGCCATGTTAATTGCCCTCCTTAACCAACGATTTCTTCTACGCTCTTGCCACGAATAGCAGCAACCTGCTCGGGGGAGCGCAGTGCGGTCAGACCAGCCATAGCGGCCTTAACCACGTTCTGGGGGTTATTGGAGCGCAGGCAACGAGCAGTGATGTTCTTGATGCCAACAGCTTCCATAACGGCACGGACAGCGCCGCCGGCGATAACGCCGGTACCTTCGGGAGCGGGCTTCATCAGGACCTTACCGGCGCCGAAGATGCCGATAACATCGTGAGGAATGGTGGTGCCGGCCAGAGAAATCTTGACCATATTCTTCTTGGCATCAGCGATGCCCTTCAGAATAGCCTCAGAAACTTCTGCTGCCTTGCCCAGGCCGTAGCCCACAGTGCCCTTGCCGTCGCCAACGACGACCAGAGCAGAAAACTTCATAACACGGCCGCCCTTAACGGTCTTGCTGACACGGTTCAGGTAAACGACCTTCTCAATGAACTCAGGTGCCTCATTGTTGGGAGTCTTATTATAAGCCATTTCTTTTCCTCCTCTACACTTAGAACTTGAGACCGTTCTCGCGAGCACCCTCAGCCAGAGCAGCTACACGGCCATGATACACATAACCGCCGCGGTCGAAGACGACCTCTTCAATGCCCTTAGCCTTAGCACGCTCTGCCAGGACTGCGCCAACCTTCTTTGCAGCTTCTGCATTGCCGGTTGCACCCTCAAATTCCTTCTCCAGCGTATTGGCGGAAACCAGAGTCACGCCATTGACATCGTCGATAATCTGAGCGTAGATGTTCGCATTGCTGCGGAACACATTCAGACGGGGACGCTCGGGAGTGCCGGAGATCTTGCCACGAACGCGGACATGCCGCTTCAGGCGCATTGCATTCTTATT
>JAZRKL010000136.1:0-3420 GCA_045646265.1 Faecousia sp.
TTCCACTTGGAAGTATCCAGCTGCTGGATCAGGGACTTGGGAACACGGAACATGTTCTCGGTCTCGTTGGAGATAACGGGGAAGCCGCAGCAGATAGCACCGGCACCGTAGGAAACGATCTCGTCAGACAGAGGCTTGTAAGCATTGACGAAAGCGTTGACACGGTCCATGGTGTACTTGTACAGGGCCTTGGTGTCGCCGGGCTGGATAGCGCCGAAGATCAGTGCTGCACGCAGAGCGACGGAAACGATGTGGATAACAGACTGCATCTCGTAGCCCAGAGGCACAACACGCACGCCTTCACCCAGCTTCATGCCGGCGTCAGCGCAGTGCTTGATGGAATCGCCGGTCAGGCCGACCAGCCTACCCTGTGCCTGGTATTCCTTAGCCAGAGCGACAGTCTCAGCGGGATCCTCAGCACCGCCGATGATAACGGCAACACCGGGGATGTCGTTGATAACCAGGGGCAGACCCAGGTTACGAACGAATGCGTCAGTCAGGAAGCCCATTTCAGGCTCGGTGTAAGGCTCAGCGCCGTGGATGTACTTCAGTGCTTCCAGGAACTCTGCGCACAGAGCGGAAGCGATGCCGCTGTCGAAAGCGTCCTGCAGGCGCTTGTTGCGGGTCATCATGGGCTTGATGTCGGCTTCCATAGCAGCCTTCATTTCACCCAGGTTATTGATCTTCTTGCCGGTAATGCTGTAGTAGCAGGGCAGATTGTAGGCGGTTGCGGGGAATGCTACAGGCTCAGCTTCGCCGTACTGGGCGATAGCTGCGTCGATAGCAGCTACGGTACGAGCGTAGTTATAATCGTTACCGCCGAAAACTCTATCAAAAAGTGTCAACGTTTTTTCCTCCTCATGTATTTTGTGGGGACTTATTCACGATCCAAAATTTCTTTGATCTTCCGAATTTCTTCGATTGCCGCGGGGCTGAAATCGTAGGGGGATTTTCCCTGACGGTCCGCGTCGATGATGTCGGTATTGTAGTGGATGAAGCCTAACAGGTCTTCCGCGGGGATTGCGCTGCGGATAAATTCCTCATCGCCTTCGTCCCGGATCTTGTTGGCTACCACCCGAACCTGCTTGACACCCAGATCCTTGGCCAACCGCTTGACGTTGCGGTAGGTCTGGACGGATCTTGCGCCGGGTTCGATGACCACAATAAACTGATCCATATTCATAGCAGTGCCTCTGCCCAGATGCTCCAGACCGGCTTCCATGTCCATAATGACCACATCGTTTTTCCGATAGGTCAGACTGCTCAGCACGGATTTCAGCATCACATGTTCGGGGCAGACACAGCCGCTGCCGCCCACATCCACAGTACCCATGACCAACAGCTTTACACCGTTGATGTCCTTGCTGAAGGTGTCGGGAATATCCGCCACATAAGGATTCAGCTTAAAGAACTTGTTGGCAGCGGTAGCGCCGGTGCGCTCTTCCACCAGGGTACGCATTTTGGAGATAGGGACGATCTCATCGACTTCTTCCTGAGTCAAACCCAATGCCAGACCCAGATTCGCGTCCGGATCCACGTCAGCCGCCAGAACGGTGCGGCCCTCGTCGGCATACAGTCTTGCCAGGGTGGAGGACAGGGTAGTTTTACCTACGCCGCCCTTTCCGGTAATCGCTACTTTCATAACTTAGATTCCGAGAGCCTCACGTTTTGCTTCGATACATGCGATCATCTTGTCACCCAGAGACTCAATGTCGGTATCCACAACGAACTTAGCCTCGACCCACTCCTTGATGCCGTCTTCACCCTGCAGCAGGCGGGTGACTTCTTCGGAGCCCTTGGAGTAAGGATCAACGCCCAGGAAGGTCTCAATACCGGTAGCAACAACGTAGTTACCGATGGAGACGGCCTTCTCGGACATCCATTCGGGAGCGCAGCCAACAACGGGAACCTGAGAAATGTTGATGCCCCAATCCTTGGCGATATCGGAAGCCAGGATCATCATACGGGAAATATCAACGCAAGAGCCCATGTGCAGTACGGGAGGAATGTTTGCCAGCTCGCAAACGCGCTTCAGACCTGCGCCGCAGTATTCACAAGCCTGGACAGGATCCATCAGACCGGCCTTGGCAGCAGCCTGAGCGGAGCAGCCGGTGGTGATAACGATGATATCGTTCTCCAGCATCTTCTTCATCAGGTCGATGTGGGCGGTGTCGGGACGGACCTTGGGGTTGTTACAGCCAACCATAGCCACAGCGCCGCGGAGGACACCGGAGTGTACACACTCGATCAGAGGCTTGGTGGTGCCGAACTCGTCCAGCTGGGAGTTGGCGACGGTATCCAGAACCTTCTTGATGGCTTCGACGGAGTAGCCGACTCTTGCCTTCTGCTTCTGGTTGGGGATATGTACCAGCTCGGGCTTACGGTTCTTGAAGTTCTCGATGGCCATCTTCACAATGTTCTTTGCGCTGACGTCAGCGGTCTCAGCAGAGAACTGAATGAACTCGGAGTCGGGAATACGGGCCACGGGAGAAGTGGTGATGAACTTGGTGTGGAAGCACTTGGACAGGGGGCCCAGTGCGGGGAAGATACACTGCACGTCAACAACGATTGCTTCGCAAGCGCCGGTCAGAACGACGTTCTCCTGGTTCAGGTAGTTGCCTGCCATGGGGATGCCGTGACGCATGGTGACTTCGTTGGAGGTGCAGCAAACGCCGGAAACGGTGATGCCCTTGGCACCCATGGACTTTGCGTAAGCGATCATTTCGGGATCGTTTGCGTAATAGACCACCATTTCGGACAGGGAGGGGTCATGGCCGTGAACAACGATGTTAACGTTGTCCTTTTCCATAACGCCGATGTTGGCTTCGGTATCGATGGGGCGGGGAGTGCCGAACATAACGTCGGAGAACTCGGTGCCCATCATGGAGCCGCCCCAACCGTCGGACAGGCCGGCACGCAGGGACTGGCGGATCAGAGCCTCAGCCAGAGAAGAACAACCCATGTGGGTCATGTGCATGGACTGAGAAACTTCGCGGTCGATGGCACGGGGGCGGATCTCAGCTGCGTCCCACAGCTTCTGGGTGTGCTCGGGAGCACGCTCAGTAAACTTCTGATTACCAAAGGGCTTACCGTATTCCATCAGGCCGATCTCAGCCATCTCGTGAGCCAGATCGTAGATGTCCTTACCCTCGGTCTCTACGCCCCATTCCTTAGCGATACGGATCAGCTTCTCAGGATCCTTTACCTGATAGTTGCCGCCTTCGCGGGTCTGGTGCAGGGTATGCATGATCTCACGGCCATGGTCAGAGTGCGTAGCGGCACCGCCGGCGGTGAAGATCAGATAGTTACGTGCAACGATACCGTGCACGTCGCAGCCACAGATACCTCTGGGGCTCTTGGGAGTGATGCGGCAGGGACCCATGGAGCAGATACGGCAGCAGGTACCGGCCTCGCCGAATC
>JAZRKL010000137.1:0-25724 GCA_045646265.1 Faecousia sp.
TATACCTGCGCTACCTGTGGCGACAGCTACAAGGGTGATGAAGTGGCAGCTCTGGGTCACAGCTACACAGAGTATAAGAGCAACAACGATGCCACCTGCACCGAGGATGGCACCAAAACCGCCAAGTGTGACAATGGCTGCGGCAAGACCGACACAGTTGTTGATAAGGACACAGCGTTTGGCCATGCCTACAAGGCAGTAGTGACTAAACCTACCTGTGAGGAGAAGGGTTACACCACCTACACCTGTGAAAACTGCGGCGACAGCTACAAGGCTGACGAGGTCGCGGCTCTGGGTCACAGCTACACAGAGTATAAGAGCAACAACGATGCCACCTGCACCGAGGACGGCACCAAGACCGCCAAGTGCGACAACGGCTGCGGCAAGACCGACACTATTGTTGACAAGGACACCGCTCTGGGTCATGACTACAAGGCAGTTGTGACCAAACCCACCTGTGAGGAGAAGGGCTACACCACTTATACCTGCGCTAACTGTGGAGACAGCTACGTAGCAGATTATACCAATCCCACTGGCCACATTTACGAGGATGGTAAGTGCATTTGCGGTAAGATCCAGACCTTCCGTGTGACCTTCAAGGATGAAAACGGTGTGATCCTCCAGAGTACCGTTTTGGAATACGGTACCACGCCTGTCTACAATGGCGAGGAACCCAAGAAGGCAGACTCTGCAACCAGCACCTTTGCGTTCAGCGGCTGGACTCCCGAGATCGTGGCTGCCAAGGCAGACGTTGTGTACACTGCTGTGTATGAGGAAACTCTGAAGAATGGCTTCTTCAAGGAGAACGGCGGCATCTACCACTATAAGGATGGCCAGTTGTCCAAGGCAGGTCTGATTTACGTGGATGGCGACTTCTACTATGTTCGTACCACCACCGGTGAGGTTGTGGCAAACCGGACCTACTGGATCACCTACACCAACGACTTCATGGAGGAAGGCAATTATGTCTTCGATGAGGAAGGCAAGATGGTTGGTGCTCCCGAAGTGATCGTGAAAAACGGATTCTACGAGGAGAATGACGGCATTTACCACTATGTGGATGGCAAACTGAGCTATGCCGGCCTGATCTATGTGGACGGTTATTACTACTATGTTCGTACCACCACCGGCCAGGTTGTAACAGACCGGGTCTACTGGATCACCTATACCAACGGTATGATGGACGAAGGTAACTACAACTTCGATTCCAAGGGCCGTATGACCAATCCTCCTGCAGGCGCTCCCGATACCGATGAGAAGGACGGCTTTGTGGAAGAGAACGGCGGTATTTACCACTATGAGGACGGCACCCTGTCCAAGGCCGGTCTGATCTATGTGGATGGCTATTACTACTATGTCCGCACCACCACCGGTGAGGTTGTTACCAACCGGACTTACTGGATTACCTACACCAACGATCTGATGGCCGACGGCAACTATAACTTCGACTCCAAGGGCCGTATGACCAATCCTCCCGATGGCGCCTATGACAAACCCGAGGATGAAGTGGTGAAGAATGGCTTTGTCAAGGAAAACGGTGGCATCTATCACTACGAAAACGGTGTGCTGACCAAGGCAGGTCTGATCTGCGTGGATGGCGACTACTACTATGTCCGTACCACTACCGGTGAGGTTGTGGCAAACCGGACCTACTGGGTCACCTATACCAATGGCCTTATGGAAGAAGGCAATTATGTCTTTGACGCTGAGGGCAAAATGGTGATTGAATCTGTGGCTGAGGCTGGTCTGTGGACCAGAATCAAGTCTGTTTTCAGACGCTGAAACAGATCCTAGCTGAATCAAGTGAGGTTGTGCCGGAGCTTTTGCTCCGGCACAATTTTTGCTTATGAGGTAGCAACTCGAGATGGTTTTTCTGTCAGCACTGGAGAAGTTTGGATTCCCTTGACATTGGGGACTTTTTGCCGTAAAATTAAACTGATATACGATTGCCGCTTATCATGCAAAAACGCATTTGTCCGGATTTCCGGATAAATGCGAGCACCACATTTTTAGAAAAAGGCTGGATTTACAATGAGCTTGTTTGCAAATAAAACCCTGATGATCACCGGCGGTACCGGTTCCTTTGGCAATGCGGTACTGAACCGTTTCATTACTACAGATATTGGGGAGATTCGCATTTTCTCTCGTGACGAGAAAAAACAGGATGATATGCGCCACGAATATCAGCTGCGCTATCCGGAATACGCGGAGAAGCTGCGCTTCTATATCGGCGATGTGCGGGATCTGGCTTCCGTGAAGAACGCTATGCATGGCGTGGATTTCATTTTCCATGCCGCCGCGCTGAAGCAGGTGCCGTCCTGTGAATTCTTCCCCATGGAGGCAGTGAAGACCAATGTGGTGGGTACGGACAATGTTCTGACCGCTGCCATTGACGAGGGTGTGGAAACGGTTATCTGCCTGTCCACGGATAAGGCTGCCTATCCTGTCAATGCCATGGGTACCTCCAAGGCTATGATGGAAAAGGTAGTGGTGGCTAAGAGCCGCACCACCCAAAAGACTAAGATCTGCTGCACCCGTTACGGCAATGTACTGTGCAGCAGAGGCAGCGTCGTGCCTCTGTGGGTGGATCAGATCAAAGCCGGTAATCCTATTACTATCACGGAACCGTCTATGACCCGGTTCGTTATGAGCCTGGACGAGGCTGTGGATCTGGTGCTGTTTGCCTTTGAACATGGCGAAAGCGGTGATATTTTGGTGCAGAAAGCTCCTGCCTGTACCATTGGTACTTTGGCAGAGGCAGTGACGGAGCTGTTTGCTCCCGGTCACGAGATCAAGGTCATTGGTATTCGCCACGGCGAGAAGATGTATGAAACCCTTCTGACCAACGAAGAGTGCGCCGGTGCCATCGACATGGGCGATTTCTATCGGGTGCCCTGCGACAAGCGTGGCTTGAACTACGATAAGTACTTTAAACAGGGTGATCCGGAGCGCAATTCTCTGCGGGAGTTCAATAGCGAAAACACCAAGCAGATGGCAAAGCGGCAGGTGGTGGAAAAGCTGATGACCATTCCCTATGTTTGTGAGGCGCTGAAAAACCGGGGGGAAAACGGATGAATATTCTCATTACCGGTGCTGCCGGATTCGTGGGAAAAAACTTAACAGAAGCGCTGAAGGCGATTCGGGACGGCAAGGACCGCCGTTTCCCCGGCTTGGAGATTGGCGAGCTTTACCTGTATGACATTGATTCTTCCAAGGAATTGCTGGAGGAGGCCTGCGAAAAAGCGAATTTTGTCTTCAATTTGGCGGGTGTAAACCGGCCCAAGGATCAGGTCGAGTTTATGCAGGGGAATTTCGGATTTGCTTCCACGTTGCTGGAAACACTGAAAAAGCACAAGAATGCATGCCCTGTGATGCTGGCTTCTTCCATCCAGGCCACCCTCATCGGCCGCTATGATTCCGACTACGGCCGCAGTAAGAAGGCGGGGGAGGAATTGTTCTTCCAATATGGGGAGGAAACCGGCGCAAAGGTGCTGGTTTATCGATTCCCCAACCTTTTCGGTAAGTGGTGCCGGCCCAATTACAATTCGGCGGTGGCAACCTTCTGCCACAACTATGCCCATGACTTGCCAATTACGGTGAATGATCCTTCTGTACAGCTGGAACTGCTGTACATTGACGACCTGATCGACGAAATGATTGCAGCGCTTCTGGGCAAAGAGCATCGCTGCGAGTTTGAAGGCATTGATACCATTCTAATGGAAAATGGCCGCTACTGCGCTGCCCCCGTGAGTCACAAGGTAACGCTGGGCGAGATTGTCAGCCTGTTGGATGACTTCAAGGCCCAGCCCCGGACGCTGATGATGCCTGAAATCCCGGAGAATTCCTTTGCCAAGAAGCTCTATTCCACCTATCTGTCCTACCTGCCCAAGGAGAAGGCCAGCTTCCCCCTCAAAATGAACTGCGACGCCCGGGGCAGCTTTACAGAGCTGCTGAAAACCGCCAACTGCGGTCAGTTCAGCGTCAACATTTCCAAACCCGGCATTACCAAGGGGCAGCATTGGCACCATACCAAGTGGGAATTCTTCATCGTGGTGGCGGGCAAAGGGCTGATCCAGCAGCGAAAAGTAGGCAGTGAAGAGGTGCTGAATTTTGAGGTCAGCGGTGAGAAAATCGAAGCTGTCCACATGCTGCCCGGTTATACCCATAATATTATAAATCTGAGCGATACCGAGGACCTGGTGACCCTTATGTGGGCCAATGAGTGCTTCAATCCCAATAAACCCGATACCTTCTTTGAGGTGGTGTAATATGGAAATCAAACTGGATTATTCCGATGTTTCTTTCAAGAATAACGGCAAACTGAAACTGTTGATCATTGTGGGCACCCGTCCCGAGATCATCCGTCTGGCTGCTGTGATCAACAAGTGCCGCACCTATTTCGACACAATTCTGGCCCACACAGGTCAAAACTACGACTATAACCTAAACGGCGTGTTCTTCCGTGACCTCAAGCTGGCTGATCCCGAGGTCTATATGGACGCAGTGGGCGATGATCTGGGCGCCACTGTGGGCAATATTATCAACTGCTCTTACAAGCTGATGAATCAGATCAAGCCGGACGCATTGCTGATTCTGGGCGATACCAACTCCTGCCTTTCTGCCATTGCGGCAAAACGGCTGCACATTCCTATCTTCCATATGGAAGCCGGAAACCGCTGCAAGGATGAGTGCCTGCCCGAGGAAACCAACCGCCGCATCGTGGACATCATCTCCGATGTAAATCTGGCCTACTCCGAGCATGCCCGGCGGTATCTGCATGAGTGCGGCCTGCCTAAGGAACGGACATACGTTACCGGTTCTCCTATGGCTGAGGTGCTCCATGCCAATCTGCCGGAAATCGAGAAGAGCGATGTCCATGCCCGCCTGGGACTGGAAAAGGGAAGATATATTCTCCTGTCCGCTCACCGGGAGGAGAATATCGACACCGAGAAAAATTTCAACTCTCTGTTCAACGCCATCAATGCTATGGCACAGAAGTACGATATGCCTATTCTCTATTCCTGCCATCCCCGCTCCCGGAAGCGGTTGGAGGCTACCGGATTTAAACTGGATCCCCGTGTCCGCATGAATGAACCGCTGGGTTTCCATGATTACAACTGCCTACAAATGAATGCATTCGCTGTGGTGTCCGATTCCGGTACTCTTCCGGAGGAGAGCAGCTTCTTTACCTCTGTGGGCCATCCTTTCCCGGCAGTGTGCATCCGCACCTCTACTGAGCGCCCCGAGGCGCTGGACAAGGCCTGCTTTGTGTTGGCAGGTATTGATGAAAAGTCCCTGCTTCAGGCGGTGGATACCGCCGTGCAGATGAATCTGGACGGCGACTATGGGATCCCTGTTCCTGACTATGTGGAAGAGAAGGTCTCCACTAAGGTAGTCAAGATCATCCAGTCCTATACTGGCGTGGTTGACAAGATGGTCTGGCGGAAATTCTAACACTAGCCTAACATATTAAAATGGGCGTGTTGCAAAATGCAAAAAATGTCCGATAGAATCCGTAGGGGCGACTATTAGTCGCCCGCGGGCGATCAATGATCGCCCCTACATCCGCAGGATGTAGACATCCTATAGTTTGAGGGCGTGTTGCAGTTATTTTGCAACACGCCCATTCGTTATATATAGCTCACGCAAATTCCACTTCTGCAATGGCGACACCCATCAGCGGAACCAAAAGTTTGAAAGACTCTCCTGTGATACTTGCTTTGTATCCTGTTACCTTCGTGATATCGGTTAGGGATTTGATCTTTCTTCCGGTTTGAACCACCGGCCTTGTGTAGTAATACTCATCATTGGTGATGATAAACCGGGAAGTTTTATCGCCGGTCACAATTTCCTGCACACGGCACTCGTTCTGACATTCGGAAAGATAACACAGGCCTTCGTTGATTTCTTTTATGCAGTTTGCAAGGCTGTCTTCAGTGGCATCTGTGTAATACAGCGGATAGGGGAAGCCGATGCCGGTGGGATTCTGCTCCTGTGAATAATCTGCGGTATCCTGGTCGGCGGACAGATAAATGACCCTGCCCTTGCTGTAATTGTGGATCTTTTCCATTTCCTCTTCCGGCATGAGCTGCGGATTTGTGACGAGAATATCACCGGTTACATAGTCAAGATGATCGATGTGTGCTGCTTTGAAAACAGCAGCGCCTCTTCTCAAAATCAAGGATAAAAGCCTATGAGTAGAGGGTGTCCGGTGGGAAATCAGTGCCTGTATTTCCTTTTCATTTCGTGCGTCGGACCATATGATCGTTGCGCCGGGCGCATGCTTCACGTCTTCTACATAAGCATTATCCGCGCACAGCCGTAAGTATCTCCAGTTCTCACTGCTCAGACCGTCACCAAGGCAGAAGGTATTGCCCGACAGAACAGGCTTCAAACCGTCCTTGCCCCATACGAAGCTGGAAAAGACAGCTGTGCTGTGCTTCGCCAGAGATGTTGGCAGATGGTGGATCACATCATACTGCTCCGCGGTATCCCTGATGGGGTAAAGGGGAACCAGCTTGGTGTTCTCCATGCAAACAGCCGTAAGCATTAGAGATGCCCGGAATGCGTGGTGAAGGGTTTTGCGCTCTTCGTAGCTTTGGGCATAACCGGCGTTAGCCTGGGTATCAATGATACAAAGAGTCGGCGCGCCGTTTTCCGCTACGCACAGATCAATGGGAAGCTCAGAAAGGGCTTTGTAATTGACACCGAAGCGGTATTCCGCTTCCATGGGGTCTTTTGTCCAGGAACTGTTTACGGCAACCTTGAAGCCTGCTTCATGGATTCCGCAGACAACCTTTTTTAAGTATTGCCCCCACCGCTTTGTGCAGAAAGCGATCCACTGGCAACGCAGATTCTTTGCGATATAAACGTCCCGACTTTCACCCTCAGGAATGGTGATTCCTGCTTGTTCCAGCATATCGTCGGACATATCTGCCCACTGGAGGGGGAGTCGGGGACGGCACAATCCATCAGCCAGATGGATTCCGTCGAATCCGTAGTCACCCAGAAACTTGACCGCTGCTGACAGGAAGAAATCTTCGTAGAAGCTGCCATCGGCAAAGCGCTTTGTCATATAAACATACCGCTGGGGCCGCTCTTTACCTTCTGACCACATGGTCGTATAAAGCTCAGGATGATAGAATTCCGCTTTGGGACTCATGTAGTCAAACATGCTGATGAAGCTTTCAACGCCGTGCTTATGGAGAGAGTCAACCAGCCTTTTTAGCTGCAGGTTGGTCCACCGCTGTCTCGGACGCTCATCGTTATATGGGTGTCCTACGTAAGAGCAGAAATACTCATCAAGCTCATATTCCGTCTCAAGGCCGCGGTGTGTATTGATGATATCAATACTGGTAACCAGAAGAAATACACCGGCGGGGACAAAGCCTGTCTTGCTTAGAAAATAGCTGACACCGCAATCTTCCTTTTTATTGTCGAAGCCAATCAGTTCGATCCATACGTAATTATCAAATCCCTGTGGCAGATTACCAAAGAAGGCACCTTCGCGGCCGTACATACCACCGGTATTGTTTATCAGCATATGTGCTCCCTCACTTTCCGACCTTTTATTGATCGTAACATTTCTGACGCTTTATTGCAACCCTTATTTGAACAATGTGGGAATGGCACGGTCGTTATAGGTTGTCATGCGTTTTGCGCCGTTGGAGGTGATCAGATAACAATCTTCCACCCGGAAAGAACCCCATTCCATGCCCTTGAAGTAGGCATCAATGCAAATTGCCATGTTTTCTTCAATCACACGCTTGTTGTTAACAGTAAAGGTAGGTGCTTCGCATTCCAGCATACCTGTGCTGTGCAGGCTGCCGTAGGGGCAGTAGTCGATATAACCGTACTTTGTCAAATAGTCGGTATAGGCATTGAGTACAATATCACAGGGGGTGCCCGGTGCCATTTTTGCCGATGCGTAATTCAGAGCATCATATGCACACATAACGGCATCTTTTATCTTTTGCGGGATTTGACCAAGTACCAGGGGAGAACAGATGATGCCGTTGTAGCCTTCGTAGCATACGCCTGCGGCAAGATTCAGTATTTCGCTTTCATTGATCGTTCTTAATGTATTCCTGCTCATGCTGATATGGGAATTGGAGGGACCGGTTGCCACCATAGGCGCAAAGGATTGTACATAACTTTCTGCACCCAGCTTCATCATCTCAGCTTCGAACATGCCTTCAATGTATCGTTCTGTCATGCCGGTCTGAATATTGGGAACAACGTTTTCAAACAGCTGGGACACCATGGCCCAGTTGGTCTTCAGCACTTCAATTTCCGCAGGGCTCTTTCTAATTCTCTGCTCGTAATGTACATCGTCAAAATCAACGATCTGCGCATCGGCAAATACGGTTCTCAGCTTGTCCATAATGATTGACGGGAAGATCAATCTGCCAATGAAGCCGATTCTTTTGGCGTTGGGGTTTTCGGCCTTGATCTGTTTAAAGAGGTCTGCAAAGTCAAGCTGTCCCTCTGTGCTGTACTCGAAACCGCTCACTTCACCTATCTCGGGCAGAATGGCAATACGGCTCTGGGCCAATTTGTTCTGGGTGAGGCAGTAATCATAGGATGCCTGTCCGCTGCACACGGTTACTGTGCCGCTGGAAGGAATGATGATTGCGGAGCTTTCGTTGACAGGGGCGAAGCCGCAGTAGTAGCGCACAATTGCGATTTCCAGTAGATTTGAAAAGCCGACAACGATATCGACTCCTCTTTTTGCCATTTCCACACGCAGGGAATCCACTCTTTGCTGGTACTCATTGCCGTCGATTGTGGGATAGTTCATCATGATTATACGCTCCTTTAATTTAAAAAGTTTTTCACATTGTCTGTAAGCAGTGACATATAGGTTTCTTCACTGATGCCGTTTTCGGCTGCCATATATTTTACGGCCCGCAGGATATGGGCATAGCCTGCGCCACCGTACTTTTTCCGCATGGTCTTTAAGCAGATGTCATTACATATGAGGATCTTCTTTCCATAACCTTCATCGATCAGTGTCTTCAACAGCTTGATCCGTTCCAGGTCATAGGCAAAGCGCCGATTTTCGGAAACGTAAAATTCTTTACCGAAGTTATCGAACTCTACATAGACACCCAGATCCAGAAGAGAACGGATATAGTCGGGGCGAAGCAGAACATCCACATGATCAATACAGATTTTTTCTGGACGCGTACCCTCGTCGGTCAGAATTTTTACAATTTCAAAACCGTTTTCGGTGTACAGATCTGTATGAACATGAACAGCCTTTCCGGTGTCATGGCCGGCGATGCCTGCCGCATGCAAAACTTTTTTCTCATCTTCGGAGATCACAGCGCTTGTTCCAATCTCGCCGATGACACCGGCTTTTATGCCCGTATCGCCGATTCCACATAGAATATCTCTGCGCATTTCATCCGCAAGCTGTTCGATACTGGCGGATTTTACATAAGCTGCATGGGCCTTGTGGTAGTAATGACCGCAGCCCAGAATGATATTGACGCCTGTGCGTGCGGATATTTCCTTCATCAAGAGGGGGTCGCGTCCGATTTCGTCCGGTGTGCAATCAACAATGGTCTGGCCGCCGAACTTCTTGAAGTACGCAACTTCCTCAATAGCATCTTCGCAGTTATCAAGCAATGCGTTGTCGAGGATCGCATAGGGGTCAACAAGCACTTCAGCACGGTTGGCACAGGTGACTTTATCGTAGAAGAATTCGGGAGGATTTTCCGGCGTGTCTACACAACACCGCATGTCAATGAAAATGTGCTCATGGGAAGAGGTAACGCCAAGGGCGTTTTCACAGATATCACCAAGTACAGTTGTTATCACGGTCTTTCTGCTCCTTTCTGTCTTTCTCTGAATAGGGCGGGAGAAATCGCTGTCTGTTTTTTGAAGATATAGTCAAAATACTTAGGTTCTTGAAATCCCAAAGAATAGGAAATTGCACTGATCGTTTGATCGGATTCTATAAGGAGTCTTTGTGCTTCCTCGATCTTTAATTTGTTAAAATAAGATATCAGTGTGTCACCGGTCTGGTTTTTGAAGGTTTTGCACAGGAAGGATTTGGAACAACTGAATTTTTTGCAAATTTCATCAAGGGAAAGCTTTTTGTTCAGGTTATCATGCAAGAATGCGATGACGGCCTCCACAAGATTCTGATAAAAATTGTCGCCATTCAGAAAAACAATATCCGCGTTTTCACTGGATGAAAGTAACCGCAGTAAATGGATCAGCAAGTATTCAAGCAGCAGCGTGATGACCTGTTGACCACCGATAATGGGGCTTGGAATGACCTCCAAAAGATCGTCTTCATTCATACGGAAAGTTGCGTGACTTTCGGAGATGATCCGTTTCATACAATCATATGCGTCAGACTTTAATTCAAATTTCATTTCCGCAAGGGCTCTTAACGCTTGTGAAAAGCTCTGGAAACAGATGACAAAGACTCTGTTTTGGTTGCCTGCAGCGGAATCATAAGAATGCTCTTTGTCGGGCGGAATTAGAATCAGTCCGTTTTCTTTCAGAATCTGATGTTTACCTTCAATGGTGAACCCAATTCTGCCACGCTTCACAAAGCAAAGCTCCCAAAAATCGTGCCTTTCCACATAATTCTTGTATTTTCCTTCAAAATCAAGGTACTCAACAGCGGCGAGCTTTTTTATATCGATGAGATTTACGATCTTATGCTTCAAATAGGATTTCATATTTTGACCATCTCCGAATGTTTCTATTGTCCATTATAAAAAAGAATCCAGTGATGTAAACCTGATATTGTCTTTGCGATATTCCGAAATATTCTTTAAAAAACATTGTAGGAATTTTTCCGCAGTAAAAACGCAACCGTAAGCAATGCTTCCGGTTGCGCTTTGTTTAATCATTAAAATAATTGACACAGTTTTTGGCGGGATCTCCGTCCCGGGCCAACAGTTCCGAAACTGTAAGGAATTCGTAGCCAGCGGCTGCCAGTGCGTCCATACCACGGATGGCACCGTCAATGGTACTGCCGTACAGGTCATGCATCAGTACGATGGAACCGTCAACCGTGTTGTTGACGATCTGCCAATAAATCGCGTTTGCGTTGCGTGATTCCCAATCGCGTGTGTCCACCGACCAGTAAATGTGGGGAAGGGCAATACAATCCAGTACCCGCTGGTTATAGTTGCCGCCGGGGGAGCGCCAGAGTGTGAACGCTCTTCCGGTCAGCTCTTTGAGCATGTTGTTGCAATACGCAAAGTCGTTCATGATCTGTTCGGAGGACAGCCGGAGATGGTTTTGGTGTTTGTAGGAATGGTAACCAAGCTCGTGTCCTTCCGAAGCCTGTCGTTTCACAGTATTGGGATAACGGGGAATCTGCTCGCAAATCAGGAAAAATGTGGCGGGGATATTCTTGCTTTTCAGATAATCCAGTAGCCGCGCGGTGTTTCCACCGGGTCCATCGTCAAAGGTAATGGCCACCTGCCGTACATCACACACACTGACCGTGCAGCTTGCGCTGAGTCCGGTATACTTTCCGGTGGCGGTGATGGTTACATCACCATAGGCAACACCGTAGACCGTGCCGTCATCGCTGACCCGGGCGATGGACGGATCGCTGCTGGTCCAGACGATCTCTTCTCCCGTATCCGCAGGAGAAATGGTAAGCTTTGGATAGCGGTAATTGTCAGGTTTTACCTTGTACAGCTGACGATCAAAGCATAAGCTCTCCAGAGGCGGCATTACCTTGACCAATACTTGTGCGCTGCAGCCGTTTGCCGCCGTGGCGGTGACCGTTGCTGAGCCAAAGGCCTGCGCTGTCAGAGTGCCGTCAGCACTGACCGTAACAACAGACATATCAGAAGAAGCCCAAGTTACTGCAGGAGAAACAGGGTGATTAAACTGTGGAGTAAGGGTAAGGGTTTGTCCGGGTGTCATGGCTTGCTGGGAAGCGCCCAGAGAAACGGTCAGCGGCTGATCAAGGACGGAAACCATACTTCTGAAAAGGGCATTGTTCTGGGAATCCAGCGCATATACAAAGGCAGAGCCGACAGCAACACCGGTGACGGTTCCGTTATTATCAATGACGGCTACATCTGGGTTATCGCAATAATAGGAAACAGAACCTTCGCCACCGAGCCAAGTCTGGCTGCTGCCCGGTGTCAGCAAAATCAACGTGTCAGCATTGCCCTGTGGCCGGCCGGCCGAAATAGAACTCAAGCCCAAAAGTGTGGACTTGACCTGCAAAAAGTCTGTGATGGTAACGGCACCGTCGTAATTGACATCACCGGCAGCCATGGCGGTGGAAGACAATTCCTCACCGAGAATGGCTGATTTTTGCATCAGCATATCGGTAATGGTAACTATGCCATCTCCATTGAGATCGCCTGTGACGATGATGGTCAAGGCGTTTTCGCCGGAGGAGATGGAAGCGCCGGTAACCAGATCCTGCTGGGAAAGGGTGCAATCACCGGGCAGACACACGCTGAGAAGATGTGCCGCAGAGGTACCGGGAGCGATGCCGAGAATATGACCCTGTTTATAGTCAATGTGGTAATAAGAGGAAATGATTCCGTCACTGGCCGGATCGTAAATGACTGCATGCGCAGAAAGAGGCGATAGACACACCAATGCCATGATGAGCAGCAGCGATATAGAGATTTTGACAATCTTACGCATATTTCATCCTCTTTGCTTGCATTTTTGGGGAAGTGCGGTTATGATGATACCAATACATCTGCAATGCACCCTTACAATTATAGTTGTATAAAAGTCGAATTGCAACTGCTTTGTCGAATGTTGTGGGAAGAGAGTGAGAAAAGTGAAAAAAACCTTGTGTTTGATCTTGGTTATTATATTGATTGCCGCAGCAGTGCCGGTTGCCATGGCTGCCGGCAGCGCCTATATGAGCGGCCCGAATGTGGTGCGGGCGGGTGATACCATCACGGTTTCCTTTTCCGCCGGCGGCGGAATCTATGGCGGTTCCGGCTCTATATCCTATGATTCCTCCCTTTTGACACTGCAAGGCTGCAACGCAGCCATTGGCGGCAGTTGGGCGGTGGAATTCAGCGGGAACAATTTCGTATTCTACGATAACAGTATGGCATCTCCCCTCAGCAATGCTACGATTTTTACCGCCACATTTCTGGTCAAAGCTTCCTTGCCCGCGGGAACGAAAATTGCTGTTTCCGCCAATAATGTTACTTTGTCCGACGGTCAAAAAGATATGCCCGTTGGAACAGTTACTTATTCTGTAAATATTGCGCCGCCCTTGTCGGATAACTGCCGTCTGGCAGCGCTGACCGTCGGTAACGCAGCGATCACACCCGGTTTTTCACCGGATGTGCTGGAATACTCTGCATCGGTTCCTTTTGAAATCGCTGCTTTGGATGTATCTGCAACAGCGGAGCATAGCGGCGCGAAGGTCTATATTGAAAACCCTGCACTGGCCGTTGCGGCTACCACTGCGGTACGGATTACGGTGACGGCTGAGAACGGAAAAACCAGAATCTATGTGATCCGTGTATCCCGGCCGCAGGATCCCAATTATGTACCCAGCGATAATGCCAGATTAAAAAGCTTGAGCGTGGACGGATACACACTGTCACCGGTTTTTTCTGCCCAACAGAAGCAGTATTATGTATGGCTGCCCTATGAGGCAGAAACGGTAACGGTCAAAGCGGCTGTAGAAGACCAACGGGCAAAGCTGACTATTGGTGAGCGGTCCGAGCTGATTCCCGGACAGAGAAATGATATTCCTGTCACTGTTACTGCGGAAAACGGTACGGTGGAGATTTACACGGTCACTGTGATCCGCGCCCCGAAGCATGAGGATATTGAAAGCTTTTTAAATGGAGAACCGGACACTGAACCGGAAACCGAACCAACGGAAGAACCGACGGCAGCACCCACCACCGAACCGGAAACACAGCCTGCAACAGATCCGTCCGAACCGATGGATATACCTTTGCCGGATGTACAGACGCTGTCAGCGCCTGTGCTGATTGTTGTATTCCTTGGCTGTGCATTGTTAGGTGCCGCTGTGGGCGTGGCGGCAACCCTGGCAGCAGGTAAGAAAAAAGAATAAAGAATTGATCCCTCTTGCGATAAGAGGGATCCATTTTTTATGTATCCATACCACATTGTAATACCACCTCGTGCACAGAGAATAACACCCAGATCAGGATAAAGCAAGAAATGTGTATGGACTTTTCGTTTTTAATCAAGTATAATAATGGAAACTACTTACAGAGAGGTCGCCATGGAGAAAGACAAGAGGGCAGAAACGCTGAAAGAGTATGGCGGTTCGCTGTGGTACTTAGTGAAGTGGATGCTGGTCAGTATCGGTATCGGTGTGATCGTGGGAAGCATCAGCTCAATCTTTGGTCATGTGCTGATTTTTGCCAACCGTCTGCGGGAGCAGAATCCCTTTATTATTTATACGTTGCCGGTTGGTGGTCTGTTGATCGTTGCGCTGTACCGCGGATGCCGTAATACCAGTGATAAGGGTACCAACACAGTGGTGGCATCTATTCAGGAATCTACTGACATTCCATTCCGTATGGCACCGCTGATCTTTATTTCTACTACCATTACCCAGCTTTGCGGCGGTTCAGCAGGCAGAGAGGGCGCGGCTTTGCAGCTTGGTGGCAGCATCGCCAAGCGGTTGGGCAGGCTGTACCATCTGAATGAGGACAGCCAGAGAACCATCGTCATGTGCGGTATGAGTGCCGGTTTTTCTGCATTGTTCGGTACACCCCTTGCGGCAGCGGTATTTTCCATGGAAGTGGTCAGCGTGGGCATCATGCACTATTCCGCCCTGGTTCCCTGCGTCATTGCGTCCTTAACAGCGCATTTTGTTGCAAATCTCTTTCATGTTCCCCCGGAAGTATTTCCGGTAACCGCCATCCCGGCGGCAACACCGCTGAACATGCTGAAGCTGGTGTCCTTTGCTGTTGTTGCCGGCAGCGTCAGCATTGTTTTCTGCATACTGCTGCATAAGGCAGAACATCTTTACGAGAAGTACATCAAAAACCAATATCTGCGGATCGGCGTTGCCGGTGGCATTCTGGTCGTACTGACATTGTTGCTGGGAACACAGGAGTATCTGGGTTCCGGCACGGGGATCATTGAACATATCTTCCATGAAGGACAGACCCATTGGTATACCTTCGCACTGAAAATGCTTTTCACGGCCATTACACTGGGCGCGGGTTTTAAAGGCGGTGAGATCGTGCCGTCCTTTACGGTTGGCGCGGCATTGGGATGTACCGCGGCATCCTTGCTGGGATTGCCGGTTTCGTTGGTTGCAGCCTGCGGTATGGTAGCCATTTTCTGCGGCGTGACCAACAGCCCCATCACATCCCTTTTGATCGCGTTTGAATTGTTCGGTTTTGAGGGGATGCCCTATTATCTGGTGACGGTTGCGGTCAGTTACATGGTATCGGGATACCACAGCCTGTATCACAAACAGAAGATCATGTTTTCCAAGACCAGAACAACCTTTGTGGTCAAGCAATAAAAATAATCAAAGCAATTACCCCAAATATATGGAAAAGAGGATAAGCTATGTATCATTTTGACGATAAAAGGCGGGAATTCGTCGTCCATCAGTACAATACCCCTACACCATGGATGAACTATCTTTCCAATGGCACCTTCCATACCATGATGTCCCAGGCGGGCGGTGGTGTGGCTTTCTACAAGTCCCCCCAGATCTGGCGTATCAATCACTATAAATTCTTCCATGTACCTACGGACCGCAGCGGATTCTACACATATATTTTGGATAATGGTGATTACTGGTGTCCCACCAATGAACCTTGCAAGAGCAAGCCAGAAAGCTGGCAGGCTGCCCATGGCATGGGATATACCCGCTTTGAAGCGGAAAAAAATGGCCTGCAGACAACCGCTACATACTTTGTCGGCCCCTTTGAAAACGCACTGATTTGGAATCTGAAACTGAAAGCCGATACCGATAGAAAAATCACGCTTGTTCCTTATGTGGAACTGGGTATGATGGAATTCATGCGGGAGCTGCAATGGCAGTGCTACAATAAGCACCAGCTTTCCTGCTACAACCGGGAAGATGTGCTGGTATACCGCTATGGTGTAGAGATGCAGCCGAAGCCCAAGGAGACTCCGCTCGTATATTTTGCGGCTGACGTACCGGTGTCTGCTTTCGATTGCGACCGTGATGAATTTGTGGGAAGCTACCGCAGCGAAGAGAATCCTCAGAATGTGGAAAAGAGACAGTTAACCAACTCTACCCTCTACGGTGGCGACCCGTGTTTTGCATTGCAGTTGGATGTGGAATTGAAGGCGGGAGAAGAAAAGGAAATCAATGTTTTCCTTGGAACCGCTATGACGGAAGAAGAAATTCAGAAATCCGTGGCGCATTGCCGTGAAGCGGGATTCGTACAGAAATCCTATGCTGCGGTGAAAGAAGAATGGGATGCCTTCCTTGGAAAATTCCAGTGCGAATTGCCGGATAAGGATGCCCAGACTATGATCAACATCTGGAATCCCTACCAGGCAGAAAAGAATTTCAAATTCTCCCGGAATATTTCTTACTATGCTACCGGTACTTTCCGTGGCGTAGGTGTCCGTGATACGGCGCAGGACATTTTGGCCATGGTACCCTTTGATACGAAGCGGGCCAGAGAAAAGCTGAATCTTCTCCTTACACAGCAGTATCAGGACGGCCACTGCAACCACTACTGCTTCCCGGTGGAAGGTTGGGAGCCTGTCACCAGAATCCACAGCGATAATCACCTGTGGCTTGTGATGGCGGCCTATAACATCGTGATGGAAGAGGGCAACTTGTCCTATCTGGATGAGGAAGTGGAATTCTACGATGGAAACAAGGCTACCGTTTGGGAGCATATCAAGCTGTCCATTGACTTCTGTATGAAGAATCTGGGCAGCCATGGATTCCCGCTGATGCTTTCCTCCGACTGGAACGATATGCTGTATAAGGTATGCCGGGAGGGCAAGGGTGAGAGTATCTGGACGTCCATGCAGCTGGGAACTGTGCTGCCCATGATGGCAAAGCTGGCAGAACTGAAAGCGGAAGACGGACAGAAGTATCTGGATATTTACGAGGAACAGAAAAAGCGGATCAATGAAATCGCATGGGATGGCCAGTGGTTCCGCCGCTGCATCACGGACGATGGCAGATTCATTGGCTCTGCTGCTGAGCCTCAGGCGAAGATTTGGCTGAATTCCCAGAGCTGGGCAGTAATCAGCGGCATGGCAGATCCGGAAAAGCAGGTTTCCGCCATGGACAGTGTAAAGAAGTATCTGGATACAGATCTTGGCGTCAAAAAGATCCATCCGTCCATGCAGGACTATCCCAGTGCAGAGGATCCGCTGACCTACTACAACAAGGGCTGCGGCGAAAACGGCAGCGTATTCTGTCATGCCAATACCTGGGCCATTATTGCTGAGTGTATCCTTGGCCGACCGGAAAACGCTTACAAGTACTACCATCAGCTGTTGCCGATGGTTGCACAGAAGAAGGCAGGCCAGTGGCGCTATAAGGCAGAGCCGTACGTTTATGCCTCCAACATTTTCGGACCCGAGAGTGATAAATTCGGTCTTGCTAACGTGAGCTGGTTGACCGGTACTGCTGCATGGATGTATATTGCGGCTACCCAGTATATGCTGGGTGTCAAAGCTGAATGGGATGGCTTGCGTGTAAAGCCCTGCCTGCCGCAGGAACTGCTGCCCGCAAAGATTACCAGAGAGTTCCGGGGATGTACCTACCACATTGAAATTACCCAGTCCGGAAAAGAAGTCTTCATTCCTCATGAAGACGGAAGAACTGCGTATACTGTGACAGTTTAAGGGGCAACACATAATGAAAGATGCATCTGTGGCAGCAGAAGAATTTCTAAGAAAGCACCATAACAGTGTGACGCAGATCTTACCTGAGTCGTGTTTGCAGGTACTCCTAACAGATATGGAGAGAGGACTTGCCGGGGAAGGTTTGATTCCAATGCTCCCTTCTTACCTGACACCGGATATTCATCCTGTGGCGGGGGAAGGTTGTTGGGTTCTGGACGCAGGCGGCACCAATCTGCGAAGTGCCAGTGCGTATTTCGATGAAGCAGGAAAGTGCCACATTGAAGAGCTTCGGGTGATCCCAATGCCCGGCACTAAAGGAGCGTTGACCAAAAAAGCCTTTTATGAAAAGGTAGCATCCCAGTTATTGTCCAGACCGGAAGCGTCCCGGGTAGGATTCTGTTTTTCTTACAATGTGGATGTGGAAAGAAATCTGGACGGAAAGCTGCTGGCATGGTGCAAGGAAGTGCAGGTTCCGGAAGCTGTAGGCTGCTCCGTGGGCAGTGCCTTGGGGGAAGCGCTTGGTGAAAATGTGCAGGCGGTGAGAGTATTAAATGACTCTACAGCGGCTATGCTGGGCGCAGACCGTGCGGACGTGGGCTTGATTCTGGGAACAGGCATCAATGTGTGCTATGCCGAGCGGTGTGCCAATATCCCCAAAGTGCCTGCGGACCTGAAAGGAACGCACATGATTATCAGCACCGAGGTGGGAGCCTTTGACGGTTTTCCGATGGGTGACTTTGACGCGCAGGTGATTGATTCTACCGACATTCCGGAAGAGGCCCATGCGGAGAAACAGTGTGCCGGTGCCTATCTGGGAGAAATCATCGGTCTGGCCCTAAAAACAGCCGTAGCAGAAGGTATGCTGCCGGAACAGTTTGGTAACTGGAACTGTACACTGGCGGATGTCAGCCGGTATCTGGCAGGGGAGAGCAGCGATGTTTCTCAAAATGATCTGGCTTGGCAGATTGCTGATGCATTGGTGCAGCGGGCCGCAAGGATTGCCGCAGTTCTTACGGCAGGACCTGCTGTTCGCTCCGAGGTAAAGAATCGCCCCATCCGTATTGCTGTGGAGGGGTCGACCTTCTGGAAGCTGACAGGCTTCAAAGAGCGCTTTTGCGAAGAACTGACCGCACTTCTGGCACCCCGGGACATGGATTTCGAAATCCTCCGCTCTGAAAATGCCTGCCTTGTTGGCGCAGCATTGGCTGCCTTTGCACCGACTATGTAAATATCAAAAAAGTTGGACACCATAAAGCGGTGTCCAACTTTTTTAGATGTTTCTGGTGTACATTTTAGATATCTCGTCATAATAAAATAGCATTGTGTCACACCCATATTGGATGCATTCATAAAGCTATGGATTCTCCCACAGAATTAACAAGTATCCACCGGACGCTTGTTTGCACAAGTCAGCGAACTGGTGCCGGCCTTTGGGTGGCTTTTTTGTTGCGAAAGAGCGACCAAAAGTAGTGTAATCATAACTGCCGGTAGGAAAGGTATATAAAGAAAGCGGTTATACTCCAAGAAAATATATCAATGATATATCGCTATTGCGATATGATATACGGTAAACCGTATGATATACTTGCTTCGCAAGCATGATATAATATCCGTTCCTTCATATGCAGCAGGCATATATCATCGCTCAAAGAGCGATATCATATCCAAGATATATCACCCGTTCCGCAAGGAACGGATATCATTGAAAAAAGTCCCTTTTGTCGGTAGACAAAAGAGACTTTTTTCATGGCGGAGAGTTAGGGATTCGAACCCTAGGTTCCTTTCGGAATCACTAGTTTTCAAGACTAGCTCCTTAAACCGCTCGGACAACTCTCCATTGGCCTACACTATAGCATCTTTGTGTGTAAAAGTCAAGGTACACAGTGACGGATGTCATTCTGAGGGAGTGCAGCGAGTCGAAGAATCTCCGATGCTATTACCCGGAGATCCTTCGTCGGCTGCGCCTCCTCAGGATGACAGGCTTGTAGGATATGGGTTTATTCTTCGATAATGTAAGCATTGACAATCTGGCCGTAATAAGCGGTATGATAATCCGCATGAATATCCTGCGAATTTTCCGGATAGTGGGTAGGTGGTTCCGGATCGGTCATGCATTCGGGGTACTGCTGCTGCTTGTAAATGACCCTGCATTCCAAGGTCAATGGCAGCTCTTTGATACCCGGAACGGAGATGATTTCCGGCGCTTCTTCATGCAGTCCCAGTTCTTTGAATTTATCCACATCCCGGCCGGACATTGTGCCGCAGTAGCGGATGATCTCTTTATCCACAGCCCCAATAGGAATGTTAATCGTAAACTCCGGATTTTCTTCCAGCATGGTACTGGTGTGGCGGCAGCCACGGACGAATACGGTAAAAATGGGAAGCCCCCACTGGATGCCTATAGTGCCCCAGGAAATGGACATGGTATTGACCTGCTGATTGGTTTTGGTAGTTACCAACACACCTTTTTTGACAGCGTGGAGGATATCGTTGGCATAATCAAAGGGGTCGATTTTTCTTTTCATGGTAACAGCTCCTTATTTGTTCCAGAGATAGACTCTTGCTTCATAAGGGGTCAAGGTGTTTGCTGTCGGGTCGTTGATACTGTACAGTGCCAGCTCTGCCTTGGACAGATCAAAGCCCCGGGGCGCACGGAAGACGGTAGTCTTCCTGGCAAAGGAACAGACCACCAAGATCTTTTGCTTATCATCTTCCAGAGAATACAGGTAGTGTTTTCCGGAAAGAGGACGGTATTCCTTATAAATACCGTTACGGACACAGGAAAGGCTCTTTCTTAGAGCAATCGCCTTCTTATAGAAATTCAGCACCGAATCCGGATCTTTTTCCTGCTGTGCTACATTAATAGTAGTGTAATTGGGATTCACATCGATCCATGTGTTTTCGCCGGAGGTAAAGCCAGCATTCTTTTCCGCGCTCCACTGTACGGGTGTTCTGGCGGAATCCCGGGAGGAGCGCCACATCATCTGCAGGCGCTTTTCCGGGGACTTCTTTTGGTTCTTATGTTGATAACCCCAAATGGTCTGCACATCCCGGTATTGGCTGGGATCCGTGGGACGCCAGTTGGTCATGCCGATCTCCTGCCCCTGATATATAAAGGGAGTACCCTTTTGGAACAGATAGGATGCGGCCAAAGCCTTTGCGCTCTCTTTCTGGAAATCCTCACTGCCGTAGCGGGATACGATTCGGGGATGGTCATGGTTTTCGATGTACAGCATGTTCCAGCCTTTGCCTTCCAGCTTGGTCTGCCAGCGGGAAAAAGCGTACTTCATCCGGCGCAGGGAGAATTTCAGCGGCATGTAGTCCGTAAACAGACAGTCGGCGCACTGGCACTGGAACTGGATCATCATATCGATCTCGTTGCCGGGATCTTCCGCAATGTACTTCAGTGCCAGCTTGGGCGATACCAAAGGCGCTTCAGCCAGTGTCATGCAATCATAGTGTGAGAACACATCTCGGTGGAATTCCTGCAGATATTCATGGATATGAGGGCCATGGTTATAGTGGAGCATACCACGGTTGATGGGGAAGATGTAGTCGTTGGGCAGACCTTCCTTTTTGGAGATGTAAGTGATGACATCTTCCCGGAAACCGTCCACACCCATGTCCAGCCAGAAACGCAGGATCTTCTTGACTTCCTCACGAACAAGGGGATTGTCCATATTCAGGTCCGGCTGCTTAATGGCAAACAGATGCAGGTAGTATTCCTGCCGGACTTCGTCCCAGGTCCATGCTTTGCCTTCAAAGTTGGAATCCCAGTTGTTGGGCAGTCTGCCGTCAGGACGGGCAGGGCGCCAGATGTAATAATCGGTATAGGGATCGATCCGCTGACGGCTCTTTTGGAACCATTCGTGCTCGTCGCTGGTATGGTTGACCACCAAGTCCATAATGACCTTCATGCCCCGCCCATGGGCACCTTCCAAAACCTTTTTGAATGCTTCCATGCCGCCGAATTCCGGCTCGATATCCATATAATCGGCAATATCGTAGCCGCAATCGGCACCGGGAGAAGGGTAGATGGGGGAGAACCAGATGCCGTCCATGCCCAGTTCCTTCAAATAGTCCAGCTTCTCATAAACACCCCACAGGTCGCCCATGCCGTCGCCATTGCCGTCTTTGAAGCTACGGGGCCAGATCTGATAGAAAACCTTATCCTTATACCAACGGGTCCGCTCCATAATCCCAGCTCCTTTCATTTTCTGCCATTATAGCACAGGATGCTGCATTCGTCATCAAAAATCTCATTGACACGGGAAATTCTTGCAGATACAATACGAAAAGAGGTGATAATTATGATTTCCTTTGATAACGGTGTGTTTTCTTTGAATGGAGAGGGTTTTTCTTACCTGTTTCGGGTGAGTCAGCACGGTCAACTGGAGCATCTGCATTTTGGCAGACCGGTATTTTCCGGGGATGTACAGGCACTTGCCTGTAAGCCGGGCACTGGCTGGGGATGCAGCGTAGCCTATGACCGGGATGGTACTTGCCTGGATGTGCTGCCCTATGAATGGAGCGGCAGCGGCAGGGGAGATTATCGGGAAAGTCCTGTAGAACTGGAAGTGGACGGAAAAGCAACTCCTACGGATTTTGTATATAAAGCTTATCGGATCTCTGAGGGTATTATCCCTATGCAATGCGGTTTGCCTCAGGCATGGGGAAATTGCCAGACCTTGGAAATTACCATGGAGCATTCCGGTGGCCTGGCGCTGATGCTCTACTACACACTTTTTGATGATGTCATCACCCGCCGTGCGGTACTGCGCAACAATTGTGATTCGCCTGTTACTGTGCGTAAGCTGATGAGCTTCTGTGTGGATATTCCGGGCGGCTATGAGATGACCACCTTTGACGGAAGCTGGATCGCGGAAATGCGACCCCATCGGGCTCCGGTTGGACCCGGGCGGGTGGTACACGACAGCGTGACCGGTTTTTCCTCCAACCGCCATCAGCCTGGCTTCTTGCTGTCCAAGCCGGATGCCAATGAGCAGTACGGCACGGTCTACGGCTTTAATCTGGTGTACTCCGGCAATCATTATGCATCCTGCCAGCGGTCCTTCCAGGGATTGACCCGTATTATGCAGGGTATCAATCCTGCCCAATTTGGTAAGAAATTGGCACCTGGTGAAGCCTTTGAAACACCGGAAGCGGTGCTGGCCTGGTCGGACAAGGGATTCAACGGCCTTTCCAGGCGGCTGCACAGCTTTGTCAACCGCTATATTGTGCCGCAATACTGGCAATTCCGGGAACGGCCCGTGCTGTACAACAGCTGGGAAGGCTGCATGTTCGACTTTAACCGGGCAAGGCTTCTGGATCTGGCGGGCCGGGCCAAAAAGCTTGGTTGTGAGCTGTTTGTTCTGGACGACGGTTGGTTCGGTAAGCGTAACGATGATACTGCCGGTCTGGGAGATTATGCGGTGAACCGGAAGAAGCTTCCCGGCGGATTAAAGGCACTGGCTGACCGGGTGAATGATATGGGCATGGAGTTTGGCCTGTGGTTTGAGCCGGAAGCGGTGAATCCGGACAGCGACCTGTTTAGAGCACACCCGGATTGGGCATTAACCGATGAACTGCCCCCGGTGTATGGCAGAAATGAGCTGCTGCTGGACCTTACCAAAGAGGAAGTACGGGATTATATTGTCGAGAATGTGTCGGCGGTTCTTGACAGCGCCAATATCTCCTATGTGAAGTGGGACATGAACCGCAATTCTGTTGCTTTGGGCGAAAAGGCTCATGATTACATTTTGGGTCTGTACGATGTTCTGCGAAGGATCTTTGGGCCACGGCCCGAGATTCTGCTGGAAGGCTGTGCTTCCGGCGGCAATCGCTTTGACTTGGGTATGCTGTGCTACGCTCCGCAAATCTGGTGCAGTGACGACACCGATCCTATCGAACGGCTGACGATCCAGAACAGCCTGTCCTACTTATATCCTCAATCCACGTTTGGCACGCATGTATCTGCCGCACCCCATGCCCAGACCCTGCGTAATACGCCCCTGTCCACCCGGGGCAATGTCTCTTTCTTTGGTAATCTGGGTTATGAGCTGGATCTAAAGCATCTGCTGCCTACGGAGGAAAAGGAAATCTCTGCCCAAATCCAGTTCTATAAGCGCTACCGCCGTTTGTTTCAGTTCGGCACATTCAGCCGTTTGCAGACGGAGGACGCGGTTGCCTGGCAGGTCAGCGGAGGGAATACGCATTTGGCAGGATTGTTCCACAAACTGCAGCATGCGGCGCCCGGTTATGAACAGCTGTGCCTGAACGATCTGCAGACGGATCAGCAGTATTTGCTGACCGGTCGGGAGCAGCTTCTGCGTGTGGGCATGTTTGGCAGCCTGGTCAAGCATATTGTTCCCGTGGAATTGAATCCTAATGGCTTTGTGCTACGGACGGCGGATAGGCATTATCCCATGGCGGACGGTGTGGAAATGATGACCGTATCCGGCAACGCACTGATGTCCGGTGTGATACTGTCTCCTCGCTTCCAGGGAACGGGATACAATAAGGATGGCCGTAACCAGGGCGATTTCTGCTCCAACGTATATGTAGTGGAAAGAAAAGAATAGAAAATCCTTTCTTAGGGCGCAACGTTCCAATCAGGAGCGTTGCGCCTTTTTCCTAACTTTTGTTGTTTCGCAGCAAGAATCAAAAAACTATAGTATGCGGACGTGTTTCAAAAAAACATGTCCAGATTGTTCATTGAAAAAGAGCAATAATACTTGTAGTATAATGATGATGGTGTAATTGTAACCAAATTTAATTGTAGAAGACGGGAAGAAATTGTTGATTGATACCATTTTTGTGGTTGTAACAGCAGTAAAATCTCGTCCAAAGCGCTATGAGGAGGAATTGTTGTGAGAGTATACGAAGAACCCAAGCTGGAAGTACAGGCATTCACAGTTGAGGATGTGATTACTGAAAGCAATGACATTCTGACACCCGAAGAACCCGTGTAAAACGACACCCCAATACGAAACAGGAGGTTACCAAGCATGAAGAAAAGAATCATTTCTCTGATTTTGGTGTTGTGCATGCTGCTGAGCGCCGTGCCCGCGGTGGCCGCAGAGGAAACAACACAGACCCCCAGATTTACCACGTTCAATCTTGCTCTGAATCAGAGTATCGCTGTTAACTTTATCCTTTCTGATTATAATGGCGAGAACTTTGACAGGGTTGACTTTGTCATGGACGGCAATGTGAAGCAGACCATTAGCCAGCTTCCTGAAAAGGACGACTACGGTCGCTACATATTCCGCTTCAGCAAACTGTCTCCCGACCAGATGGCGAAACCCATCACGGTGAATTTCTATCTGACGGACAGCGAGACCGCTGCTGCCAGCGTTACCAAGTCCATTAAGGACTACGCAGTGTCCGTTATGAATAATCCTGATCGGGATCAGGAAGTCAAGACGCTGGTTATGGATATGCTGAACTACGGCCAGGCATTCCAGGAGTACAAGGCCAAGCGTGCGAATCCTGCGGTTGAACTGGATCCCACGGAGCTGGTCACTTACGGCTTGACCGACACCCAGAAGAACTATGCTTCCAAGAATACCCCTACATTGGAGGACATTTCCAAGGTAGGCGATCAGACGGATATGAATGTCCAGTGGAAGACCTTCGGTCTGACTCTGGAGGAAGTGGTAAAGGTATTCTATAAGGTTCAGGTACAGGACGGCAACGCGGAAGACCTGACCATGAAGCTGAAAGTTGACGGCAAGGAATTTGTAGTCAGCGAATTTGAGCTTGTGGATGAGGCTAACAAGTATTACCTTGTAGAGTTCGATAAGCTGAACCCCATTCAGATGAAATCCGCAATCGACGCGCAGGTCTTCAATGGCGATGAGGCAGTCAGTGCGGTGTACACCACCAGCATTGAAAGCTATGCCGCG
>JAZRKL010000138.1:0-44771 GCA_045646265.1 Faecousia sp.
CTGCTTGTCTACTTTTGACCGCATCCTGGCAGATATCGGTGATGAGCAGTCTATCGCGCAGAGTCTTTCCACATTCTCAAGTCATATGCGGACCATTGTAGATGTTGTTGCCCAGTGTGATGACAGAACCTTAGTTCTCTTTGATGAATTGGGTGCCGGTACAGATCCTGCAGAAGGTGCGGCACTTGCAATGGCACTGATTGAGTTTTGCAGAAAAATGGGCAGTAATGTTGTGGCAACAACACACTACGCGGAATTGAAGCTGTATGCCATGCGTACAAAAGGTGTCATCAATGCTTCCTGTGAATTTGATGTTGAAACCCTGCAGCCTACCTATAAGCTTTTGATTGGCATCCCCGGTAAATCCAATGCTTTTGCAATTTCCAGGAAACTGGGCCTGTCTGAGGATATTTTGAAAGAAGCATCTGATTTAGTTGGCAAAAGCGACAAGGATTTTGAAGATGTGTTGTCTCAGCTGGAACAGCAGCGCCAGCAAATGGAAGCCGCACGTTTAGAGGCTGAGCGGCTGAAGAAAGAAACTGAGAACATCAAAAAACAAAGTGAAGCTTATAGCGAGCAGCTCCAAAAAGAGCGGGATAAGGCAATGGAGCAATCCCGTAGGGAAGCCCAGGCAATTATTGAAGATGCCCGCCGTACCGCAAACGCCGCTGCTGAGGAGCTGAAATCTTTGCGTAAACAGCTGACAGAGTCTGCTGACACACAGGGAATCAATCAGCGTCAAGCGGAGCTGCGCAGAAATCTGAACGATGCCGAGAGTCGTATTCGTGCCAATCAGCCGTCTCAGAAGCGTCCAGAGCCTACAAGAGGTATTCTTGTGGGTGATACGGTGGAACTTTTGAAGTTGGGCACCAAGGCCAGTGTCATTGCTATCAATAAGGACGGAACGTACCAACTGCAGGCAGGTATTCTGAAGCTGAACGCGAAAGCGGACGAGATCTATCTGCTTGAAAACGAGAACCCGTATAAACAAAAGGGTGGACGTCCCGCTCACTCCGGACGCGAACTGAAGATGTCTGCAATGTCTACAGAAATTGATCTGCGCGGAATGGATTCTGTGGAGGCCATTTGTGTCCTTGACAGATATTTGGATGAGGCGATGCGTTCCAATTTGCAATCTGTCCGAATCATTCACGGAAAGGGAACCGGCACCTTGCGTGCGGCGGTTCAGCAATCACTGCGTAAAAACAAGTTTGTGAAAAAATTCAGACTTGGCGTTTATGGAGAGGGTGAAGACGGCGTTACGATCGCTGAATTTGCCTAACCTTAAGACGCGTAATATTTTGTATTGACCGATAATTGTACGGTCTGTCAAATTAGAGTTGACTTTTTTGATGAATTTGCTTATGATATATAAACAAGGTCGCAGTTAATTGCGTCTCGCTTGCCAAAGGAGTGAATATTATGTTTAGTAAGGAAATTGTAGTTTGCTGTGAATCCGGTTTGCATAATAAGCAGGCTACATACTTTGTGCAGAAAGCCAACGAGTTCGATAGCAGCATTTGGCTGGAGTCCGGTAACCGTAAAATGAATGCCAAGAGTCTTCTGGGCATTATGTCATTAGGGATCGTCACCGGTGCGACCGTCACCCTTATTGCTTCCGGTCCTGATGCTGAAGATGCTGTGAATGCTTTGGAGGCACTGCTGCAGCGGGATATTTATTGATAGTCGGACTTGCCGCCTCAGTACTTATGTAACTGGGGCGGTTTCTTTTGGAGGCCAGCATGACTTTTGATGAACTGAAAGACAAAGCCTTAACACTTCCATACGCACCCGGTGTATATATCATGAAGGATAAACATGACCGTGTGATTTATGTGGGTAAGGCCAAGAAATTGAAAAACAGGGTTACACAGTATTTTCAAGATACGGCCTCGCACACACCTAAGACTAGGTTAATGGTATCCTGTATTGATCATTTCGATGTCATTGTTGCAGCCAGTGAGTTCGAAGCATTGGTGTTGGAGTGTTCTTTGATCAAACGCCATATGCCAAAATACAATATACTGCTTAAAGATGACAAAGGTTACCCGTATATTCGGCTGGATATGAAAGCAAAATATCCTACACCATCCATGGTCAGTAAAATTTCCAATGATGGGGCAGTGTACTATGGACCTTATGGCAGCCGTGGTGTTACACAAAGCATACTGGAGGCCATTCGAATCACACTGAAGCTGCCATCATGTAAAAAACAGTTTCCCAGAGATATTGGCAAGGGCAGGCCTTGCCTGCATTATCACATGAACCAATGTGCCGGCTGGTGCCAGCCCGGGATCACATACAGTGAATATCTCTCGCGTATCAATCAAGTCAAACAACTGCTGGATGGTAACTATAAAAGCGTTGCGAATGACATTAAAATGCAGATGCTGGATGCGGCAGAAAAAATGGAATTCGAATTGGCTGCCGGCCTTCGGGATCGATTGAATGCGGTTGAAGCATTGGGGCAAAAACAATTGGTGACAGCCGGTACCCTTGCGGACACAGATGTGATTGGTTATGGACAGACGGAAGCAAAGGCATGCTTTACGGTTCTTCATTACTGTGGCGGTAACTTGCTGGATAAGGATTTTGAAACATTTTCAATTCCCGATGACCCGGAAGCAGCAGTCTCCAGCTTGTTAAAACAGTATTATCTCAGCCGTGGTTCGGCACCTAAAATTGTTCTACTGCCGTTTGCTGTGGAAGACAGTGAACTTTTTGAGCAGTTATTGGAACAGCAATGTGGAAGAAAGACCCGTCTGCGTGTACCCCTAAGAGGTGATAATGCAGCCTTGGTCGCGTTGGCGAACAAAAATGCTTTGGAAGAAGCGGAACGCATTTCCTCCAGAGATGAGAAAATTTCCGGAACACTTCAGTTATTGGGGAAGATGTTATCAATGGAACCGCCCAGGCGGATAGAGTCTTTTGATATTTCTAATATATCAGGTACCGACATTGTTGCAAGTATGGTGGTTTTTGAAGATGGGAAACCGAAAAGAAGTGCATACAAACGCTTTAAAATCGACCATCTGAACGAACAGGATGATTACGAATCTATGCGGCAGACTGTCAGTCGTAGATTTACACATTTTGTGCAAGGGGATAATGGATTTGAGTCCAAACCCGATGTGGTTCTGATCGACGGAGGTGTCTCTCATGCAAAGGTTGCAGAGTCGGTACTGAATGGAATGGAATTGGCAATACCGATCTTTGGCATGGTGAAAGATGACCGTCACCGCACCCGGGCGTTGGTGACTCCCGATGGCATGGAAATCAACATTGATTCTCAACCGGCTGTGTTCTCTTTTGTTGGTAATATTCAGGAGGAAACCCACCGCTTTGCCATTACCTATCATAGACAGTTACGCAGTAAACGGCTGAAATATTCAGAACTTGATAAAATTGCCGGAATTGGGCCGAAACGAAAGCAGGATCTGTTGAAACAGTTTAAATCCATTTCATCGATTTCGCAGGCAAGCTTATCGGAGTTAGAGCGTATACTGCCCCAAAATGCCGCTTTATCGGTTTATCAACATTTTCGTACAGATCGTGAGAAATAGGTGTTAACATGAGAGTGATTACAGGAAAAGCAAAAGGCATAACCCTTGCGACACCGGATGGTATGCTAACAAGGCCGACCAGCGATCGTGTCAAAGAAGCGTTATTCAGTATTGTGCAGTTTGATTTGCCAGGCGCAAGGGTTCTGGATTTGTTTGGCGGCACCGGTCAGCTCGGCATTGAAGCGCTGAGCAGGGGAGCATCCAGTGCTGTGTTTGTTGATTCCAGAGAAGATGCCTGCAGGCTTATTCGCGAGAATCTTCGCAGGACAAAACTGGAACAAGATGGAAAAGTTGTACGTTGTGATTATTTATATTATTTGAAGCGTTGCAGGGATAGGTTTGATATTGTCATTCTGGATCCGCCATATGCAGAAGTTTTTTTGGAAAATGCGCTAAAAATGCTAACGGAAATTGACATTTTGCAATCCGGTGGTATAATAATCGCAGAGCGCCCGTTAGGGAAGGACTTGCCATGGGTTTTTGAGGGTTTTACCCGGTCCCGTGATTATAAATACGGTAATACACTGCTCACGCTTTACCGCAAAGATTGATTATTGAGGGATTTCACATGAAAATCGCAATCTACCCCGGAAGCTTTGATCCGGTTACCAGCGGTCATTTGAACATTATTCGCCGTGCGGCATCTATTTTTGACAGATTGATCGTTTGTGTTATGGCGAATTCCGCTAAAAAACCGATGTTCGATCAGGATGAACGAGTAGATATGATTCGACGTGTTACCAGCGATATTCCCAATGTTGAGGTGGATTCATCCAATGAGCTGCTGGCGGAATATGCCAAACGCAAGGGTAGCTGTGTGATCGTAAAAGGCCTGCGGGCCGGATCAGACTTTGAAAACGAATTCCAGATGGCACTGATCAATCACAAAATCAATCCAAATCTGGACACGATGTTCTTAACGGCAGAGCACCAATATATGTATCTGAGCTCCAGTACCGTTAAGGAATTGGGTTACTATGATGTTGACCTGTCGGACTTCCTTCCGGAGGAGATCATTCCGGATTTTAAAAAACGCATTACCACCATTCGTCAAGGAGGAAATAGATAAATGAACGAACAGCATATTGAGGATATTATCACTACCCTGTATGACATGATTCAGGATGCCAAGAGCCTTCCTCTGGGCGCTGATAAATGCATTCTGGAACGGGACAGAGCATTGGATCTTTTGGATGAGATCATTGCGCAGCTGCCCGCAGAGCTGAAGCAGTCCCGGACAATCGTTGAGTCTCGCAACGAACTGATCGGTCAGGCACGCCGTGAAGCTGAGGTTATTATCCGTCAGGCACAGGAAAAGGCTTCTCGCATGGTAGAGGAGGAATCTATCTACCAGGAGGCAAAGCGTCAGTGCCAGGAAATGGTTCTCCAGACCCAGGGTCGCCTTGCCGAGCTGCGTCAGGCAAGTAATGCCTATATGGATGATGCTTTGATGCGTACAGAAGAAGCTATGGCACAGGCTTTGGCCGAGGTGCGCGATACACGCACCAAGTTTAAGGCTCTGGCTGAAGCACAGGAGAAAAAATCCGCTATCAGCGTAGAGGTATAATTGTATTTTCAAGACAGCTCAAAAGCATATTTTGAGCTGTCTTTCTAAAATTTATTAAGGGGAGTTTGTATGAATTATTTGGATCGTTATCAATTTTGGTGCAACGCTGACCTGCCGGAAGATGTCAAGCAGGAATTAGATAATATTGCGAATGATGAGGAAGAACTGAAGAGCAGATTTGGAAGCGACTTGCAGTTTGGTACTGCAGGCATGCGTGGCATTATGGGTGCCGGCAGTAACCGTCTGAATAAATATACTGTTCGCAGAGCTGCCCAGGGTATGGCTGCTTGGCTGTCATCTACGGATCTTCCTAAGATCGCTGCCATTGGTTACGATTCCCGTCATAATTCTCAGCTGTTTGCTGAGGTTTGTGCGGTTGCGTTTGCTGAAGCCGGAATTCACACTTGGCTGTATAACCGCCTTGCGCCTACTCCAATGCTGTCCTATGCGGTGCGTGAACTGGGCTGCGGCTGCGGTATCGTCATTTCCGCAAGCCACAATGCAGGTGCCTATAACGGCGTGAAGTGCTATGGTCCTGATGGCTGCCAGATGACTGATGAACCAGCTACCATCGTTACCGAAAGAATCAGTGAGATTCCTTTCTTTGTCCCTGAAGAGAAGAGCTTTGAAGCCTTTATGGCAGAGGGCCTTATTTCTTATATCGGACAGGACGTGTGGGAGAAATACTATCAAACGGTTTTGGCAGAAGCGGTAGATCCCGACATGCTTCGCAGCTCCGGCTTAAATATCGTGTATACACCTCTGTGCGGAACCGGTAATGAGCCTGTCCGTGAAGTGTTGGGCCGGTTAGGTGTTAATATTGCTGTTGTGGAGTGCCAGGAGCAGCCTGACGGCGATTTTAAGACCTGTGAATATCCGAACCCGGAAACAGATGCTGCCCTGAATGAGAGCTACAAGGTTGCTAAGAATGTACCCTGTGATGTGATTTTGGGTACAGACCCCGACTGTGACCGTGTTGCCATCGCTGTTCCTAATGGTGACGGATTTGTAAAGCTTTCCGGTAATGAGCTTGGTTGCCTGTTGTTGGATTACATTCTGAAGGCCCGTAAAGCAAAGAATAATATCCCCGAAGGCGCGATCGCGGTCCGCAGTATCGTATCTTCTCCTCTTGCCGACAAAATTGCTCAGCAGTACGGTGTAGAGATGAAGGCCGTTCTTACCGGATTCAAATACATCGGCGGTGAGATCCTCGAACTGGAACAGAAGGGCGAAGAATACAAATACATGTTTGGTTTCGAAGAGAGCTGCGGCTATCTGAAGGGCACTTACGCAAGAGACAAGGATGCTGTTGTTGCTTCTATGCTTGTGTGTGAAATGGCCGCTTTCTTTAAGAACCAGGGCAAGAACATTCTTGATGCGTTGAATGAAGTCTACGCAACCCATGGGTATTATCTTGCGTATGTTCAAAGCATTGAACTGACCGGTTCAGACGCTATGGAAAAAGCCGCAAAGATGATGGCTGATTTGCGTAAATCTGTTCCCGAGGCGATTGGCGGTGCGAAAGTAACTATCTTCCGTGATTATCGCAGCAGTGTTGCCAAGGATATTCTAACCGGTGAAGAAACGCAGATTCAGTTGCCTAAATCCAACGTTTTGGAATTCATTCTTGGTGAAAACGGCAGTGTTATTGCGAGACCCTCCGGAACTGAGCCAAAAGTTAAGTTCTATTATACAGCTGTTGCTAAAGACAGAGAGGCTTCAAAATCTTTGCTGGATGCCATGGTCGCTCAAATGTCAAAGTAATATCTATGTTCATACCGGGACAGTTTTATGAACTGTCCCGGTTCTTTTTTTACGTACCTTTCATAGTATGTTAGTGAAGAGGGGGGAGGGACGAATGAACAAAAAAGATTATCAGAAAAATGGAAAGAGCGCGGTTGCTGCTGTTTCTATCGGTGGGGTGATCAGCGTTGTTTTGATGCTGATTGGAACGATGATTATCACTCTGCTCGTTATGAATGAAACAATAACAGAAGAAGCGATTGGGTATGGCGTGCTTGCTGTTACACTCATTGCCACGTACACAGGCGCATATGCATCTTTGACGATTTATAAAAAGAAGTATCTGATCACATCAATGTCTGTATCGATAGTATTTGCGCTTATCTTGTTGTCATTGACAGCTCTGTTCTTTGACGGACAGTTCACCGGGGTACCGGCTACTTTACTGGTCATAATATGTGGTGGAGTTAGCGCAATGCTCGTAGCAGGCAAGGGGAGGCACCAGACTAAGCCACACCGGAAAAAGTTAAAATTGTGAACTTGTACAAAATAAACGAACAGGTAAATAAAATTTACCGCAGCGCAAGAAATGTGCAATTTTTCTTGCAAAACAACATTTGGTGGTAGTGCTTATGGGATAATCACAGCATCTTGTTTTTCTTATCATGAATCGAGGATAATTGATCACAATGGTTTCTTTAGTTTACATAATGATGTTTACATAAAAATAGTCATAATTTACAAAAATCGTAAAAATACCCAAAAGTGCTTGAATTTTAGTACATTTTGAAGTATAGTATTCATGCAATGTGATTGTTTGAGGGGTTTTTGCGCCCCTCTTCACTTTCTCCTGTATGAATTCTTATCATTTCGGAATGATGCGTACTTGGAGATTTTGATTTTATGTCTACTTATCGCATTGCTGATTTTGTTTCTTTTCACCGCAAGGATAAATTGTTTTTTCTTGCATTTTTTTCTTTTTGCGGTACTTTGTTTGGCACATTAACCTCGTACCATTTAGACTCTTTTATACTTGCTCTGATGCGCAGAGGATCATTTGCTTCTGTGTCGATCGTTGGTCTAATCGTCGTTAACTTTCTGCCTTTTCTAATCACAACTGTTGTTGTATTGCTGTCAAAGCCATCCCTGTTTCTTCTAATTGGCTTTTTAAAGAATTTTTCTTTTGCTTTTATTCGAAGCTTGATCTGCATTTCTTTTGGTCAAGCCGGTTGGCTGGTCGGAACGATCATGCTGTTTTCAGATATCATTGTTATTGTCTTGTTACATTGGTTTTGGATTCGGCATATTGATGGCATTCAGGATTCTGCATACAGAGATTTGTCTTTATGCTTTGCAGTCTCCTTTATAGCCTGTGTTATAGATTACATTTGGGTTTCCCCATTTTTAATACAGCTTTTGATTGATTAGAAAGGACTCATTGTTGATGTTAGACCTGGTACGCGCATATGAGAATTACCTGACTAAGGTAAAACAGGCATCTGCAAATACCGTTTCTTCTTATATGAGAGATATTCGACAATTCTCTCAGTGGCTTAATGACAACGAAGAAACAGATATTCTGGATGTCAGTCAATTGAATATCAGTGCTTACCTGGAGCATCTCGAAAATGAGGGTAAGTCCGGCGCGACTTTATCCCGCTGCATAGCCAGTCTTAAGAATTTTTATTCTTATGTAGTTTCTACCGGATTCCTTGAGAAAACACCGGTGGTTGAGATCCATGTTGACAGAGGTGAAAAGAAAGCACCGCAGATTCTTTCCGGTAAGGAGATCGAACTGCTGCTGTCACAGCCTGTGTGCGTGGATGCAAAAGGTTATCGTGATAAGGCTATGCTTGAAGTAATGTATGCTACCGGCATCCGTGTAACAGAGCTGATTAGCCTCAATGTGGATGATGTCAACCTGGATGTAGGCATTATCAAATGTGTCAGTGGTAGAAAAACACGCGCAATTCCGTTGTATCCCGCTGCACTGCGTGCTTTGACTCAGTATCTGGATAATATTCGGGGCGGAATGATCGCGGATCCTGAAGAACCTGCTTTGTTTGTCAATGTAAGCGGCATCCGTATGAGTCGCCAGGGTTTCTGGAAAATACTGAAGCATTACCAGAATACCGCCCATATTGATAAGGAAATCACACCGCATACTTTGCGCCACAGTTTTGCTGTGCATTTGCTGGAAAATGGTGCCGATGTTGCGTCTGTTCAGGAACTAATGGGGCATAGTGATATTTCCTCTACGCAGATGTATACACAGATGATCAACCAGAAAATTAAATCTGTATATGCGAAATTCCATCCCAAAGCATAAAACCTCTGTTGAAGAATGTACTTCAACAGAGGTTTGTTTTTTAATAAAAGGGGAGAAGGGACGATTAGATACCGGTCATAGCACTGAGTACTTCTACTTCCATGTTTTGAATTCCTTTTTGCATGGTAAGACCTTCCTCGATATCGATATCACGGTAACTGCCTTCGTTGGTGCAGACGATTCGATTTGTTTTGCCTTGCAGCAGCAACTCAACGGCCAGGAAACCCATTTTAGTGGCATTTACACGGTCACGACCGGTGGGGCTGCCACCGCGCTGGATATGGCCCAAAACGGTCACACGGGGATCAAGATCGATGCTGTCCTTGATGCGTTTTGCAATATCCGCCGCAGAGCCGGCGCCTTCAGCAACCACGATCATGTAGTGCGTAAATCCGTTAAATCGTGCCTGGCGGATTTTCTCAATTACATCTTTTTCAAAATCAACCGCTTTTTCTGGCACAAGAACCGCGGTTGCACCAACTGCCAAGCCGACATACATAGCCAGGAATCCGGCGTTACGGCCCATAACTTCTACTACAGAGCAGCGCTCGTGGGATTGCATGGTATCGCGTAGTTTATCGATGCACTCAATAGCGGTGTTGGCTGCAGTGTCAAAACCAATGCAGTAATTGGTACAGTTGATATCATTGTCAATCGTTGCCGGTATGCCAATCACATTGATACCGTGTCTGGACAGGGCCTGCGCACCGCGAAATGTTCCGTCGCCGCCAATGGCAACAATGCCGTCCAGACCAAGAAATTTACAAGTGGAGACTGCCTTGCGCTGACCTTCTTCGGTCATAAACTCCTTACTGCGCGCAGTGTATAGAATTGTACCTCCTCGGTTGATAATATGTCCAATATTTTTCTCGTCCAATTTGACGATGTCACCATGAATCAAGCCATGCCATCCACGGCGAATTCCATAGCATTCTATACCGTGATACATAGCGGTACGGACAACACTGCGAACGCACGGATTCATTCCAGGGGCATCGCCGCCGCTGGTCAGCACACCAATTCTCTTAATGTCCATAAATTACCCTCCTGAGATATCGTCTTTGACATCATTTTACAAAAAATATCTGAAAATGTAAAGTAATTTTCGTAAAATGAAAATACTTCTTGACTGCAAACCCGTTTTATCGTATAGAATGAAAGCAGATAGGGGAGAGCGATATACAAATACATGTTTTAGAGTGCAAAGTGGGTCTTGATCGGGCGATAAATTGCTTCAATATATAGAAAGTTGATTATGTTATTAAATAGCAAACGGTAAAGGTGGATTAGGACATGATGGATCAAGTATCACTAGGTTTTTTCGAAAAAATTCAAATTCAAATAATTGCGGTGTGTGGTTTGATCAAAGCATTGTGGCCATTAATTTGGCCATACGCCGCAATAATTGGGTTAGTAATTTCATTTAGAATTCTTGCCTATATATGAAACCGGAAAGATTTCTGTTAAAGGAAAAATATGCTTTATAAACTCCCGTGCATCAGTATTTAATCATTTTTGCACTTGACCAAACGGAAATATTGCTAACGTGCGTGTCGATCGGCGCCTGGAGCAGCTGCAGCAGCTTGTTTTTCCGGGGAAGAGAGCGGGAGAAGCATTGCCGGTGCTGCCTACGATACCTCTTTACCGAACGCAACAAAATAACCGTTTTGGAGAACCAATACCGGAACAGCTTAATTCCAGACGGTTTATAGGCCACCGGCTGAAATACTGGCGGTAGATCAGGAAGTGGATCCAGCTCCCAGGAATCGAAGTATTTGTAAAGGGGAGGACGGAAAACACGTTTCGCAAAGAGCCGGACAAAAAATGGCGGTTTCACATAACCCATGATAATTTCACCGGCACGATCTCCATCTTCATTAGGGAACATGACTTTGTATGGAATCTTCCAAATAATCGAAAACCAACGCCCGGTAAAGAAACCCTTTTTGACATAATAGACACGGTCCGTAATTACACGGATCTTCCGATCCACACCGTCCCACTGCTGCGTAAACAAAATAATATCAACGTTTCTGTGCCGGTGCTTCAAGAAATACTCCAATCGGCCTTTAGAGAAGTTTTTGAAATCACGGCTATCGGCAAATAGTGTTGCTTCATCGATGAGCAGCAGCGCATCCCTTAATTCATATGTACCAATACATTCGTTGGTGATATAGGTGACACCAGGGATATTCAATTCTACATTGGAATACACATGCTGATATTTAATACCTTTAACAGCCTTTAATGCATGGTAAGAAAGTATCGTTGTTTTACCACATCCAGGGAGACCAAAATAAAGAGATACAGCCATGATCAACACCCCCAACAAATTTTATAAATGGATCTGATACCAAAGAATAGAGCAGCAACACAAATAGCCAGTACAAATACAGTTAAAAGCGGAGAAAGCTCACCGGTAAGAAAAGATGAAGTAAATGATTGAATCCAGGACATTACAGACGAGAGACCAGAATTAACTGAATCAATAAATCCGGGGGATTCCATTTTATTCAGCTTTAAATCAGATCCCAAAACTAAGACATCAATATCCCCAGTATCGTTATTCATGGGAAGAACAATCGGTTTATCAACACCAAACTCAGCTAATCCATCAGGACCATAAACAAACATAAGTGAAAAATTAAGAGTAAAAATACCATCATTTATATAAAAAGGAATTACTGAATAATTTCCATAATCATAAACAGAACAAGTCCCAGAACAAAATATATCAAAACCATAAAGATTATGTTTAAACTCAAACCGATAATTTCCAACAGAGGGAATAGAATCAACAATAAATAATGAAAAATCGCCTGAAAAATCAGAAGGTAAAGCAGGAATTAGAAATGTATACTGTTCAGCTGCAAAAACAGGAACAGAAAGCAAAAACACCAGAAGAATTATTAAGAAAAAAAGAGAGATCTTTTTCATATAACGACCACCTTAAAACGCACCCCGGGTGCCGGCTCACGCCTGGCATCCGGGGCGCTTGTTTGATTAGGTACCCCAGGCAAAGGACTTGATTGCTTTAACACCGAGCATCAAAGCAGAAATGGAAATACCGATTGCCATAAGAGGCAGCAGAGCGCTCAACTGACCATCAGTGTCAATCAGGGCAGAAACGACGGTACCAACCCAACCAATGACGGTAGTAAGAGCAGTAGTTACAGCTTCCAACATATTAAATTCCTCCTAACAAAATATTATTCAACCACGCCAAAAGTGGGAGAATACACGATAAATAAGATCTATGAAGACCACAGTTAATACCACGATCAGAGCGCCACAGATATAATAGATCTGCGTCTGATCAGTGGTTTGAGTCTGCCAGGTATGATCTATAATTTGACGGATAATATCATACATTTTAACGACCTCCAAGGAAGATCTGACGGACGATTCCGGGAACAGAAACAAGGAAAGCAAGGGCGATCATGGGAAAAAACCAGTATTCCATAAAGGAGAGATGAAGGAATGAACCGATAAGAGGAATGATGTTATTTAGCACGAGCAATTTCCCCCAATCGCAAATAAATCAAAGCCAGAAAAGCAATGACAACGTAATAAAATAATGTCTGCATAACTCACCTTATATTTCATCTACTTTATCAGCCGATTTTGGCGGTTTAGCTTTATCAGATTTACCTGTACCCATGCCACGACCAACAAAAGGAACAATCAAATACTTTACAAACAAGAAAATTGTGATACAGCTTAAATAAAAAGTAAAAGCACCAGACTCAAACAGAACAGTAAAAAACCATTCATTACAAGAACTAATTATATTCCTGATCGAAAGAAGCCAATAATTAAATTGCATCTCAGTCATCATTAACCCTCCCGACCTGCGATCTTATAAATTACCGCAATTGTAATAACAGAAAACACCAAAAACGGAAGCGGATCAGGAAGCCAGGAAAGAAAACCAGGAATTTCCCTTAAAAATTTTGATAGCATCATAATGATCTGTATAATGTCTTGAATAAAAGACCAGACCAATTCGATACAACTGTAAATAGTGTCACCAATGGACTTGAAAAAATTAATTATCGCATCCATAGACTACCTCTTGCCAAATAAAGCAAATCCCATAAGTGCAAACGTTAAAGAAATTCCAGTGATCATCAATAAGACACCATCAAAGAAAAAAGCCAAAGTGGGACCGGCAGAAAAGCCACCATCCATTGAAGAGATTAAATCGGATGGATTCAAATCATCTAAAGGAATAGTAGGAGTATTCTGCTGGATCTGATCAACGATATTTTGATTCTCCTGAACAATAGAATCAGCTTCTTCAGAAAACTGATCATCTTCGGTATAACCTTCACCGAGGATCGCAGAGCGAATATTTTCACCCCAGGTTTCAATCTTATTTACCACATTCAACAAGCCAAGCTGAATAGCACCATAAGTTTCCTCAAACCAATAGACTACATCATTCCAGAACTCATCAACGGAAGTTTTCATTTCAGCAAAGCGATCAAAGAAAGTAGTAAAATTTAATTGAATGCCCCAATAGACTTCCTGCAGCCAATTTACAACATCAGTACGCAAACCGGACAGCGCCGTTTTAATATCGGATAAAAAACCATTACTTTTCTGCTGCTCCGCCAGGATCTGCCGCAGCAGATCCAAAGTATCGTCCCAATAATCAACCAGAACACCGGAATAAGAATCAACAGAATAACCAGTGATAAAGATATTGAATAAGTTGTCCTTGCCTTCAACAACATTACCGGTAAGATCAATATTAACATCACCGGTAAAGCCAGAGCAATCAACCAGGACAGTTATCGTATAAGGTCCCAGGGATTCATCTAAATCAGATCCGGAAAGAACAGAGTATTCACAGTTGGTAGAAATCTGTCCGGAAGTGTTAGAAAGATAACCGGCAACAGAAGAAATATCATCTGTCTGCGTGGAAATTACAAAGGACAGATAATCGTATTGACCGGAAACGGCCGCATTAACCTTTAACTTAAAACCGGTATTGGTAAGCGAACTATCAACCGCATGGGAGAAGCTGCCACCGGATGAAGGAAAAGAATTATGTGATGTATGATTTTGACCGTAAGTAAAGTGATAATAGCCGGGCAGGGGAGTATATACATATTTTGTATCGACTACTTCACTTGCCATAACCGGAAGGGCAGCGCTCATAAGGAGGCAAATAACAACAAATATAGAAACGATTCTATGCTTCATGCATTACACCTCCGGAAGCCGTCGATTCCGTAAAGATTTTATGTATTGTCCAATAATATAAGCAGAATTATCACAAAGCAACGGGAACCAATCTTCGAAATGATGTTCCATTGCATAATCCATCAATTCATAAAACTCGGTTATGCCATTCTCATTACAATACTCCATCATTTTTTTAATGCAAGAGTACCGCGCAGAAGCAGATAAACGGAGAAGATCCTGAACATCCATACCACCATGCCCAATGATCTGATCAACGGGATATTGATACTTCTCAGGATTATCCAGATGCGCAAAATATCGAACCATACCACGAATAGAGTTAACAGCAATAGGAATAGTACCTTTCAGTGGTTCGATCAGCTTCTTTACTTGATCAATAGACTTTACCGAGTCAAAATTTAAAACAATATGCCAATGAGCCTTTTTAATAAGGCCGGTACCAGGATCAACATCAAATTCATGAAGGGGACTTTCTGCCCAAGCGACATGAAAATCGTCTATAATTTCTCTCCAATTCTCCGGTGCTGATTCAGGATACAAAACGAAAGCAAAACCTCGGTTACGGGATGCCATAAAATCAACCTTTCATAGTGTGATCATTGAACGCCAATGGGGGGTCGTAGTCCCCCCATTGGCTTCAGCGCTATCATCCCGACAGTACCGAAGCCAAAAAGGACTAGAAAATGAGAATAAACAGCAATAGCAGCAGTGCAATAGATACCAGGATCAACATACTTCGCCATAGCCAATGAAACACCGGCACGAGAAACTGGAGAACGTCGACAAAGACTTTACTTATTCTCAGGATTATTCTTTGACTCACCATCTTTGGACCTCAGAGCGCCCCTACGGGCCTCATACGCTTTTGCAGAAGCAACATAGTTAGCTTCAGAGAACATCCGGTATAAAGCGTCTACACGGGTTTTAAGAGCATCATAGTGCGATTCGACCTTAACCATTCTAGTTTCGTGATCGTCGATTTTATCGCACATGGCGATGTTTAGCTCAAGATGCAGAGCAAGCTGCTGCAGGATCTGTCTGATCTGCTCCATTGGGATCCTCCTTACCAAGCCGCTCAAGACCCATGCGAATTAAGATCCGCAAAGTCTGAGCGACAGTATAACCATTTATTTCAGCCAGTTCACAGATGATATCATAGACGGGCTTACCAACAGTAGTGCAGCACTTAATACCAGGATAAGGTTTTGCAACATTAAACTTCAGCATAATTACTCCAATACTTCAACAGAAAGTTTCACAACAAGACCTTGCTTCTTGATAGCAGGCTTAATTGCATTACATACAGACCTGGCAACAACCCGGTTGGGCAGAGGTGTAGCGCAGGATTTATCATCAACTGCGCAGGAAGTAGAATCATTCATATTAATGAAAACATACTTCTTTACACCTTGACATTCAGCAGCAATCACATAGTGCTTCATGTCATTACTCCAGAATTACTTCCACCAGAAAGCCACGGGAATTGTAATTCAGGCGGACACGGTCGCCGAGCTGAGGATCATAGCCAAGGGAATCCGCAATAAATGCATTTTCCGTGGCCTTACCGATGACACCTTCCTGGGCAAATGTAAAGTGAACAAAATAACCGGAATAATCCTTACCGGTGTTCTTGCTCTTACCGGAACACTTGCGATAACCTACAACTTCATAAATCATAATTAATTACCTACCTTTACTTATTTTTTATCTTCACCGCTGGGCGGGGAATTACGATTGTTTGCGATAAGTGAACCTATAGCAGATCCAATCATATCGGAATACACCAAATCATTAAAAACCAAAAAAATCATTTTCTTCTGACTTAGACAACGTGACAATTTTAATAACAGAATAGGAATACGAATACCCACACAAAAAGTCAAAAAGATGAACAAGATCATTACGATCACGAGAGGCAATAGCTTCTTCAACAAAACTTGAAAAAGTTATTCCATCATGATCAATTTTGGCTAAATACTTACCGGAATCATTCTTGATTACATACATACAACATACCTACCTTTACTTATTTTTTATCTTCACCGCTGGGCGGGGAATTACGGTTTTTCCAAAATTTAATACAAGAACAAATGTCATCAAAAATCATACTAATATACAGACATATAATAAAACCAATAGAAAAACAACTTATACAATTAGCAAACTCTGAAGATTCACATAAAATAATAAAAACACAAAACAACAAAAAGATAACAACAAAAACTTCAATAATAAAAGCTAGAAAACCTTTTTTATTATTCATAAAACAAACCTACCATAATTAAAATTGAGACCCAGCAAGCCGGTGTGGGTGATGGAACTTGCTGGGCATAGATATTCAATAATTGAATATCTATCTAAAATAATAACAAAGTGTAAACACAATGTCAATATGCAATTATTGAATGATATGCAAAAAATGAACCCCCTATAATTAGAATAGGAGGTGAGAATATGTACAAAGAAGTATTCCAAATAAGAATAAAAGCTATAAGAGATGAACTTGACATTAGTCAAATTAAAGTATCAGCAGATACCGGTATTCATCAAAGTTATCTAAGCAAATACGAAAACGGTACATTAGAACCAAGTATAGAACAATTAGGAATACTAGCAAATTACTATGAAGTATCAATTGATTGGCTCTTAGGAAACCCACATAAAAATAAAAGGGGAGAATAACATGACAAAATTTGAAAAACTGTATGAAAAAGTTCTTGATATTATTAAATGGGCAGAATACGAAGGCCATATAAAAGAAGATGGTGCAAATGTCTTAATTGATAATATTAAAGAAGCAAATGACGATATAAAGAAAGATACTCAATACAAATAAAAAGAACCCCGGTTGACCTTCCGCAAGAAACGCGGGAGATCAATCGGGGATTTCATTTACCGAGATGCTGCCATTCAGAAGGCAGCATCCGCACCGTGCGCATTCGCGCACCATTTTTCACTTGATCAAGCAGAAATACGGCTACCGTGCGCGTGGATCCTGACTGGGAGCAGCTGTAGCAACTTGTTTTTCCTGGGAAGAGAGCGAGAGAAGCATTGCCGGTGCTGCCTACGATACCTCTTTACCGAACGCAACAAAATAAAAATTTTGTTGCGTTTTGAGCATAGATATGCTATAATGATTCCATATCAAAGGTACAATTCAAATTACAAATGTAACTCGCATCGGTAATCCGCCTGTGAGTAATTCAAGTTCCGTGTTTATATTTACTACAGAATATTCACGGTTCCTTAATTCCTGTAGTCTGCTTTTTCTAAATTTCGCATTCAATACTACAGTAATTATGAATTACATTATTGTTTAGTTACTTCTGGATTGCTGTACAATCCATTGACCATACTTAAATGCTTGTCAATACGCTCTTCGCATGCAGCTAAAATTATACAATGAATACTACGAAAATTATCATAGTACCATTGCTGAGATCATTGTCTTGTGGTCTAAACAAGTCAAATCATGCGATCGGCTTTTATATTATGACCATTAATGATGAATTACTAAATTTAACTCAAATGTTTGAATTATATGAAATTACAATAGAAAAAGGCTTCTATTTAGATTATCAATGTTAGGAGAATTAAAAAATGAGGAAATTTAGTGACTGTCCACAGGTTTTAAAAGACTTTTTGATTTATCATGAGAACATTAAAGGACAATCGCAGCTTACCATTTCGGAATATTATCTGGATTTACGGATGTTTCTGCGTTTTATTAAGTTGATGCGAAATGATATGCCAATCGACACAGCGTTAGATGATATCGACATTCGAGATATAAATCTAGATTTTGTCAGCCGGATTGATACTACAGATGTCTTTGATTTCTTATCTTATCTTGCCAATGAGCGTACAACAAACGGTGACTCCCCTGCCCCCGATTATGGCATTTCTGCTTCTGCTAGAGCAAGAAAGTTATCTGCTATCAAATCATTTTTCAAATATCTTACACTTAGAACAAAGCAATTGCAAGACAATCCTGTGGCTGACCTGGAATATCCTAAAATCAGAAAAAGTCTTCCCAAATACCTTACGCTGGAGCAATCAGCTTCCCTGCTGCGGTCTGTGTCCGGCCCTAATGAGAAACGCGATTATGCCATTTTGATGCTGTTTTTGAACTGTGGCATCCGGCGCAGTGAGCTTGTGGGCCTTAATATGACGGATGTGTATGAAGACAGGATCCGAGTTGTCGGCAAAGGCAATAAGGAACGTTTCGTCTATTTTGGATCGGCTTGCAGAAAAGCAATCGATGCTTATTTACCCGAACGGAATAAACAGGTATTGAGTGATAACCGTGCACTTTTTGGCTCCAGAGATAACAATAGAATTAGTGTTTCAGCGGTACATAGGTTGGTCAAAAAAGCGCTGTTGCAGGCAGGTTTGGATGCTACGCAGTTTTCGGCACATAAGCTTCGTCATACGGCAGCAACCATGATGCTTTCCGGTGGTGTGGATGTCAAAACCGTGCAGGAAGTCCTTGGCCATGAAAACTTGAATACGACCCAGATCTATACACATATTGAAAATACTGAACTGAAGCTTGCTGCTGAGGCAAATCCCTTATCAAAACTTGATTTTTCAGATACGAATGATTAAAAGAATGCGCTGTTCCATGTTGAAGCAGGAACAGCGCATTCTTAATATTTATTCAGCAACTTTTCAAGACGTTGAATATCACGAAGAACAGCTTCGAGTTCTTCGCCGGAGATATTCCATTGCGTTTGCATGCATTCAGCCTCTTCCCTTCTGGCTGCAATAGCTCCCGGAATATCACCGCGGATTTCACACAACTGTGCAATTGCCTGTAGCGGATCCAAAAGCGGAGGGGATTTCTGAATATCCAGCGCTTTACGATAATATTTAAGACCTTCTTCGTACTGACCGAACCGAACCAGATAGTCACCTATATTATGCCATACACACTATTCATCCGGATAGTCCAACTCCATTTGCTTCCAAATAGAAAAGGCTAGTTCTCTTTCTCCTTTTTGCCAGGCAATGATGCCACGATACAGTGGCACACGATAACTGCGTTCGATTTCTGCAAATTTGTCACAGTATTGTGTTGCTTCTTCCAAACGATAATCATCGATCAGTTGATCCATCAGCCACATATATGCGCGCCAATTATCGGGGTGATCCCTGACAAAATCCATATAGTAAGAAATCTGCAGATAATGATTACAGCCGTTCCAGTCGGGAATGCGCCCTCCCATAGCACGATTCAGTTCTGCATGCGCAATTCTAAGCCAAGGATCACGGCGAAGCGCTTCCTTTGCATAGGATTCAGCATTTTCTGAATGTTCGGCGGCCAAATGATTCTCCATTTCGGCCAAAAGTTCATAAACTGCTCCATTCTCAGGTTCTTTACTTCCTTTTTGCAGAAGAAAAGAACGGGTAGTTTCCACCTCGTTAGGGTCGTAATAACGGTCATCCCAAAGCATATTTTTGATTCGCTCCATGCGTGTTTCATCAGAAATATTGAAGAGTTCATCAATTGTGACACCAAAGAATGCAGAGATATCCGGCAGCATAGTAATATCAGGCGTAGTGATACCGCGCTCCCACTTACTGACTGCTTGTGCAGTTACATTTAACTGCTGTGCTATGGCCTCCTGCGTAATACCACGGCGAAGCCGAAGTTGCTTGATTTGATTACCGATTTCCATAGTTCGTTCTCCTATTGTGTATTGCGAGCTCGCTGGAATTAGCATAGCAATTTAGGAAGAAAATAGCAATGGCTGAATCTGCTACCGTTCTAAACTATTGGTTGATTTAAATTGAGACTTCGATCGCTTCGCGGATATTTCTAACCCGATATACGGTCAATCCTTCAGGAATTTCCAGTTTCTCTGCGCCACCACGAGGCATGATGCATTTTTTAAAGCCAAGTCTGGCAACTTCCTGCAAACGCTGGTTCATGTGAGAAACACTGCGGATCTCCCCTGTTAGTCCAACCTCACCAATGGCAACAACATCATCAGCGATAGGTGTGTCCCGATAGGAAGATGCAACAGCCAAAATGACAGGCAGATCAGCGCCCGGTTCGTCAAGGCGAAGTCCACCAATGACATTGATATAGGCATCAAAAACATTCAGCTTCATCCCGCCCCGTTTCTCAGCAACCGCCAAGAGCAGCGCAGCACGGTTAAAATCGAAGCCGTCAGCAGTGCGCCTTGGCACATTAAAGGTTGTTTTGGAGACCAGCGCCTGTACCTCCGCAAGCACCGGACGTGTGCCCTCCATGACGCAGGCAACACATGTTCCCGGCGCTCCTTCAGGTCTGCCGGCCAGCAGCATCTGAGAGGGGTTCGGAACTTCCACAAGGCCGCTATCCATCATCTCAAAAACGCCGATCTCATTTGTGGAACCGAAACGGTTTTTGGCCGCCCGAAGCAATCGATAGGATGTATTGGGATCGCCTTCAAAATACAAAACGCAATCCACCATATGCTCCAGAACTTTAGGACCGGCTATGGCGCCATCTTTATTGATGTGTCCTACAACAAAGACCGTAATGCCCTGAGTTTTGGAAAGCTGCATCATCGTCATGGTGCAATCTTTCACCTGGGATACACTTCCGGGAGAGGATTCGTTGTCTTCGTTATAGAGTGTTTGTATAGAGTCAGCAATCAAAATATCCGGTTTAATTTCATCCACGCACTCCATGACGTCCGAAAGTCTTGTTTCAGACAGAATATACAGATCATCCGGCTGCACACCAAGACGCTGCGCCCGAAGCTTTAACTGCCGTTCGCTTTCTTCACCGGATACATACAGAACACGGCGACCGGCACACAGACTATTACAAATCTGCAGCAACAATGTAGATTTGCCAATTCCGGGCGCACCGCCTACAAGGACCAGAGAGCCTGCTACAGCACCGCCGCCCAAAACACGATCAAGTTCACCCATCCCGGTTGAAAAGCGGATCTCATCACCTGTATCGAGCTGAGAGAGCTTTTGGGCTTTCCTGTTCATGCCAACAGGTGCAATTTTTGCCTTACCTAAAGCCACAGACTTTTCAATGTGTTCTTCCATGGTATTCCATGCGCCGCAAGCAGGACATCTCCCCTGCCATTTTGGAGTTTCATTTCCACAGGCGGTGCAATAAAAAACGGTTTTCGCTTTGGCCATGGTATTTCTCCTTTTTTAAGTTCATATATCTATTATAACTACGAACCCAGAAAGGGTCAAGTCAGAAAACGATCCTGATAATAACACCCCTGTTTCCACATTACAAAGGAAACAGGGGTGTCTTATATGCATTTTTTGCATTCAACTAATGGAAATTTTCAGATAACCTCAAGCAGGCAATTTCTAACGTTTGCGTCCATTTCGATCTCTGACAGAGAAGCTTTAAGACTTTCATTCTCTTCAGTTAACATGTTCCAAATTGTATTCTTGAGATCGTAGTCCATTTGTGCTCTATGCAAAATGTTGTAGCATTGTTTTTCGCTGTTGTTGGTTATTTGAAGCGGAGTATTAAAGGATACGATAACATCCTTTGCAATCTCGGTTTCTGGGATCTTGATTGTGAGGCGATTCAGCGCTTCGTCGTAGAATACTTCAACATTCAGAAGGCTTCCACCCGCTGTAACAGATAGCACTGAGTCGACCGATACATTGTTTGCTACAATGTTTTCCACCGCATGAAAAACAAGATTCCAGTTTCTTTCCTTAGGAATAACTGAAGTATTACCTTGCGCTGCACCAATGGTAAATACATGTTTGTCCCACTTTAATTCAGTGGATACCCAGTTGCTGTCCTCGTCTGTCGGTGTATTTCCTTCATCTTCCCATAAAATGAATCTACCATTTTCAGCCGGGAAAATATGAATATCCATGATCTGCGGATTCTCCACAGAATTCTCGCACATATCCATATTTTTCATAGGAACAATGGCACCGGCTTTCATAAGAACAGGCATATCATTCACAGATCTCCATAAATCGATCATTCTGTCGCCTTGGTAGACCGTGCCGGTAAACATATCGACCCACAGACCCTCAGGAAGCCATGACTGTGCCTTTGCAGCTCTCGTTACAGGATCGGTAGGAGTTGTTATTGGTGACACCAAAAGCTCAGAGCCAAAATAGTACTCATTGGGGACCTGGTACGCCTCTTCCCTTTCGGGTTCTGCATAGTACATTGGTTGCACCAGAGGCAGATTCTCTCTGCTGGCACGTCTGTTCATCGTATATAAATAGGGAATCATGCTATGACGCAGCCTTAGGAATCTATTCATAACAGATCTTGTTGTGGCATCATAATTCCACGGCTCTTTACCCACAAATGGATTGTTGGAGCTATGAAGACGATTGATCGGCGAGAATACACCATACTGGACCCATCGGGCCAAAAGTTCATCGTCACGGCTTCCCCACATATGACCGCCAATATCATGGCTCCACCAGCCATAGCCTATATTGCTGGCAGTATTGGTGAAGTAAGGTTGATATGCCAGACTTTCCCAAGTAATTGCAGTATCCCCGGAAAAACCGATTGGATATCTGTGACTTCCAATTCCGGCGTATCTGGAGAACGTCAAAGAACGTGTTCCCTTCCATGCACTGTCCAGATAGTGATAATGATTCAGCATCCACAGCGGATCCAATCCGGGGATACTGCTCTCTTCCCCCTGCTGCCAATCGATCCACCAGAAATCAACACCTTGTTTTTCGAGATCATGACATAGTATGTCAAAGTATTTTTCCAAAAACGTTGGGTCTGCCGGATCAAATTTAATAGGCTGTTCAGTAGCAGGGTTTATTCCCAGTGCCTGTGCCAGCTTAGGATAGATTTCTTCAAATGCGCGGACACCGTCTGCAGGATGCACGTTTAGTGTGACCTTCATGTTCTTATCGTGCAGCCAATGCAAGAATTCTTCCGGATCAGGAAAAAGCGCACGATTCCAGGTATAGCCCGTCCAGCCACTGCCATATTTACGATCGACCTCTTTAACCAGATGCCAGTCCATATCAATAACGGCAACGGTAAAAGGTAAATCCTCTTGCTCGAAACGATTAATCAGTTCCTTATATTCTTCCTCAGAGTAACGGTGGTATCTGCTCCACCAGTTGCCCAAAGCGTATCTTGGCAGTAGCGGCACCCTGCCGCACAAATGGTAGAAATCGTTTAAAGCAGCCAAATACCGATGTCCGTAACCAAAGAAATACAGATCAGTGCATTCTTTTCTGGGTTCAATCCAGCCATCCTCTGTCAAAGCCATGGACTTGCTGTCATCGAACAAAGAAAAACCCTCTCTTGATATTACACCATGTCCAAGCTTGAGCTTTTCTCTCTTACCATCGGGGTATATGTAGCAATCGCCGTCTACACGGTCCAAGGTACGGTATGTGCCCTTCAGATCATGTAATTCCTGACCAAAGTGCCAATTGGCGCCATCCAGATCCTTGATTTGGATCTGCAACCCTTCAGAGGAGAAAGGCTGGCCATTGTAACGCAGAAGAATGTTATCCGTTTCGATGATCAACCATTCAACACCGGACGCTGCTTCATGCGAAACATGAAAGCTTGGTACGTCAAAGCATCTGTTTATTACGGATTGTGTGGCCCGATCTTCAAAATACCCATTTTCGCTATATTCCAAGCGCAGTAAAGACGGGGTCAACACAGTGATTCGGTAATTCTTTCCCTGTACGATTGCCTCTTTTTTACTATTACCAGCCGTTGGAAGCCTGTAGTTCATCATATATATTTCCCTTCTTCCGGTTTTGCGCAGTTAGTATTCTGCAAAGTCTATGTTCGGTAATTGTTGTAGGATTGCATTCCCGTGTTCATTATAGTGCTGAAGCAAATTGAAGTCAAGAAAGATAACGGCTTACAGTGCTAACTATAACACAAATTACCTTTTTCTGGTAACTTTCACTTCGTAACTTGGCTTCTTCCTGACGGTTGGACAGGAAACCGCACTCAATAAGAATTCCCGGACATTCAATATGATCCATGAGATACACACCGGATGCTTTCTTTGCCTGTCGGTTGCTGCCGGGATTTAGTACAGATACGATCTCTCTTTGCAATGATTTTCCTAATTCCTCGCTGCCGTCTGTTGTAGGAAAGAAAACCTGAGCACCACTGTAGCGATCATTAGAAAAATAGTTCTGATGAATACTGATCAGTAAGGCATTTTCTGTTTCGTTGGCAAGGGATACACGTGCTTTTAAGTCAGAAGCCTTTCGTGCGGCAATGGTGTCTCCCTGTGTATGGATTGCTGTGTCTGTTGTACGTACCATAGCTGTATCGTATCCGAGAAAGTGAAATAAATCATTGAGCCTGAGTGCGATCTCCAAATTGATATTACTCTCCAAAACACCGGTGCACGAGGTAGCTCCGCCATCCTCTCCGCCATGCCCTGCGTCAATAATGATTGTATGTCTGCCATCGAGAGGTGCTGCTTGCGACCATACCATGATCGCTTTGCTGCCGTATAAGCTGACAAACAGTACACCAAGAAATACAAGTGCATAGACAGGTATCACCGTATAATTAAACTTCGATTTATTCAAGGAACACACCCCCTCCCTATAGTTATGCCACGCCATCCGGAATTTGAACTAATTTGCACCAAACGGCATAGTATGACACGGAATGTCTGTTCCAAGTATTTATTCTCAGGAGGTATCAAAATATGAATGCAAGAAAAATGGCATCGGGTACAGAAGGCAGGCTCCCAGCAATGGCACCTCTTGCAAATCCGTACGTGCCGTTCCAATTGGAGAACCCACCCAAATATGAAGCACGAAAAGGATTGATCAGGGGAACGCTGTTCCCGGGACTGGATCTCCCTTTTATGGGTATGGTCAACACAAAGGAAAAAGCAAACACCCCATTGGTTGAACTGCAGACGATGGCATTTGCCATTCAGGAATTGGCTCTGTATCTTGACACGCACAGAGATGATAAAGAAGCTCTTGAATTGTACCAAACGTACCAGAAGCTATACCACGATGGCATGATGGCATACACAAAGAAATGTGGGCCGCTAAACCATAAAACTCCCACAGAAGGCCCGTATAAGTGGCTGGATGATCCGTGGCCTTGGGAATATTGCGCGAATAAGGAGGGTTGATCATGTTTGTTTATGATAAGAAGCTTCAGTACCCAGTGAAAATTGACAAACCAAATCCCCGTCTTGCCAGTGTGATTATTTCCCAATATGGCGGCCCGGACGGAGAGCTTGGCGCATCACTGCGCTACCTCTCCCAAAGATATTCCATGCCATTCGATGAACCGATTGGTTCAAACGGAAACGATTTGACAAATCTGTGTCGCAGTGGTATGATTTGTTTGTTTTTCGACACAATCGCAGGAGGAATGAACCACTGTGCAGATTATAGATTTTCATACACATATTTATCCGGACCCCATCGCCCCAAAAGCGGCTGAGAGTATTCGTCAGTTCTATCAGATCAGTGGCAGCAATATGGACGGCACTGTGCAGCAGCTTTTACACCACGGCAAAGAAGCTGGCATAACACGATATATTGTGCTGCCTGTTGGATTGAAACCAAACCATGTTTCTCACATCAATGATTTCATTTGTGAGCAAGTGAAGCTTCATCCCGAATTCACCGGTTTTGGTACACTTCATGCAGCAATGACCGATCTGACCGATGAAACAGAGAGAGTACTGGATATGGGCCTGCGTGGCATTAAAATGCATCCTGATTCTCAGGTGTTTGACATTGACGATCCCCGCCTCTTCCCTGCTTATGAGATCCTTCAGGGTAAAGCTCCTGTGATCCTGCACATGGGCGATGTTCGATATGACTACTCCCATCCCAGAAGATTACGCCATGTTTTAGAACTGTTCCCTAAGCTGGATGTTGTTGCTGCTCACTTTGGCGGTTATTCTATGTATCAAACAGCCTTTGAAATTCTAAAGGACACAAACTGCTACTTCGATATTTCAAGCTCCATGATGTTTATGCCAGAAGGCATTGCGGAGAAATACATCCGCGCATATGGTCCACAACGTCTAGTGTATGGTACCGACTTTCCTCTGTGGGACCCAAAAACAGAAGTCAAGCGATTCCTGGAATTGAAATTAACACCGGACGAAATTGAACAGATCGCATATAAAACAGCGTTACATATCTTAAAAGAGGACTAAATTAAGACCTCCTGCGATAGCAGGAGGTCTTTTGACTTTCAATTAACCGTAAATCAGAGATTCAGCAAAGCGGGTAGCAATGACACCCTCAGGCTCACCGGTCTTCTTGGATTCAGAAAGGATGTGCTCGATGGAATTGTAGATGTTGTCCACCTTTGCCAGAACAGCTTGCTCATTGTAAGGACCGTCGACCTCAGCTGCAGCATTGATAACACCGCCGCCATTGATAACAAAGTCAGGAGCGTAGAAGATACCACGGGCCTTCAGAGCAATACCGGAAGCATCGTCAAGAATCTGGTTGTTTGCAGCACCGGCAACAGCCTTGCAGCGCAGGTTGGGGATGGTGGTGGGGTTCAGAATAGCACCCAGAGCGCAGGGAGCCAGAATGTCGCACTCGGCGCTCATGATCTCATTGGTACCGACAACGGTAGCACCGAACTCGTCAGCAGCCTTTTCCAGAGCTGCCTTATTGCTGCGGTTGCCAACGATCAGCTTAGCGCCGTCCTTGTGCAGGTAACGGCACAGGTCGTAGCCGACTTTGCCCAGGCCCTGAACTGCTACGGTAACGCCTTCCAGGCTGTCACGGCCCAGCGCTACCTTAGCGGTCGCCTTAATGCCCTGCCATACGCCTCTTGCGGTAAAGGGAGAGGGGTCGCCACTGTTCTGAGGCAGACCACAGATATAGTTGGTTTTACGCAGCATGATCAGTGCATCGTCACAAGTGGTATTGACGTCCTCGGCAGTGATATAATCGCCGCCCAGATTGTTGACTGCCTCTGCAAATGCTTCAAACATCGCTTCGGTCTTCTGAGAAGGATCGGCAATGATGACACCCTTGCCGCCGCCGTGGGGCAGACCAGCAACCGCGTTCTTGTGGGACATACCGCGGGAAAGACGCAGAACATCGAACAGAGCAGCATCATAGGATTCATAGGGCCACAGACGGCAGCCGCCAATAGCAGGGCCCAGATTGGTGTTATGCACAGCAATGATTGCCTTCAAACCGGCCTTCTCATTGTTGACAAACAGAACTTTTTCGTGACGGTATTTGCTCATTTCAGTCATTGCGTTCATAATATTACCTCCAAAAAAATTGAATAATTTAGGGTTTGTAAACTTTACCAAGGTTCAATGCGTTCATGTTCAACTCCACAAGTGCAGCCTTAGCGGGAGGAACAATCTTACTAACAACAGCATCTACTCCATCAAAGGAAAGTTCCGGGTGGTGCTGCAGCATGTGACCGATCATGATCATATTTGCAAGAGAGCTGATTCCGTTGTCTTTGGCCATCTGTGTGGCGGGTATATAAAATACTTCCACATCGGTTCTCTCGACTTTCGCATCGATAAGAGCGGAATCCACATAGATCTGTCCGCCGGGCACAACAGAATTTACATACTTTTGCAGGCTGGGCAGATTCATGGCAATCAAAACATCCGCATTGGTAACGATCGGACTGCCAACGGGATCATCGGAAATGATCACGTTGCAGTTTGCGGTGCCACCACGCATCTCAGGACCGTAGGAAGGAAGCCAGGAAACCTGCAGATCCTCCATCAAGCCCTTGTATGCAAGGAACTTACCGGCAAACAGAATGCCCTGTCCGCCAAAACCCGCAATCAGGATCTGTGTAGTCTTCATATCAGACACCCTCCTTTTCGGCAGATCTGTCCTTATAGACACCGATGGGATAGTAAGGCAGCATATCGCTTTCTACCCATTCCAGTGCCTTCTGAGGAGTCATACCCCAGTTGGTAGGACAAGCGGAAACAACCTCCACCAAAGAGAAGCCCTTCCCTTCCATTTGGTTCTGGAAGGCCTTTTTGATGGATTTCTTAGCTTTGTTCACATTCTTTACATTATTCACAGCTACACGGGTAATGTATTCGGGGCCTTCCAATGTAGCAAGCATTTCGCAGACCTTAATGGGCCAGCCACAATGATTCACGTCACGACCGTAAGGACTGGTCTGTGTCACCTGTCCGGGAAGGCTTGTGGGTGCCATCTGGCCGCCGGTCATACCGTAGATCGCATTGTTGACAAAGATAACTGTGATATTTTCATTTCTGGCTGCTGCGTGGACAGTTTCAGCCATACCAATGGACGCCAAATCACCGTCGCCCTGATATGTAAAGACAATATTTTCTGGACGGCACCGCTTGATACCGGTGGCAGTGGCGGGAGCACGGCCATGGGCAGCTTCGATCATGTCGCAGGTAAAGTAGTCATATGCCATAACTGCGCAGCCAACAGGCGCAACACCAATAGTAATGCCTTCAATGCCCAACTCGTCGATTGCTTCCGCAACCAGACGGTGAATGATGCCGTGGGGACAACCGGGGCAATAATGCAGCGGAATATCAGCAAGTGATTTCGGCTTTTCAAATACAGTTGCCATAATCAGAACTCTCCTTTCTGCGCGTTGCGGATCTTTGCCAGTACCTCATCGGGACTGGGGATCATGCCGCCGCAGCGGTTACACAGTGCAACAGGTTTCTTGCATTGGCTGTACAGACGCACATCCTCAATCATCTGGCCCATGCTCAACTCCACGCTAATGAAACCTTTCACCTGATCCGCAGCCGCAGCCACTGCTTTCTTGGGGAATGGCCAAAGGGTGATTGGACGGATCAAACCAACCTTGATACCCTCTTTCCGGGCTGCCACGATAGCATTCTTAGCCACACGGGAAGCAATACCAAATGCTACTACGCATATCTCAGCATCTTCCATCATGTACTCTTCCCACAGGGCTTCGTTCTCTTCCACGATCTTATAACGCTCATAACGCTGGAAATTCTTCACTTCCAGTTCATCGGGCTTCAGATACAGGGAATTTACGATGTTGTGCTTTCTTTCGCACTTTGTACCGGTTAGTGCCCAAGGCTTTTCATAAACTTCGATCTGTGCATCTTCAAAGGAAATGGGTTCCATCATCTGACCGATTGTGCCATCCGCCAGAATCATAGCTGTCATCTGATATTTATCTGCCAGGTTAAAGCCCTTAATGGTCAAACTTGCCATTTCCTGTACGGAAGCGGGTGCCAGGACGATCATCCGGTAGTCACCGTGTCCGCCGCCCTTGGTTGCCTGGAAATAATCAGACTGGGAAGGCTGGATTCCGCCCAGACCTGGACCGCCTCGCTGTACGTTGACGACCAAAGCAGGAACATCAGAACCTGCAATATAGCTTAAGCCTTCTGCCTTCAGTGAGATTCCGGGACTGGAGGAAGATGTCATAACGCGCATACCGGCAGCGGCAGCGCCATAAACCATGTTAATGGATGCAATCTCACTCTCCGCCTGGAGGAAGACACCACCGATTTTAGGCATTTTCTTTGCCATATATGCCGCGATTTCTGTCTGCGGTGTGATGGGGTATCCAAAATAATGCCGACAGCCGGCACGGATGGCAGCCTCAGCAATGGCCTCGTTGCCCTTCATAAGTACTCGTTCAGCCATAATCTTGCCTCCTTACTTCTCTACAGTGATGATGCAGTCGGGGCACATGGTTGCGCAGAAGGCACATCCGATGCATTTATCCTGATCGGTCATGACAGCGGGAGAATAACCTTTCTTATTCAGCTGATCTGCCGCAATTTTCAGGATTCCCTTGGGGCATGCATTAACACACAGTCCGCAGCCCTTACACCAATCCGTTTTAAATGTAACTTTTGCCATTGTGAATTCCTCCTTGGGTTGTTTTATCCCCACATAGGCCGGTTTCCCGGTGCTTGTGCCGGAAGGTCAAAATATTTTTTCTGCAAATGCAGAGGAAAAACGTTGGGTAGTTGTTCGCTGATTGCTTCGTAGATATCCGCTTTCACTGCATGATACCACACAGGCAATCCGGTCAATTCGCTGAGTTTTTTGATAAAATCAAGAGAATTCAAAACCGTTCCCGGAGTCGTCTCGTCACCGAGATTTGTGTTGTTTATCAGATGTGTGAAACGCATGGAGCAAGCTGCCTCAATCTCACGCATCACTTCCAAAGCGTCTTCCGGGGTTGCTGTCAGCGGTCTGCAACCGTTGACAACATACACCATTCGGTAGTTATTCTCTTCCAGAATCGACGGTGCATACCGGCCAAGCGCATAAGCGCCCCGATCATCGCCGCCGATATCCATAATACCATATATGGATTTGTCAGCAATTAAACGGTATGCCTCGCTTGGCAGAGCGGGCAAATCCACATTGGAATTGGCAAATTGAGGTGCGATCAGTGTAACCCCGGCGCCTGACAGTTCTTTTTCGCTGTCTGCTGTTCGGAAATAGGGATTTACAATATCCAGATCAGCGATGCAGACCTGTTTACCCTCCCCTGCCAATCGCAAAGCGTAATTAACCGCTATGTTGGTTTTACCGCTGCCGTAATGTCCGGCAAATAAAGTCAGTCGCTTGTTTTCCATAATTACAGTTGCTTTCTGATGATCTTGCCACTGGTGGTTTTGGGCAGCGATTCCCGGAATTCCACAATTCTGGGGTACTTATAAGGTGCGGTTCTGGATTTCACATAGTTCTGAATCTGCTTGGCAAGCTCTTCGGTTCCCTTAAAGTCTTTAACCAGTACAATACTTGCCTTAACCACCTGTCCTCTGACTTCATCAGGCGCTGCGGAAACGCCGCATTCCAGAACATAAGGCAGTTCCATAATCACATTTTCAATCTCGAAGGGTCCGATACGGTAACCGGAAGATTTGATTACATCGTCAGCACGGCCTACGTACCAGTAGAAGCCCTCTTCGTCGACCCAGGCCAGATCACCGGTGTGATAGAATCCGTCTTTCCAGGTGCTTGAAGTAGCCTCAGGACTACCTTCGTAGGCATAGCTTAGACCGCAGGGTAATCCACTGCTGATATCAATACAGATCTCACCGGTTTCACCAGGTTCCGTCGGCGTGCCGTCAGCAGCTAAAAGTTTTACATTATACAGAGGAACCGGCTTACCCATAGAGCCAATCTTATGACTGTCACCGGAAAGATTTGCGATGATGACCGTGCTTTCGGATTGACCAAAGCCTTCCATTATTTCAAGACCGGTTGCTTTCTGGAACTGGCGGAAGACTTCGGGGTTCAAAGCCTCACCGGCAATGGTTGCGTGCTCAATGGAGGAAAGGTCAAATCTGCTGAGATCTTCCTTAATAAGCATTCTGTACATAGTCGGCGGTGCGCAGAAGGTAGTAATATGATACTTGGCAAAGAGGGGCAGAATCTTACCGGCGTCAAAACGGTTGAAGTCGTAAACAAAGGTGGCGGCTTCGCACAGCCACTGTCCGTAAAGCTTGCCCCACAGTGCCTTTGCCCAGCCAGTATCGGAAATGGTCAAGTGCAGACCGTCAGGATTCACGCAGTGCCAATACTTGGCAGTGATGAAGTGTCCCAAGGGATATTTGTAGTTGTGTGCAGCCAACTTGGGATAACCGGATGTACCGGATGTAAAGAACATCAGCATGGGATCGCTGCCGCAGGGGGCATCTTCCGCACGGGCAAAATGGCTGCTGTACATGGAGTACTCGTCGTTAAAATCATGCCACCCTTCCCTGCTGCCGCCAACAAGAATCTTAATGGCAAGAGAAGGTGTCGCAATGGCGGCTTCATCTACAGAAGCGGCGGTATCGCCGTCCGCGGTACAAACCACAGCGCGGACATTTGCAGCCTGAAAACGGTAAGCAAAATCCTTAGCCAGCAGCTGATTTGTAGCCGGAATGGCAATTGCGCCCAGCTTGTGCAGGCCAAGAATAGAGAACCAGAACTGATAATGGCGCTTCAGAACCAGCATTACCCTGTCGCCGCGCTTAATGCCCAGAGACTTGAAATAATTCGCTGCTCTCGCAGATTCACGCTTCATATCCCGGAATGTAAAGCGTCGCTCTTCACCATTCTCGGAAACGTGGAGCATCGCCAGCTTATCGGGTTTTTCTGTGCCCAGAGCATCTACAACATCGTAGGCAAAATTGAACTTCTCTTCATTTTTGAAGGAGATCGCCTTTAAAAGTCCCTGCTCGTTTTCGATGGGAGTAATGAAATTATGATATACGCGCTGCTGCAGGTCGGCATTTGTTTTGCCTTCGTGGCGGATGGCTACTTCAGCAGCCTGCTCTCCTTCTCTTGCAGCGGAATTGCTTAATACGATAGCGTAGAAGGCACAATCATCGCCATCCACAGCAATCATGCCGTGAGGTGTTGAAGAATCGTAGTAAATGCAGTCGCCTGCATGGAGAACTTCGGTCTTGCCGCCGATCTGGATCCGCATATGACCGCGGATGACGATATCACATTCTTGTCCTTCGTGGGTGGTCAGTTCGATGTCTTCATACTCAGCACCCGGACGGTAGTTCAGCTCCATGTACAGGGGCAGTGCAATACGGTTACGGAAACCTGCAGCCAGGTTATAACCAACCATGTGATGCGCTTCTTCGATCCTTTGTCCCTCGCCCTTTCTGGTCAGGGCATAAGAACGCAGTTTCGGACTGCTACCTTCAAGCAGGTCGCCCATATCAACACCAAAACTAAGGGTGCAGCGATACAAAAATGCAATACTGAGGTTTTGATTGCCGGATTCGCACGCAATATATTCACTTACAGATACGCCGGTTCTTTCCGCCATTTCCTCTACGGTAAGGCCGGTGATTTCACGCAGTTCCCGGATTCTCCCTGCAACCTCTTTGAGTTTATAGTGCATTCCGGTCATGCTCTGTTCCATATGTTAAACCTCCGGTAATAATAAAGCTCGTCTCAAGATGATTTCTTGAGACGAGCTGTGAAACGCAACCCGCGGTACCACTCAACTTGCACCTGTCTTGCGGCAGATACCACTCATGAAACAGATCGTTTCCGGCACTGACGCAGCCTGCGCGGAAGAGTTCTACTGACCTGGGCGTTCTTCTCTTCAGCTCCGGAAGGACTACAGCTTTGAACCTGACATGGTTTGCACCGACCACCAATTCTCTGAGACAGCATTTCAAAGGTACTTTCCATCATAGCTTTTTTGTTTTAGAAATCATAACACTTCAATGTTCAGTTGTCAAGGATTTATAGCTGATTGCGAATGATCTTACCGCTGATGGTCTTGGGCAACTCATTGCGGAAAACGACAATTCTGGGATACTTGTAAGGTGCGGTATGATGTTTGACGTAGTTCTGGATTTCCTTTTTCAGCTCATCTGTCCCTTCCACACCGGGCACAAGAACAATGCTTGCCTTAACGACCTGTCCTCTCACCTCATCGGGTGCAGCAGATACACCGCATTCCAAAACATAAGGCAGTTCCATAATAGTGCTTTCGATTTCAAAGGGTCCAATACGGTAGCCGGAAGACTTAATGACATCGTCAGCACGACCGACATACCAGTAGTAACCGTCTTCATCCCGCCATGCCAGATCGCCGGTATGATACATACCGGCGTGCCAAACAGCATCGGTCTTTTCCTGATCTCTGTAATAGCCCAAAAATACACCACAGGTAGGCTTGGGATCTGTACGTATGACAATCTCACCGTTAACACCGTCTTCCACAGGATTACCGTCAGCATCCACCAGGTCGATTCCATATCCGGGAACGGGCTTACCCATGGCGCCGGGTTTCAGCATTGTTCCCAGTAGATTGGCAATGCCAAGAGTCATTTCTGTTTGACCAAAACCTTCAGCGATCTGTAATCCGGTTGCTTTTTCAAACTGATAGAATACTTCGGGATTCAACGCTTCACCGGCGGTAGTAGCGTGCCGGATGGAGGACAGATCAAAGTGGCTGAGATCCTGCTTGATCAGCATGCGATACATGGTAGGAGGCGCGCAGAAGGTTGTAATATTATACTTCTTAAACATCGGCAAGATCTTCTCTGCGTCGAATCTATCAAAGTCATAGGTGAACACAGCAGCCTCACACAGCCACTGACCGTAAAGCTTGCCCCACAATGCTTTGCCCCAGCCAGTTTCAGAGATTGTAAAGTGTAGACCGTCCCGCTCGGCAAGATGCCAGTACTTTGCGGTGACATAGTGACCAAGAGCATACTTATAAGAATGCATCGCGATCTTGGGATAACCGGTAGTTCCGGAGGTAAAGAACATCAGCATGGGATCGTTGCCGCAAGGAGCATCTTCATCTCTTGTAAACCTGCGGCTGAACAGATCATATTCTTCGTCATAATTATGCCAGCCGGGTCGAGCACCGCCAACCATGATTTTGGTTAGCTGAATACCGTTATTCTGTTCTGCCAGCTCGATTTGATTCCATGTATCTCCATCAGCCGTGCAGATCACAGCACTGACACCGGCAGCATCAAAGCGGTACTCAAAATCATGGGCAACCAGCTGATTGGTGGCCGGTATCGCAATAGCGCCCAGCTTGTGTAATCCAAGAATTGCAAACCAGAATTGATAGTGACGCTTCAGCACCAGCATCACACGGTCACCCTTATGAATTCCCAAAGATTTAAAATAATTGGCACTCTGAGAAGACGCATCCTTGATATCCTTGAAAGTAAAGCGCCGTTCACTCATATCATTTGCCACATGAATCATAGCCAGCTTATCCGGCTCACGACGGGCGATGGCATCAACGGTATCAAAGGCAAAATTATAATTATTTTCGTCCATGAAGCTGATATCGGTCAGTGCGCCATGGTCATCTTCGGTAGCTTGGATAAACTTCTCACAAAGCAGGGGCTGACCTGCATTGGCTTTGCGGCTCTGACCAATATATAACGGTTTATCTGTAGTATCGCTTGCCATAATCATAGCAAGGAACACACAATCCTGACCATCAATGGCGATCATGCCATGGGGTGTGGAAGACTTATAGAAAATACTGTCGCCTTCACGCAGAACTTCTTCATGGTCACCGATACGAATGCGCATGGCACCCTTAATCACCAAGTCAAATTCCTGACCGGTATGGGTTGTGGTGTGAATGGGAAGATTCTGCAGTTCTTCAGAATACTGGTAAGTTACCCAATATGGCGTAGACAGTTTTTTCCGGAACATAGGTGCCATGTCCTGAATGGTAATACCATCCTCACTGGCAGTCACAAGACCCTTTCCACGGCGGGTTACTGTGTAACCGGAAAGTTTCGCGCTGTGGCCTTCCAGCAGATCGGTAATTTCAAGACCATATACCTTGGCGCACTTATGCATAAAGGAGAAAGGAAGGTCAATCGTACCGGTCTCATACATCCGGTAAGTTTCTTCCGACACCTCTGTCAGGGATGCCATTTTTTGCATACTGTAACCAAGAATCTCACGCATCTCACGGATACGCAGAGCAATTTCCTGTAGCTGATTGGCAGTAGACTGATTTGTCATAGTTGCACATCCTTCCATAGAAAACAAAAAACGTCTCAAGCAGATAGCTTGAGACGAGTAAAATATACCCGCGGTACCACTCAAATTGCGACCATATGTCGCCACCTTCAGACTCTAATAAGCCCTATCCTTTAACGCAGGCAAACGGGAGAAACCTACTGGGCAACGCTGTTCAGATCTCCGGCTCAGAAGTGATAGGTTTTCGGATACGGAATCTATCGGTTTGCACCAAACACCGACTCTCTGAAAGAACCAGATCCAACCGTCTTCGTCAACGCCTTTTATATTGCGACCACTTTATCATGTACACCCTAAAAAGTCAAATGTTTTTTTCACAGCCATAAAAATTAATGGGGAAATATGAAGAGGAAAAATATCATTGACAAATCCGCGTAAATATGATTAAATTACTAAAAATTATAAGTAAAGACTTTGATGGAAAATTCGTCATTACATGTGCGGCACAGAGAACTGACGGTCGGTGCGAGTCAGCGCAATCGGTTTTGACGATCTGGTTCCTGAGTTGGCCTTGTGAACACCGTTTCGGTCATTAATAAGGCTCGGTCGCCCCGTTATCGGCTGGGATTCTGTCTGGAGTCCGAGAGTGATTCTTCTTTATCGGAAGAATAATCAGGGTGGTACCGCGAATGTAGATTCGTCCCTGAGGCTGTTTGCCTCAGGGACTTTTATCATATCTGGAGGATAATTGGGATGAAACATATTAGAATCAGTGATGTAACCATGAAGCAGGCCTCAGATGCCTTCTCCCTTTCTTTTAGAGAAAAGATTGAATTGGCAAAATTACTGGATAAGCTTGGTGTGTCGCTCATCGAACTGGAAGGCATCAGCACGGCCAAGGTTGACAGCCTTCGTATCAAGTCTATTGCTACCGCTGTGAAGGATAGTGTTGTGGCGGTACCTGTTTCGCTGGATCGTGAGAATGTGCTTCAAGTATGGAATGCACTGAATCTTGCCAAACATCCCAGAATTCAGGTCTGTGGAGCTGTCAGCTCTGTGCAGATGGAGTATATTCATCATAAAAAGCCGGATGCTATGCTGTCGGCAATTGCTGAAATTGTTTCTTTCTCCAAGACACTGTGCGTGGATGTAGAATTTTTTGCTGATGATGCCACACGGGCAGACAAACAATTCCTTTCTCAGGCTATTCAGACAGCAATCGCAAACGGTGCGACCACCGTTACAGTATGTGACACGGCTGGTGTTATGCTGCCGGACGAACTGGCTGCATTTGTGGATTCTCTTTACACGGCACTCCCCTGTCTGCATGATACTGATCTGGGAATCTGCTCTGCGAATACCCTTGCCATGGCTGATGCATGCAGCATCGCCGCAATTGCGCAGGGCGCTGTAGAGGTTAAGGCGGCTTCTTATCCTGTAAACTGTGCTTCTTTGTCCAATATCTCCAGAATTATTGCCGCGCGTGGTGACAGCTTCAATGCCACATGCGGAGTCAATGTAACACAGCTCAGACGTACGATTAATCAAATTGAGCGGATGTGCCAGACCGGTCGCAGCAAGAATTCTCCCTTTGACAATGGAGTACAATCCGATGACTCCGGAATCTATCTTACCGCTCATGATGACCTTTCCGGTGTAATGAAAGCGGTTTCCCTCCTGGGCTACGATCTTTCTGAGGAGGATGGAATTCAGGTATTTGAAGCATTTCAGGCGATTGCGTCAAAAAAGGATAAAGTATCTGCAAAAGAGCTGGATGCGATCGTCGCCTCAGCCGCTATGCAGGTTCCTCCTGCCTATGTTCTGGATACCTATGTGATCACTGCGGGGAACACCATTTCCGCAACTGCACATCTTCGTTTATTGAAGTCCGGTGTCACGGTGGAAGGTGTTTGCATCGGTGACGGTCCGATTGACGCGGCATTTTTGGCTATTGAATCCATTACAGGTCATCATTATGAACTGGATGATTTCCAGATTCAAGCGGTTACCGAAGGCCGAGAAGCAATGGGTCAAACGGTTGTAAAGCTTCGTTCAGGCGGTAAGCTTTATTCCGGTAAAGGTATCTCTACCGATATCGTAGGTGCCAGTATCCATGCATATCTCAGCGCGCTGAACAAAATCGTTTATGAGGAGGAAGATCTATGAACCTTTCCTTTTCAACCCGCGGCTGGCCCGATCTGACATGGGAAGAGATGATTGATTCGGCCTTAGAAACGGGCTTTAATGGTATTGAAGTATACAATCTTCCCAAATTCAATCCCCTGCTGGAACGGGGCGGTCCTTTTCATAAGTATCAAACCGCCGCAACGGTTCGCCAGCTCAGAGAAAAAAAGCTGAAGATTCCCTGCTTTGATACTTCCTTTGATATTTCTCTTAACAGTGATTGCTTATCGAGCTTAAAGAATTTGATGGATGTCGCGCACAACATGCAGGTATCATATGTGGTGGCCTGTGCGCTTCACGAAGATGAGGACCGTGTTTATGAGAATTTGCGTGAACTGGTTGCATATGGTGAAAGTGTAAATGTAGTTCTGCTTATAAAGACCAGCGGCATTTATGCGGACACGGCCAGACTCCGCAAAGTCTTGGATCTTTTTGCCAGCGACTATCTTGCAGCTCTCTGGGATGTACATCATACATTTCGTGATTATGGCGAATCCGGAGATACAACAATCAAGAATCTAGGTAGTTATGTCCGCCATGTCCATCTTCGTGATTCCGATGATACCGGTGCCTACCAACTGATTGGCGAAGGAACGCTCCCCGTGGATGATTGTATCCGGGCGCTGTCCTCTGTCAATTACGACGGATTCATTTCGTTGGAATGGAAACCGGAGTGGATGGACGATCTTCAGCAGCGGGACATTATCTTCCCATATTTTGTTAACTACATGAACCGTTTCGGCAGCACCCGTGGTATGAAGAAAACACTGTACTTCAACCACGACGGTACCGGTCAGTATATTTGGAGAAAAGATGAACTGATTCATTTAACGTTCCCCCAAGTACTTTCACGGGTTGCTGAAGAATTCCCTGACCAATATGCATTCAAATATACAACACTGGACTACACGCGTACTTATCAGGAATTCCAGCAGGATGTAGATGACTTTGCCAGAGCGCTGGTATCGCTGGGTGTAAAAGCAGGCAGCAAGGTATCAGTTTGGGCAACCAATGTTCCTGCATGGTACATTTCGTTTTGGGCTTGTGCAAGAATTGGTGCTGTACTGGTTACAGTGAATACGGCTTATAAGATCCACGAAGCAGAATACTTGCTCCGTCAATCGGATACCCACACACTGATCATGATTGAATCCTGTCTGGATTCCGATTATCGTAGTATTATCAATGAGATTTGTCCCGAGATAAAGACCAGTAAACCTGGACAAAGTCTACATTGCAAACGTCTGCCGTTCCTTCGTAATGTGATTACTGTTGGTTTCCAGCAGCCCGGTTGCCTCACCTTCGAACAGGCAATGGCCCACAAGGATCTGGTCAGCCGGGAACAGGTGGCATCTATGGCTGCTGCGGTGCGGCCCGAAGATGTGTGTAACATGCAGTACACATCCGGTACTACCGGCTTCCCCAAAGGTGTTATGCTCACCCATTACAATGTGATCAATAACGGCAAGTGTATTGGTGACAGAATGGGATTATCTACCGCGGATCGCATGATGATCCAGGTACCGATGTTCCATTGCTTCGGCATGGTGCTGTCTATGACATCCTCCATGACCCATGGCGCAACCATTTGCCCTCTCCCCTATTTCTCTGCCAAATCGTCCCTTGCATGTATTAACCAGGAAAAGATCACGTGTTTTAACGGTGTTCCGACAATGTTTATTGCCATGTTCAATCATCCGGATTACCGAAAGACCGATTTTTCCCATATGAGAACAGGAATAATGGCAGGTGCCGGCTGTCCGCCGGAACTCATGCGCCGCGCCGCACAGCCGGATGAAATGAACATGCGGGGCATTGTCAGCGTATACGGCCAGACGGAATCCTCTCCCGGATCAACCATGTCTTCCTGGACAGATCCACTGGATGTACGAACAAATACCGTTGGTTACGCATTTCCCCATGTACGGTGCAAAATCATTGATCCGGATACCGGACTGGAGGTTGGACCGGGGGTTAACGGTGAATTTTGCTCCCAGGGTTACAACACCATGAAGGGGTATTATAAAATGCCCCAGGCCACTAAGGATACCATAGATGAAGACGGATGGCTGCATTCCGGAGATCTTGCCTGTATGGATGAAGACGGCAACTTCCGAATCACAGGCAGATTGAAGGATATGATCATCCGTGGCGGCGAAAACATCTATCCTAAGGAGATCGAAGAATTCATCTATACCCATCCGGAGGTCCGGGATGTTCAGGTTATTGGTGTACCGGATAAGAAGTACGGTGAAGAGATCATGGCCTGCATTGTACTGAAATATGACGCTGCTGTTACCGTTGATGAAATGCGCAATTATATCGCATCCAGTATGGCCAGACATAAAGTTCCCAAATATATCGATTTCGTAGAAGGCTTTCCTATGAATGCCGCTGGCAAGATATTAAAATATAAGATGCGTGAAGATGCAGCAAAGCGGCTAGGTCTAACAGGCGACGGAGCGGATACAGGAAAGAATCCAACAGCATAATATTGGAAACCGGCACTCATTTTCTTGAGTGCCGGTTCATTATATTTTCCGGTAAAATATGATAGTACGGGAGGTGGTAAGTTGAAGTACCATTCATCGGAGCGTGGATGCCTTGGAGGATAAATGGAATGCTATATACGCCAGACAATCGATAGACAAAGCGGACAGTATTTCAGTAGAAAATCAGATAGAATTCTGCAAGTACGAAACACACGGAGAGCCGTATGAAGTGTTTATTGATAAAGGTTACAGTGGAAAAAATACCGACAGACCTCAGTTTTTGAAAATGCTTAACGCAATACGAAACGGAAGAATCAAACGTGTCATTTGTTACAAGCTGGACCGCTGCAGCAGATCAATTTTGGATTTTACAAAACTGATGGATGAATTCATGCAATATAATGTTGAATTCGTTTCCTGTACAGAAAAGTTTGACACCTCTACCCCACTGGGAAGGGCCATGCTGAGTATTTGCGTTGTATTTGCGCAGCTGGAACGGGAAACGATACAGCAGCGAATTTATGATACTTATCATGCCAGATGCAAGCACGGATTTTACATGGGCGGAAGAATACCCTTTGGCTTTTGTTTGGAACCGCATGTCATTGACGGAAAGAAGACTGCGCGCTATGCACCGGTGCCGAATGAAACCGCACTGCTTTTGAAAATGTATGAACTGTATGGGGAGCAAAGAATGTCACAGGCCGATGTGGCACAGACCCTGAACACGCTTGGATATACGAATCCAAGGCAAAAAGACGGAGTCTGGCAACGAACACACATTGCAAGATTATTGAAAAATCCCATTTATGTCAAAGCTGACCATACGGTGTATGATTACTTTTCAAACCGCAATGTGCATATACAAAATGACTATCATGACTTTATTGGCAGCAATGGGTGTTATTTGTATCGGAAGGACGGAAGTAAATGCCTGGTTTTAGCACCGCACGAAGGAATCGTTTCATCCGATGTCTGGCTGCAATGTGCCAACAAAACAAGGAAAACTTATAACGATACATGAACCATTTGATGAACTGAAAGGTTTGCTTACGGATATCGGCACAGAGGAACTGGGCCATCTGGAAATGGTTGGCGCTCTGGTGCATCAGTTAACACGTAACCTGAAGGATTCTCAAATACAAGATTCCGCATTCGCCCCCTACTTTGTGGACCATACCACCGGTGTTTATCCGACATTTGCATCCGGCACACCGTGGACAGCGGCAACAATGCAGGTCAAGGGTGACCCCATTGCCGATCTGACAGAAGATCTGGCGGCAGAGGCGGCACTCTAATAAACGGCTACCGGTTTTTGTCATTTTTTGGCAAGCCGAAAAGTCGTTGCGGCACAAGGGTTTTTCGGTTCGGCAGTGGGTGAACCCTCTTGCGGACTAAGTAAGCCCATTTGCGGTGTGGTAGTATCATCTGTGAGACTGGTTGATTCCACTGGCTACTCCCCTGCGGCACTTCGTTATACAAATAACGAGGCACTAAAAGTTCCAGTGGATCGTTATAGGCACCTGCTTTGTAGCTTTGTTTCGCTTGCCAACTTCAATATGGTCAATGAGAATTTCTAACATATTTTTGCTTAGGTGCTCCACATGGACATACTGCGACAGTAGTTCTAGCCGAGTGTCTCCAATCTGAATTCTGGTCTCTATATCATTGATTCGTTCCTGGCAAGATTGAACCAATGCTACAAACCGTGTTTTTTCTTCCTGGAAACCATCGCACATTGCAAAGAAGTCTTTGGGGCTTATGATCCCTTTTGTCTTATCAATGTAGAGCTGCCTTAGAGCAAAGTCACATTCATCAGCTTTATCCTGATACCCTTTCTGCTCCGAGAGGATTTTTGCCTTTTGAGCATTCAGGGATTCTATGAAATTGGTCTCTCGTTCAACCCTTCCTTGATCCAAAAGTTGCTGATTGAGTCTTCTGATTTCTTCAATCACAATTCTCTCAAGCTCTGCCTCTGGAATAAAAGCACCGTGACATGCATCTTCCGAAATCTGTTTTGTTTCACACTGATAGTAATAATGGCCATGGCACTTGTGAATCCGCAAGTTATATCCGCATTCCATGCATACGGCAATCCCTGAGAACAAATGAACCTTGCCGGTCTCTTTGTTGGGTCTTGTCCAGACTCTTACCTTTCGTTGAACTCTGTTCCATAGTTGCTGCTCAATAATCGGTTCATGCGTCCCTTCTACACGAATCCACCGCTCCTTTGGACAGGGGCGGTTTTGTCTTGTCTTGTAGGAGATACTCTCGTAGCGTCCTTGGATCAGATTCCCGATATAGACTTCGTTCTCCAAAATACCGGCGATTGATGAGTACTTCCAGAGCATAGATGCCTGCTTTGGTGGCTGCTTATAACGCAGACCCTTTTGCCGTTTGTATTCAGTAGGGTTTGGAAGCCCTCGCTCGTTTAGAATTTTTGCAATGGTTGATTTCCCATACCCATTCGCAAACATATTGAAGATATCCCGAACTATGGCTGCTGCCTCAGGATCAATGATCAAGTGACCTTTCACATCGGGATCCTTCATATATCCATATGGAGCAAATGCGCCAATATGGAATCCGTTTTCGCGACGACTGGTAAGAACACTTCTGATATTCTCGGACATGTCTTCAAGGTACCATTCGTTTACAAGACCATTAATTTGCCTGGATTTCTTGTTGCCTTTGTTGTCAGTATCCGCATTGTCAACGATACTGACGAAGCGTATACCCCAAATAGGAAAAAGGCCATGGATGTACTTTTCGACCAGTTCAAGTTCTCTGGTAAACCGAGATTGGGTCTTGCAAAGAATGATATCGAACATGTGAGCTTCTGCATCGGCGAGAAGTCTCTTAAACTGAGGACGGTTGCGATCAGATCCGGCATAGTCATCATCGCTGTAAATGTCAAACAAATCCCAACCCTGGCTGAACGCATATTGTATCAGCATTGCTTTCTGATTTTTAATACTATTGCTATCGTCTTCTTTGTTCGCCTTATTCCGATCTTCTTCGGAAAGGCGGCAATAGATTGCTACTTTCATTGTTCCATCTCCTTTATGATGGAACAAGCGATCTGATTTTCTGTTAATTTGATTTCTGCTAGAGTATGTCATATTCCTCACCCTCTTTAACTTGGGACTTGAGGTATTAGACTCTCTCTATCTACGCTAACCTCTGATAATTATTAGAAATTCCAGTGAATCTCGATTGGGGTCTCCTTTGTCACTGGATCTCGGCGACCCACAAGAATATAATCAACCAGGACAGAAACCATTTCTTTGGTAAGTGTTCTGGTATCAACATACTGCCGGACAAGAAGTTTTCTGTTGTGGTAGATCGCTATGGTTTGCTCAATCTCAGCAATTTGCTCTTTAAGCTCAGCTACTTTGTTTTCCATGAAATTCTTTTCTTCAGAAATGCGGATTGCCTGATCGATATATTCCTGTTCACCGATACCACCGCGGATCTTGCTCATATACAAAGTTCGGATGGCAGTTTGACTTGAATCAATCTCATGTTCGAGGCTCCTAATATCATCCTCAATTTGCTTTTTCATATCAGCGAGTTCAGGAAAAGGATTGATGCCCTCTTCAAGAGCCTCCTCGTCGAGCAGTTCCTGGGACAAAACATATAGCTCAGCTGCAACGATCCGCTCCAGCTTGGGAAGAGAAATATAAGCTCCAATACATGAATCATGAGAAAGTGTGTGCCGATCACATTTGAAACCTCTCTTTTTACCGTTTTTAACGGCGTGCATTCGAGAACCACAGTGAATGCAGCGTACTTTCCGCGCAAAAACCCCTTCCGGCTGTTTCTGACCAGGTGTTGCTTTCTGTGCAATCAGGGCCTGTACCTTATCCCATACCTCACGATCAATAATTGGTTCATGTGTTCCATTTACTACAATCCATTGATCCGGAGTATAGGTGACCTTTTCTTGCGTCTTATAATTACCAACGCCGGTTTTTCCTTGGATCATATTGCCAATGTAAACCTCGTTAGTAAGAATACTTGTGATCGTGAAGTAGCCCCATAGTGTGCCGCTTTGCGCTTTTTTATTTCTCACCATACCATGTTGCCGCTTATACTCGGTTGGGTTTGGTATGCCAGCTTCATTTAAAATACGAGCAATTACCTGCTTGCCCTTCCCTTCCAGGTAAAGATTGTATATTTTCCGGATGACCTCAGCAGCTTCTGGATCAATAATTAGATGGCCCTTTTCTGCGGGATCCTTCATATAGCCATAAGGTGCAAATGAG
>JAZRKL010000139.1:0-77023 GCA_045646265.1 Faecousia sp.
AGCGTGTGCAGCGGTCAAAATTTCGTGAGCGAATAGCGAACAAGAAATTTTGGGTACCGCAAACGGACACGGGAAGTAACGAAAAGTACTGCACTATGCACGTATTGGCTGCGGGCACTGCCCGCATAAACGATCATTTACGGTAGTAAACAATATCTCTTGCATAATGGGCATATTTATATTATAATATCTTGTCGTATATTGAGTAAAGGAAGAAAACAAATGCAAGAAGGAAGAAAACTCCCCGATTCCGGCAGCAACAAAATGGGTACCATGCCCGTTGGCAGGCTGCTTTATTCCATGGCTCTGCCCATGATCTTATCCATGCTGGTCCAGGCGCTGTATAACGTGGTTGACAGCATCTACGTTTCCCGTATCTCCGAAAGCGCTGTCACTGCTTTAGGTCTGGCATTCCCTGTGCAGAATATGCAGATTGGATTTGCCACCGGCATCGGCGTTGGTATGAACGCCCTGCTGAGCAAATCCCTTGGTGAAGGAAACCGCGAGCAAGGCAACCGTGCGGCAGGTAACGCAATGATCCTGACCGTTATCGCTGTTGTAATTTTTATGCTCTTTGGCTTTTTCGGCAGCCGGCCCTATTATGCCATGCAATCCGATGTGACAGAAACCGTGGACGGCGGTGCCGCTTATACCGCTATCTGCTGCATTTTCACCTTGGGTATCTTTGTGGAGATTCTGGGTGAACGGCTGCTGCAGGCCTCCGGCAGAACCGTTTATACCCTGTTCACTCAGGGCACCGGCGCTATTGTAAATATCATTTTAGACCCCATTTTGATCTTCGGTTGGTTTGGTCTGCCCGCAATGGGCATTGCCGGTGCTGCCGTTGCCACTGTCATCGGACAGTGGATCGCCGCTATTATGGCCGTGATCTTCAACATCAAGTGTAACCCCGATGTACAGTTCGGTTTCAAGTATCTCAAACCTAAGAAGGATGTCATTGTTCCCATTCTGACCGTGGGTATTCCCTCCATCATCATGATGGCCATTGGCTCCGTGATGAACTTTGGAATGAATCAGATCTTCCAGAGCTTCAAGACCTATGGTGAGACCGCTACCGGTGTCTTTGGTATTTACTTTAAGCTTCAAAGCTTCTTCTTTATGCCCGTATTCGGTATGAACAATGCCACCATTTCCATCGTCGCCTATAACTACGGCGCCCGGAATCCCAAGCGCATTACTTCTACCCTCAAGTGGTCGGTTATCAGCGTTATGGTCATCATGCTGCTGGGTGTTCTGGCATTCCAGACCGTCCCCCATTTGCTGTTGGGTATTTTCAATCCCAGTGATGATTTTCTTGCCATCGGCATCAGCGCCCTGAGGATCGTCAGTCTGATCTTCCCACTGGCTGCCATTGGCATCGCGCTGGGTGCCAGCTTCCAGGCTTTGGGTAACGGCATTTATTCCACCATCACCTCTCTGAGCCGCCAGCTCATCGTGCTGCTGCCTGTTGCGTATCTTTTGAGTCTTTCCGGAGATGTGCACTTGGTCTGGTGGGCGTTCCCCATTGCGGAGGTGGTTAGTCTGGCAGTGACACTGTTCTTTTTTATAAGGATCTACCGCCAGAAGATCAAGCCTATGTTTTGACTTCCCGAACCCCAAGGCAAATGCCTTGGGGTTTTTCATCTATGCAAACACAAGATACTGTTATCCACCAAATTTCCATCGTCTTTTTCGTCAAAAACTTCCGACTCGTCAGATTGTTTCCCGCCGAAAGGTATGTTATAATGATTTTAACTGACGATTTATGAGGGATTTCATGAACATAGAGTATATTACCATTGAACAACAACAACTGCATAAGCTGCTCAGTTTGTCCAACGGCAACGCTGCACTTTTGTACCTGTATCTTCGCAGCGGCAATTCCATTGACCGGGCACCGCAGGACTTGAACATACCCGCCAACCAAATTGCCCTGGCCGAAGCCAACCTGCGGCAGATGGGCTTGTGGGAAAGCGAACCCAAAACCGCTTTTATTCCCGGAGAGCGGCCCGCCTATTCCGAAACTGATGTGATGACCGCCATGGATACGGATATGGATTTCCGCAGCCTGTACGGCGAGGTTCAGCGTCTGCTTGGCAAGGTGCTGACCACAGAAGAGCTGAAGCTCCTTTTGGCCCTGCACCGGTACTTAGGCCTTCCCAATGACGTGATCTCCGTGCTGGTCTATTACTGCAAGGACCGGGCAAAGCAGCGGGGCAGCCTTCGCAATCCCTCCCTGCGGACCATTGAAAAAGAAGCCTACCACTGGGCAGAACAGGGCATCGAAACTCTGGAGCAGGCTGCTGCCTACATCCAGGCTCAGAATCTGAAAAACTCCAAATTGGAGCGACTTAAGCGAACCATCCAGGTTTGGGGCCGCAATCTGACCGCAGGCGAAGAACGGTATGCCACCACATGGTTGGAAATGGGTTTTGATGAGGAGACCATTGCCATGGCCTATGAACGGACGTGCCTGAACACAGGCGGTCTCAACTGGGCCTATATGAACAAGATTCTTCAGCGCTGGCACGAAGCCGGACTCCACACCGCCGAGGAAGTCAAGCGGGGTGACCGCAAACCGGCTGTTCCCAAAGGCGCTTCCGGACAGTTGGGCCAAGCCGAATTGGAAGCCATCGCCAAGATCATGCAGGAGGGTTAACCTATGGGATACTCCAAAGAAGTTATTATTCGTGCCAGAGCCATTCTGGCCCAAAGAAAGGCCGATCGGGAGTCGCAGTATGCCGCCCGGCTTGCCCAGGCTTATCAGCAGGTTCCCCGAATCCGGGAGATCGATATTCAGCTGCGGCAAACTGCAGCCGCCGCGGCTCAGGCCATTTTCACCCAGGGCGGCGATGTACAGGACGCCATGCAGAAGGTCAAAAACGCAAATCTGGCATTGCAGCATGAGCGTGAAAACCTTGTACAGGCCCACTTTGCCCCCGGTTATCTTAACGAAAATCCCGCCTGTCCCCATTGCAGTGACAGCGGTTATATCGGCAGCACCATGTGCCGGTGCCTGCAGCAGTTGTGCATGCAGGAACAGCAGAAGGAGCTGGGCACAGCCTTCCGGGGCGGCGAAAGCTTCGAAAACTTCCGCCTGGACTACTATTCCACCGCTGTAATTCCCCAAGTCAAAGCTTCCGCCAGAAGTGTCATGGAACGCAATCTCAACTACTGCCGGGATTATGCCAGACACTTTGCCACCGGCGCAGGCAATCTGCTGCTCTATGGCTCTACTGGATTGGGCAAGACCCATCTGGCGCTGGCCATCGGCTCTGCCGTGGGTCTGCAAGGTTACAGTGTGTGCTATGAAACCGCCATCAGCATGTTTGACAAGCTGCAAAAGGCCCGTTTCACCCCCAACGAAGATACCGTCGCCCAGGCAGACCGCCTGGAAAACTGCGATCTTCTGATCATTGACGACCTGGGCACCGAAATGCCCGGACAGTTCGTCACCGCTGCCCTCTACGGTCTGCTGAATCAGCGGCTGCTCAGCGGCAAACCCATGATCATCACCACCAATCTGACCGTTGAGGAAACTTCTACCCGGTACTCTCCCCAGATCGCATCCCGTCTGTACGGAGAGTTCACACGGCTCACATTCCTGGGAACGGATATTCGTGTACTGAAAAACGGAGGTATGCCCCATGACCGGAATTTTGTTTGATTTGGACGGCACATTGCTAAACACTCTGGAAGACCTGAAAGATGCCGTCAATTACGCATTGACCGTCCATGGCTATCCCACCCGAACGCTGGACGAAGTCCGCCGGTTTGTGGGCAACGGTGCCGCCCGGCTGATGGCTCTGGCTGTTCCCGAAGGTGAGGACTACGAGCCGGTACTGGAAACCTACCGTGTTTACTATCAGGCCCACAGTCAGGTAAAAACCGCCCCCTACCCCGGCATCCTGGAAGCGCTGGCAAAGGTTCAGGAGAAATATCCCATTGCCATCGTGTCCAACAAGCCGGATCCCGCGGTAAAGACTCTTTGCAAGGATTTCTTCGGAGATATCTACGCATTGGGTGAAACACCCGATTGTCCCAGAAAACCGGCTCCGGATATGCTCTACAAAGCAACCAAGGAACTGGGCGTCGACAGTTTTGTTTATGTAGGCGACAGTGAAGTGGATGTGATCACCGCCCACGGCGCAGGTGCCAAGTGCGTCAGCGTTCTCTGGGGTTTCCGGGACGAAGAGGAGATCCGGGCCAACGGCGGTAAATATTTCTGCCGTGACACCGCAGAGCTTCCCGCTATTATTGACCGGGTAGCACAGTTGTAATTTGAAATAAACGAGGAATACCATGGCATACGAATTCTATGCCCTTCTGGGCAGAATGCGCTACATCACCCGCTGGGGTCTGATGCGCAACACTTTTTCTGAAAATATTCAGGAACACTCCCACCAGGTGGCCGTGCTGTCTCACGCGCTGGCCTTGATCCGCCGGGATATCCTGCATCTGCCGGGTCCGGATCCGGATCGCTGCGCCGTTGCGGCCCTGTACCACGACGCGTCCGAGACCCTCACCGGTGATCTTCCCACACCCATCAAATATTATAATCCCGACATCATGGCTTCCTACAAGCAGGTAGAGCGGGTAGCCGCGCAGCGGCTTCTGGACATGCTGCCTGCCGAATTGGTAGAAAGCTACAGCCATCTGATTCTGGAAGATGACCGGGATGTGTTGCCGATTGTCAAGGCCGCCGATAAGCTTTCTGCCTATATCAAATGCGTGGAAGAGCAAAAGGCAGGCAACTCAGAGTTTGATACCGCGCTGGTGCAGACTCTGGAATCGCTGAGGTCTACTGACCTGCCGGAGCTGCAATGGTTCATGGATAACTGTCTGGAACCCTTCAGCTTGAATATCGATCAGCTATAATGTACGGTTCTATAATAAATGTTGGGGTCAGGCGATGAGCCTGACCCCAACATTTATTATAGAACCTTTTCTTATCTGGTTGCGGGAGGAGAACTCGAACCTCCGTCCTCCGGGTTATCGCTTCGCGCCGGTTTGCGATGCCCGCCAGAAGCGGCGTGCGGCGAAGCGCGCTGGCTTCTTGCCGACCGCTGCACTGCGCTCGGGTCGCTCCTCCCGCCCCCGGCGGCGCTCCCCTCGCTTACCCAACGAGCTACGCTCGTCGGTCTCATAACACAGAAGTGGGGTAGCACTTCTCCATAACAAAAAAACACCATCCACACGGATGGTGTTTTTTTCTGGTACGAGAGAACATAACGGACTACTTTACATTACAACTATCGTTTAACTGCACCGAACACACATTTTCAATAAAACTTATGAGGTGCTATTATGAAGAAAACCAAAATCAAACTGGACGATATGGAATGCCGAATTCTGGTCAAACTGCTTTACGAAAAGCGCAATGAACTGATCCGCGAGGGTCGCTATACGGATGCCATTGACGAGCTGATCTTAAAGATCATTGACGCAAAGGGGTGCTGATATGGAGAATATTGCAAAACGGCTGAACGCCTACATAACTGCCTATCCCCTTGATCCCGGTGATAGCGATTGCGAAACCGTCCTGGACCAGCTATACCAAGCCTACGCAGAATCCCACGAATCCGACCCACCGGAAATCGGAGAAGGTTTCAAGGAACTGGAAGAATTCCTCTGCGCCCTCCCTCTTGAAGATAACAACGCCGTCTTCAACCTCTGCTGCCGCCTCTGCAGCGCCTACGAACATAAAGCCTTCCTCGATGGTCTCCAATACGGCGCGCATTTAATGTTAGAATTATTCTAACAGTTGCTGACTTTATTATCCATACTCATCACAAACGCACTGCACCCCCAGTCGGGGATGCAGTGCGTTTTGCTTTTACTTGCACGTAATCTTTAGCTTTCTTCTTCCACATCGCTGAACTCTTCTGCTGCTTCCTCAAGGATGCACCTTAATCCAGCAATCATTTGCTCATCGCTCGGCAATTGAATTGTACGTCGTTTTGATACTTCATTTTCAATGATGGGTATCAAACTATTGCGTGCAAATTCTTTTCGATCCTCCGACGCAAACATATCCTTCAAAAGTTTTCCCGTTAGCTTATCGCTTAATTTATCAACAGACTTTTCTGTTTCCTTCTGATTCAGCAAATACTCGGATACCATTTCTGTAAAGACACTCTCCAAAATGCGAACCATTTCCTTTGCATCATCTTCTATAAACGTGCCTAAAACTTTCTCTGTTACTTTTCCTGCTGCAGCACCAGCTCCAATGGAGCCGATTAAGCCACCGATAACAGTGCCTGCACCCGGGAGAATTGCTGATCCTATGGCCGCACCAGCCATCCATCCTCCAGTGCCACCCGCTACAGTACTTGTGGTATTGGCTAGGTTCTTAAATAGCTGCTTCCCCGAAATTCTATGCCTAAATATATTTGCAATATCAAAGGAAGACATAACAACAACCGTTACACCGGCAGTAATCGCATTGCCTCGAAGCAATTTGGCTGCGCTCTTCATTGCTGCAGCTCCATAGATATTAGAACCACTACGGAAAGCATTGATTAGCATAGCAGAAGCTTTTGGTCCCATCATAGCAACAATCGCTTCAGAACTGCCCACTAGCGCACTATTCAATCCAGCTTTGGAAAGCTGACTTGCAACAATACTGGTAACGAAGGCTGTCCCTCCAACCTTCAACCCCGAATAAGTCGCAAGCTTAAGTGCCTTGTCAAAGTCTTCACCGCTCCACACAGAAGTTGCAAATGTAATTATTGCTGTCACTCCGAAAGCAGAAGATGCTGTTATCACACCATTAACCGCATCATAGGTAAGAGATTCAACCGTGCCCGCTTTAGCAATGTTCTTGGCCTGTGCGTATGTAAAATGACCTTTTCGCACAATTTTCTTTGCTTCTGCAGGATCAGTTACACCCTCAACCTGACCACGCTTAATTTTTTCTTCCATTGCTTGGACAGCTGCGTCATACTTATCCGACGGCACTTCTATTTGCATTGGTTTTCCGTCTTGCATATAGCGGAAAGCGCCTTTGCCATCATCCGCAAAGCATTCATTAATGCAGCGAGAGCCTGTTGCACAGTACTTTGATTGGATATGCACTCCATCTACAATTCGATCTGCACCATTTTTCGCATTATCATCCCCAAGAATCTGCGCATCGTGCCCCGTTAATTTGTCGTAAAGAGTATTAGCTCTCTCTGCTGCGAAACCATGTCCCTGTCGTGCATGAAATCGCTCTTCGTCATAAACTTTATTGACGGTCTCATAGTTTCCATAGGCTATACCGCCAGCATTAGCGCCAGAGTGAACCACTTCATCAAATTTTATACTTCCTGTCGTTGTTGCTCCGGCTTCATTCACTTTGGCAAGCAACTCATTGAGAAACGCATAAAGAGGAGGTTTATTGAGGAAGCAACTAGTCCATACCACTTGTGATCCGTCATACAAATAGAATCGTAATCCTTGATCGCTTTCTTTCTTATGAGTATCAAATAGTTCAATTCTCTCAATATCATCATACCACAGCTTCTGTGGTTTACTCATAATCTCGTGCCAATAAACTTTTGTATCAGTAAAAATAAAACCAGATTTTCCGCTACTCGCAACGGTTGTATCATAAAAGCCAATTATTGTTTTTCGGTCTAATCCCGATGCAAAAGACTTGAGCGCTCTATCAATTTTCTTAGATGGAATATCCCCTTTGATATAAAAACCTGCGGTGGTGCATATCTTAGAAGCATATTTTCGCATCAACTCAACTAACTCTTCATAAGAAGCCATAATCACACCTCTGGATATTTGTTAAGCCAGTTTTCGTCACGATAATTTTCGATATTGCCAAGCAACCGGGTAAGATAATTTTCCGCTTCAGGCTCGGTTGGATACCAAACCATAGACTGTCCAAAACCATATGCGCCGGTATATTTTGCAGACGGAATCGACCATATTGCCCTGTTTCTTTCACCGGACGGAAGCAACGTACAATCAGATGCTTTTGCACGAACATTATAGCCGCGCTCTTCCTCTACGCCATTCTCGAACATAATGGTCCAATCCTGCACATTACGCCATACCGTCGCATGCTTGTACCATCCCACAACAGTAACATCACCGCGATCCCGTTTGGCGCACCAAACAACCAACACATCGTCCACAAGAGGTTCTTTGCTCATGGCTTCACAGCCTTCGATTTTCTCAATATGGAGTGTGTTTCTAACGCCCCGGTTTGATTTTGGTTCTACAAATCCAACACATTCCGGTTCCGCTATATCTTCCATATCGATAGGCAGAAAATTAAATTCCTCATGGCCGTAGCCATTTTCTTCAACGAACTTTCCACCATACATAGGAATATCTTGGTCGCAAGCTCCCTTGTAGTATTTCATGCTGGAGATTTTACAGAACAAAATTCTCATATGCACGCGTCCCTTTCCGTTTAAGCTTTCGCTTACCCTTCTAACCGATGCCGGATAGAATTCAACCATTCACCCTTATATTTGAAATATTTAGGACCAGCAATGGCACTTTTGGTTCCGGTCAAATGCTTAGCCAACGCTGTTAGCGACCAGGTCTCTCCGTTGTAGCTGACCCGCTTATCATCAACAACCTCACACAGCGTACCGGTGTTTACATTGCCATTGCAATAGAACTCGATCTGTTCACCAACTGCAATTTGGCATGCCGAAAAGGTAAATGGTGCCATGCGTTCTTGATGCTGTTCGTTGATCTCTTGGGCTAAAGCCTCATCTTTCTGCTCGTTGGCAGTAGCCTTCCACTTTTTCAAGCGGTGGCTATAGTTGTTAATTTCCGCAATTGCCTCAAGAATGGAATAGGCATCTTCCGGAGTCATAGCGTAGAACTCGCGGACACGACGCTTACCGTCAACATCCTCAGTCGAACGCAAATCCGGATCCAGCTTGTCCAAAATAGAATGGAGCTTTTTATCGGAAAGTGCGGAGTCAACTTCATATGTAGCATACACGCGGAAAGCAAACGGAACTGCAGTGCTACGATTCAATTCATCCAAACGCTGCTTCACATCGGTAGCATATCCGATCTTAACATATTGCGGAAAAGACGGATTTGTAAGTATGTAAATTACACCTTTGCTCATTGTAACACACCTCTCATGAAAGCTTACTTAATTCTTCAAGTCGGAGTTTAACAGACATTTCTGCCGCTACCAAACGCATCAACAAAATATCAACAATTTCTTCCCCTTTTGGGTAATCAATTTTCTCGTATTCTCCGGCAAAAAGCAGTTTACACATTTCAAACCAGTAGGGTATATCTTCTTGCATTTGTGCAACTACAGCTGTCGATGCTGAAAATACCTGTCCAGGAATATATGATTGGTGAATAAGTGTTTCGTTTTTTAGTGTTTTAATTAGTTCTGTGTACCTGCCAAAATGCTTTCTAAACGCTTCGCAACCATCTTTCCTTTCAACTGTTTCATCTTTTTTAAGGTAATACAGCAAATCGTGTTCCAGAGGCACCAGCTCTGCAAAAATCGGCTCAATTCTTTCGTAATACCGCATTTCGCGATCTAAAAGGATTTCATATGCTTTTGTAGACCTTGAGAGCTTATTTCTATATTTCTCTAGATTTTTCTCAAAAGAAGTTTCAATTCCAGTTTCAAATAGCTTTATAAGTAAATTCTTAAAGATTGTCAAAACACCCACCAGTGCAACAGTACCACCGCCTACTGCAACTATTAAGTCTTTCAGCCATTCTGGCATTACACTCACCCCATTTCTGTTTCTTTCTATACTGTAACTTGCTTGTTGTTTAGTTATTCTCTTCGAAGTTTTCAACCTGTTCCATAACCTTGCGGAAAACTTCGGGGCTATACTGTGGGGGATAGCCATTTTTGATAAGGCAAACCTTGATGTCGAACTTCAGCTGATCCCGGACAATCTGATTGTTAAGCCAGTCTGCAAAGGAAGATTTGGTATCAATGATTTCTTTAATCTTCTTTGCCAGAGCCTTACACTTATCATTGACAGTGACACCGTCAATGGTCTTGTCCTCGCCATACACAAAGTTATACTCATCACGCAGCGCCATAAGGATATCGTAGAATGCTTTCTCTTCGAAAGTGAGTCCGATTTTACGGAAGCTTTCCCGGTCTACATTCATAGCCTTCAGAATCATCAAGGCCTGCTCAGTTGCATTCTTGATAATTTCCTCAGTAGTATGCTCCTGGGCTGCACCGGCTTCTTCTGCAGTAAGATGCTTTCTGCGCTCGTGATACAGTTTGATGGTCTCTTCCAGCATTTCCTGGTACTTCTTTGCAGCAACCTGGTTGATCTTGCCATACTCAGAAATTTGCTTGCGGAGCATCTTTACCAGGATCTCCAGTTTAGATGCAGGCATCTTAACATCGGACAGCTTTTCAAAATACTCTGCACTGAAGATATCTTCTTGCTCACCATTTTCAAGGATGCTCTCCACTTCATTATAGCGTAGAGCTTCCTCTACCATCTTGGCCACATGGCGATTCATAGTATCTGCATCCACTTCGCTGGTGCCGCTCATTTTGCGCACAAAACCTGCGATTGCCATGAAGCACTGCGCCAGAGCAGATTCCTCTTCGCCCAGTTCACCGGAAGGCTGACAGATATCATATGCTGCGCGCATTCTCTTGACCGTCTTCAAGAAGTAGGTTTTGAAGGATACCTTCTTGACGCTCTTTCCACCATTGCTTTCCGTCTGCAGTTCCTTTGTGGAAACAAAAACATACTCTGCCGCCTTTGCCAACAGCGTATACCGCAGAGCAGGATCAGCATTAGGATCAAGGAATGGATCAAGGTCATATTCTGCAAACAAATCCTTCAGGATAAACAATTCTTCACGGAAAACGCCGGTTGCCTGCTCCACATCATCGGCAGTCGGTGCAACAGAGTTATCGCCGCCATAGATCTTCATAGCCTCGCGCATATTATCACGAATGCCAATATAGTCGACAATAAAGCCATAGTCCTTGCCGGGGAATTTTCTATTGACACGGCTGATTGTTTGGATCAACAAGTGTTTCTTCAACGGCTTATCGTTATACATGTAAGTCAAACAAGGTACATCGAAACCAGTGATCCACATATCAACAACGACAGCGATCCGGAAATTTGACTTCTCCTGTTTGAATGCAGCGTCCAGTTCTTCGGAACGGGCGCTATTCTTCACGCCACCCAGGTAATTATACATATCCGGCTGATCGTTGCTTCCAACGCTTGCAACCATCGCCATGAAAGGCATCGGCTTCAGTTTCTTCAGTTCTTCTTTAGAAACATCCAGTCCATCGGGAGCCTTTTTCTCTACAAACCACTCCGGATACTTTTCCTGGAAAATCTTCAGTAGATTATAAGCAATCTGTCTGCTGGAGCATACAACCATTGCCTTTTGGATCCTATCCGGATCTTTCTCACAAGAAGAAACATAGTGGTCGTGAATATCTACCGCCAGACGCTCCAAACGAGAAGGCTCACCCAGGATGATCTCCATAGAACTCATCGCCTTCTTACTGGCTTCAATATCATCTGCGGTAGCACCATCATCCGCACACTTTCTGTAGTATGCTTCGATCTGCTGCACCTTTTCTTGATCCAGCAACACTTTGGCGATACGAGGATGGTATTTGATGGATACCGTCAATCCGTCTGCGACCGCCTGATCCATGGTATAGCGATCAATTTCTTCACCGAAAGTCTGATATGTTTCTGCAATGGGCGTGCCACTGAAGCCAACGAAAGTCGCCTGAGGGAATGCCTCCTTCAAAACCTTTGCATAAGGCTTGGACACCATTGCGCGCATATTCTCATCAGCATCCTTGCTGAACTGGATCTTCTTAGCGTGCTCCAGCTGTGTTCTGTGGGCTTCGTCGGAGAAGCAAATGATATTGGTCCGATTGTTGATCAAACCAATCTTATCATCTTCTCTGTCGCAGAACTTCTGAATGGTACAAATATAGAAACCACCGCTTTCCCGGGCACCCAATTCTTGACGCAAAGCCTTACGGCTGGGGACAACAGTGACCTCACCCAGATTTAGAAACTCTTTACTCTTGGTAAACAGTTTTGCTCCCTGCTTTTGGAGTTCCTCACGGTCAACGATCATGACAATCGTTGGGGATCCGATTTCAGGAATATGCGTGCAGCGCAATGCTAACTGACGGGCAAGGAAAGCCATAGTGTAGGTCTTACCACAACCGGTAGCGCCGAAATAGGTACCACCCTTGCCGCTCTTCTCCACAACAGATTTAATGATGCTCTGTTTCAGAAGACGAGCAGCGAAAAACTGCGGATACCGACAAACGATTTCCTTTTCATCACTGTCATACTCGCTGTCCTGGAAGTAGATATAGTCGCGGAAAATCTCCAGGAATCGTGTAGGCGCATAAACACCCTTGATCATGGTTTCCAGTTCATCAAAAGGCAGCGTGGATACCTTGTCACCATCGTTCACACGGCGCCAAGCATAGAAATGCTCATAGGGAGTCCGCACTGTACCCAATCTTGTTTTTACACCGTCAGAAATACAAGCCAGCGGACAGTAATGCAACAGATGAGGGATATCGCGCCAATAGCGAATATTGATCTGCTCCCAGGCATCATAGATGGTAGCGTGAGCATCCGCAGGATTCTTCAGCTCAACTACGCACAGAGGCATACCATTAATAAACAGGATCACATCCGGACGGCGATTTTCCTTCTGGCCATTGTTGATATATTCCACCGTGAACTGATTGACTACCCGGAAAAGGTTATTCTCCGGGTGTTCAAAGTCGATCAGTTTGACCATCTTCGGCAGACCCGCCTGAGGTGCAAACTGAACACCGTCCACCATCCAGCCATAGACCCGATGCAGAGTTGCAAAGTCAGTTTCCGCACCCACAAGTCGTACATTGTCCATGATCTGCCGGATTTCGTCTGCCTGCAGATCCGGATTGGTCTTGGTTAGAAACTGCTCCATATCATCCAGATATAGAACATCCCGCTTGGAACTGCGAGAAATGCTGTTTCCGGCAAGATAGTGCCAACCTTCGTTCTCCAGGAACGAGATAAACGCATATTCAAATTGAGATTCGCAATAGTGGCCATTGTAATTCTGTAATTTAGCCATCGTTGTTGCCTCCGTGTTGGATGCAATTACTTAGTCTAATTTTTCCAAAACACGCTCTAAATTATTAACAAACCAAGATAATTGCAGTCTTTTAACTTTATCGCTTATTCTGTTTTCACTTTCTAATAACGTTAATAAACCTTCTTTGAGCTGGAGTAATGAAGCTTTATCCTCCATGAAAAATTCGTTTATATTCGAAAACGAATATACTGTTCCGAAAGATCTTCGTAAGTCATCAATCTGTTTGGATGAACACTGCTCTATTGCGGAAAGCAACTTCGGTACATCTATTCTCTTTAGAAACGCGCGCTGACTGATGTACTTATCCCTGTTGTCCCTAATTTGTTCTGAAAATGCATCCATATTGTCTGCACTATAGTCAAATGCCAAAATGTCATGACTTTTTACTTTTACTATTGTCTGCATTTCCTCAATAAAATTTTCGTATTCTTGCTCCTGCTCAGCAGTCCAGCAGCTAAAGCTATCGTGAAAAGACAATCTATCCCTTACTTTTTCACTGTCGTAATCATAAGCAGCAAGATTATTTTTCATGGCCACTTTGCAGTCATCAACAAGACTGGGTGTATCAATCAAGTTTCTAACAAGAACCAAATAGTTAGCCAACTTGCCGTAGATGATCAAATTGATTGCACCCGGAGTTTCAAGGTTTTTCTTTATATCCGAAACAGCCCACTCGAGGAGATCAGAAGTCTTGGAGTAGAATTCGTACAAGACATTTAGTGAAAGCTGCACTTCATCTTGAACTTTTTCAAACTTCTTTTGCTCCAAAAAGAGTTTTTCTTCCTTCTCCATTTCAGCTGCATCAAAATGCTGAAACTTAATGTAGTCATGAGCAAATCTAAATAATGGATATTTGCTTGTTCCTAAAGAACCGCCACTCTGTTTATCGTCCCAATACAACTTGTCATTATTTTTGAGCCGGAACGAGAAAGCAACTATACTCAAAAACAAATGCTTTACAAAAAGACGATCAATCTCCTTGTTGTACAGCCTTAAAATGTCTGTGGTCTTTTGACAGGCAAAAATAAAGGAACGAAAATTCAAGCTATCGATTTTGTCGGCAATGTCACAGATTTCGATTGATATTATTTGTCTGAGAATTTTCTGCCTCAGGAGAATATCCTCAGCTGTGCCACACGAACGGTCTTCTGTCGTTTCAAGCAGCAACGCTTCTATTCTTTCGTCTGTAAACTGCTGCAAAATATTATCTATTGTTTCGCCGAAATTGCAGACATAGATAATTGTATCGCTTACGGTCTTCTCTTTAATTTTTAAGTATTCTTCGGTTTCGCTCGTCCAGCGCCATTTCCTTTCGGTTTCTCCCTTAGTGTTGGGGACTTCGTATTCTTCACTTTTTAGGATTTCTCTTTCATTTGCTACCAACAATACTTTGACGCCATCTTGTTCGACGAGATTGTTTACGTATCCCAAAACATCTTTGATTGGGATGTTAGTACGTTCCAAGTCCTCAAGAATTATGAGTTTTCCGCTTAAATCAATCGATTCATACAGTCTTTGTAAATCCTCCTCATTACTGGTCAAATCAATGTTGAAAAAACTGGTTACCCCTTTTACGATTGTTTTTCCAACAAGATTGACACTTGCTTGAGTTTCTGCTTTACCCAAAACTTTGGACTCATTGATTTTGGTGCGAAGCTTTTTCGCCTTTTCTTCAAGATATATAGCCTTGCTGATATCTTTTAAATCACTCAAGCCATATAAGGAAACAACAATACAATCTTTTTGCTTTCCTTCCAGGTAAGGTTTCAAAACATTTTGGATATAAAAACTTTTGCCCGTTCCCCAACCGCCAGTAAGCATAATTGCACTCTTGGTCTTATCATTTGTCAGATAATTTTCGATGAACGCTGTGTATTTATTATCCATTGTTTCTCTCCTTGTTAGAGCTCTTTATTCTTGCAACGAACCCCGAATCAGTATCGGGCAAATATCTTTGATTTGCTTTTTCAACTGCTCGTTGATTTCTTTTCTTTTAATATACACACTATAGACACTTGCAATTGATTTTTGGATTTCGATATCCGGAATCGGAATTTCAACTTCTATTAAGTCATTCCAAGTAAACGTTTCACGGGCAGATCCCCAAGAATGAAAGCGTGCATATCTGTCAAACTCAGTTCTGTTGAAGAACATACACAGATATTCGGGATGCAGTTTATCTTCCTGCGTTGAAAACACTTCGTTAACCGAAGAAACTACTATGTCTTCATCGGTGTTATTAAAGGCATAAGTAAATACTTTTTCGTTATGAGTAGTCTGCACGAATCCAATTTGGCGAGGGCGACACACTTTATAATTTGCAAGTTCGTTTTTGTTGACTTTGGCAGTTGGTTCACGGAAGCGCTTAGATGTGCTGATTCCCATAACATTTTTTGTTCCATTAGGGCCATTACGAACATCGTGCCGTTCAATATAATGCCCTATCTTTTCACAAGGCATCTTTCTGCGAAGATCTTCGATATATCCATCACATACAAGCTTCAAGTCTTCCAATCCACGCTCATAACTCTGCTGATTGGCAACCATGGACTTGTAAATATCAACATATTTCCGCTGTACTGTAATATCCGGTAATGGGATTATAATGTCGCTCATGTCATTAAAATTGAACTCTGGGCGTTGGCTACCAAAATTTCTAAAGGTTACTTCTCTATAAAATTCCTCTCGACGGAAATACATGAACAACCATTCCGGATCAATAATCTTCTTACCTTCATCAGTCAAATAGAACACGATATACAAGTGCGAAACTATGCACATTCCATCGGTGCGATATGCGATAGAGCCTAAATTAAGACGAGAAGGGTTATACACAAAGGCTCCGTTATTCACGATTTTGTACGGCTTTAGATCAACATCCATAGGATTTCCCTTTGGTGATGCAAACTTGCCTACATTTGTAACTCCCTCAATCAAATCAATACCGTACCTTTCGTCACGGTTATTTGCTGTTGAGCGGCGGATGTAGTCACCAAGGCGGATGTTGCGAACAGTGGTGGCAAGCTTAGATTTCATATCCAATCCCCCTGAACGCATCCTCCATCATTTTCTGAGATTGCTTCTCCTGTGCGAGAACATTGCGCATTTCCGTCTGAATGCGGCTCATTTCAGCAGCAAAATCAATTTCCAGATCATGATCAATAAATTCAATGTACTTACTGGGAATTAGGCTCCAGCCATGCTTCTCGATTTCTGCAATACCAACGCTGCGGTAGAGTTCCGGCACCTCATAGTTTGTTCCGTCCGTGCCCTCTGCCTGCCAGGTATGATAAATTTCTGCTGCTCTTTTAATCTGAGCATCATCCAGGAAGACCTTCTTCTTACCCTCGTTTTTCACAGGGTTCTCTGTCCATGTACGTAGGTCCATAAAGAGGATTTCATTCTCACGGTTGCGGAGGGGCCTGCCGTGATAATTGCCGCCCTTTTTGTTCTGGTTCAGAATCCAAAGAGTAACGCTGATATCTGTGGTGATGAATAATTCACGGGGCAGAATGATGATAGCTTCCACCTTATCGTTCTGAATCAGCTTCTTGCGGATTTCCACAGTATCGCTATCGCCCAATGCGCCGTTGGCCAGCAGGAAGCCTGCAACGCCATCCAGCGGCTTCAGGTGTGAGAGCATATGGAGAATCCAAGCATAGTTGGCGTTGCTCTCTGGGGGAGTGGTATAGTCAGCCCAACGTGCATCGTCCTTCAAATTATCATTAAACCAGCCCTTCAGGTTAAAGGGAGGGTTAGCCATGATGTAGTTGAAGTACAAGCCTCTGTGCAAATCGTTCGTAAAGGTAGAGTCTGCCTCTCCGCCAAGATTATGGCTAATACCACGCAAAGCCAGGTTCATCTTTGCCAAACGATATGTGGCAGGTTCTTTTTCTTGACCGTAAATGTTGATGCGGCTGATATCGCCTTGCTTTTCCTTGATCAGGTCCGTACTCTGAATGAACATACCGCCGGAGCCGCAGCAAGGATCGTACAGTGTACCGTCAAAGGGTTCGATCATAGCAGCGATCAGTTGAACAGCGTCGTGAGGCGTATAGAACTCGCCTTCCTCCTTGGTTGCGTTGACCGCAAATTCCTTCAAGAAGTATTCGTATACGCGGCCAATCAGGTCCTTTTCTTCGCCAAAAGCCTTGTGGCTGATCTTATTGACCTCATCTACGATCTTCTTGATATCATTTGCTGCCAGATTGCGGGTAGTAAACGTACCTTCCACAAAGCAACCCTTCAGCTGCTTACTGCTAGTTGCTAGGCTGTGGAGCGCAGTATCCAATGCAACATTCAGCTGCGGTGCGGGGGTGTTGATAATGGTGGACCACCGAGCCTCTACCGGTAGATTGTAAGTACCATCGGTAAATGTAGCATCATCAAAGAACGCTGCAAAGATCTCTTCATCATCAGGGTCCAAACCCTGTGCAATCAAATCCTGACGCAGCTTCTGCAGGCCATCTTCAAACTTCTCGCCGATAAAGCGCAAAAATACCAGGGTCAGCATCATATCACGCTTCTCAAAGAAAGAACCGGAGTTGCGCGCCTGACGCAGGATATCTCTACATTTGAACAGAATAGAGTCCAAATTGATTTTTTCTTCTACCTTTTTCTTAGCCACAGTAAATACCTCCCTTACTTGCTATCCTCATTGGGGATTATGTCCATAATGTCATCTACAGTACAATCTAAAGCACCGCAAATCTTAGCCAGTACTTCTGTAGTAACATGGCCATTTTTACCCATTTTGGTAAGGGAAGACGGACTAATACCGGCTTTTGCACAAAGCTCTTTTTTCTTCATATCCTTGTCGATCAGCAGCTTCCATAGCTTTTTATAACTGACAGCCATACGGATTCTCCTTCCAAACAAAAATGCTCCGCCGATAGGCAGAGCAAACAAAATACAATCTACTCACTGCCCTACAACGCTGGCAGCGTTGTTTTATATTATAACACGCCAAAGTTCAAATTGCAACAAAAATGACGATATCGCAACATTTATGACGAAAACGAGAAATGACGGTACTTGAGGTGTCGCTTTTAAGCGACACCTCAAAGTTTTCCAGGAAAAAGTGCTTGCAATTTTTCTCCGGGCGTGTATAATCAAGTTAGAACATTTGTTCTGTTTCAATAATTGAATAGGCGTCCCGACGGAATGGTTGAGATGAAACAGGCTGCGTAATTCCATCTCCAGGTCAGATTGCTTTGAAATAACCGGTTCAGTTATACCAGACTTGCTTTAAGCAGACATGAGAGGCCACCGGCAAGATAGCGCTCAGAAATGAGGGCTACCTTGTCGGTGGCTTTTTTTGTTTTCTTTAGGCAAAAACCGGTGTGAAACAGCCCTTTGTTCAAATCAGATGGGAGGTGAAATCCACTGGATGATGGGCACAAAAATGCCATGCTGCATGGCATTTCAAATTTTTAACCAATCGGTAAAGAACCCACAGCAATTTTAACCGTTTGGTTAAGGTGTTTTTGGTGTCACCCAGTTACAATTAGGCCAGCTATCCGAATATTCATCCGGCACAAAGAAAGGAGAATGACATGCCACGCTTATCGCAAAAAGCAAAACGGGAGTGGAGTTTGTTCTTAGATCCACACACCGGACGGCGCAACTACAACGAATTATGCCGCCGCTGCACCCGTACTTGCAAGCAAAGCTTTCGCTCCATTGTAGTGGCTTGTACCCACTATGAAAGCAAGCGAAAAGAAAGGTGCTAAAAAGCGCACCAAACCGCCGCAATTTCCGAAGCTCGATTGCGGTGATGAAAGTACCCGCCGCCGAAATAAACGCGCCGCACATGAGAAAGAAAATCAAAAATATGCACCCTTTTCCTACAGAAAAAGTACCCATCGAGTCTTACCTCACAAACGGCGCAAATCGGCATTAACCCCACTCCGCTGAGAAGTCCCATAAATATATAAATAAATATATAACTTAGACTTACTTAGCTGAGAGAAGAAGTGTGAAGGAGTAGTAAGTAATGGAAGACAAAATTTATACCTTGGAAGAAATGCGCTCCCTGGGAATCGACACCCTGGGTTATGTGCTCATGGAGGAACCAGGAGAAGTAATCGGAACGCTGATGTTGAAAGCTGAATCTCGCAAACAAGGACCTCGGTTGTTTTTCGTCCTTGAAGATGGCCGACAAATCATCACACCTATCTTCATTTGGCAACTGGGCAAAGGCATGCAAAACATCCCTACCGGGACAGTTGTGAAGCTGACCTATGTGAGAAACAGTACCGGCCGCGTCCACCTCGAAAATGCCGTGCCGGTGTAAACGGCATCAGTGGCATTTTCTTAGCAAGCATCGCGGTTGGATATCCACAACCGCATTTTCTTGGGGTAACCCCAAACCCTTATGAGCTGAAAGGAGTCAATTATGAGAACAAGAGATAAGCAGATCATCCTCCGGCTGACGGAGAAAGAATATGACGAGTTAAAGGCCAATGTTGCCAAAACGAACCTATCCATGCAAGCCTATTTACGCACGATCATTACCGGTATTCAACCTAAAGAACGGGTACCGATGAATCTGATTGAAACACTGCAAGGCTTACAGAAAATCAATACCCAATTGACTATCATTGCGCTGAATGCGCGGACACAGAACGAGATCGACGCCGATGCTTACTGGAAAGTAGTCAAAGAAATGGAATCTGTAAAAGGCAAACTTTTGCAGGTAATGTATGGAGATTGAGAATATGAACTTTAAATTTTACAGAGATATTTTTAGCCAGGAGCAGGAGTACCGTGTAGGACAAGTCCGCTATATCGTGGAGTCCCACTTCTGCCCTTTCCCGGATTCGGAGCAGAAAACCATGCGTGATCGAGTGGAGAGATTGCTGACCGGAGATTTAGTTAATTTGACATTGCTTGAGGTAACGGATACAATAGAGACAGAAAATGTGTGTTCGGTTGCCGGAAAGGAGAACTAAATGCAACCGAAGAATAACCCTATTGGTATTACTGCTCTGTATTGCCGTCTGTCCCGTGATGATGGAGCTGACGGTGACAGTAATTCCATTTCCAATCAGAAAAGAATGCTTTCCAAATACGCCAAGGAGCATGGTTTTGACAATACCCGCTTCTATGTGGATGACGGCTACACCGGCACAAACTTTAACCGTCCGGGCTTTCTGAAAATGCTGGAGGATATGGATGCCGGATATGTGTCAACTCTGATCATCAAAGATATGTCCCGTTTAGGCCGTGACTATCTGCAAAGCGGTTATTACACCGAAAGCTATTTCCCTGACCGACACATCCGCTTTATTGCCATCAATGACGGTGTGGACAGCATCAACGGCGACAATGAATTTATCCCATTCCGCAACATCATGAACGAGATGTATGCCCGGGATATCAGCCGCAAGGTACGTTCCGCACACCGCATCCGTGGCAATATGGGCGAGCCGTTAGGACAGCCTCCCTACGGGTATATGAAGTCTCCGGAGAATAAGAAAAAGTGGGTCATCGATCCTACTGCCGCAGCTGTGGTGCGCAAGATCTTTCGCCTATTCCTTGAAGGAAAAGGTATTGATACCATCGCACGGATGATGCAGGAGGACGGGCATTTGAACTGCACGGCCTACTGGCAATCCAAGGGTATTGGGCGAGGCGGCAAAAAGGTGCAGCCGAATCCCTACAAGTGGAAATGCTCCACGATTTCCGGCATCCTGCAACGGCAGGAATACTGCGGAGATATCATCAATTTCAAAACCACCTCCAGATCCTTCAAAAACCGCAGACGAATCGACAACGATCCGGAAGATTGGGTAATTTTCAAGGATGTCCACGAGCCGATCATAAGCCGTGAAGATTTTGAAATTGTGCAGAAGCTTGTAGGAAATGTAAAACGCCGTCCTCCAAAACCGGAAAACGGCGACAAGAACATATTCTGCGACCTGCTGTACTGCGCAGACTGCGGCAAGAAGCTTTGGTATCACACCAATACCAACAACAGTAACATCCACTATTTCAGCTGCTCCAACTATGTCAAAGACTATCGAGGTACTTGCCCGACCCGGCACTATATTCGTGTAGAAGGCGTCGAGCAGGTAGTGATCCGGGAATTGGCAAGACTTGCCGCTTACCTGGAGGAAGACGAGCAAGCCTTCGTGGAGCTACTTGCCAAGAAAAGCGAGAAGGACGCCCAGATGGAGAGAAAACTGCTTCAAAACGAACTGCAAAGTTCTATTGCGCGGAATGAGGCAGTTGCACGGCTATTTGAAAAGCTTTATGAAGACAACGCTACCGGCAAAGTAACCGATGATTGGTTTATGCAGTTATCCCACAAATATGAGTTGGAACGCGCTACCCTCAAAGAAAAGATCAACGAGCTTCAGATCAAACTTCACGATATGGATCACCACAAGAAAGGGTACGACCGATTCGTATCCATCATCCGAAAGCTGCTGGATATGGAGGTTTTAACCTTTCCGATCCTGCGGGAGCTGATCGATCGCATTGAAGTTTATGAAGCTGAGGGCACCGGCAAAAACCGGACACAACGGGTCGCGATTTATTACCGCTTTGTTGGTTATCTAGAGTTGCCTGCAGGCAAAATCAATCCCCATTACACTGCCGATCTGCGTCGCGGTGTTGCCATCGAGTATATTCCGAAGCAACCCGCATAAAAGAAAACGCCCCGCTAAAGCAGGGCGTCCATGAACAAAAAATAAGTGGAGATAACGAAATCCGTTATCTCCACTCGACATGGTTGCGGGAGGAGGACTCGAACCTCCGACCTCCGGGTTATGAGCCCGACGAGCTTCCAACTGCTCTATCCCGCGATATTTAGGTCGCACCAACTCAGTGCTGATATATAGTAACACAAAGCACATCGTTTGTCAAGAATTATTTCTTGTAAGCTTTTGTCGATTGCCTTCCCATTCAGGAGAATTGCTGTTAGGTTAGATCCCCCATGGAATAAACTGTGACCCCCGGCGTTAAGCCGGGGGTCAGTTGGTTTAGAAAACTGTTACAGTGAGAGATGCGCTCTTGCCATAGGAAACACTCTTGCTGGAGACGCGAAGAACGGTCTTGCCAGCGGGAGCGGCTGCTCTGATTTCTGCAGCAGTGAAGCTGCAGGAGCCGCCGGAGGTCTGTACCTTGGTCAGAGTTACGGTGCCGGCCTTTCTGCCATAAATGTTCACATAGGTGACAGTGAGGGTAGCGACCTTGCCTGCCTTGATAGACACAGCATAGCCTTCGCCGTACTCCACTTCGGCAGCGGTAACGGAGGACTCGTCAACCAGAGCATAACCCTTGGGCAGCTTTGCCTTGACGGCAGCCAGAATCTCCTCAGCGGAGAAGCTTGCCTTTTCGCCCTCTACACCATTGCGGGTGATCTTAACGTTTGCAACGGTCTTGCCCTTGTAGTCCAACAGACGAATGTTGAGAACAGCGTCAGCATAGGTGACCTGGGGTGCCGCAGGCTTACCGGGCTTGCCGGGTTTCTCGGGCTTCTCAGGCTTGCCAGGCTTTTCAGGCTTACCGGGCTTCTCAGGCTTGGTCTCCTCGGGGACAGTGGGTTCTTCAGGCTCAGTGGGAGTCTCGGGTTCGGTGGGAACCTCGGGTTCAGTGGGAGTCTCGGGGTTCTGCACATCGTTGTCGGTGTAACCCATTGCGACCAGAGCTGCCTCAATGTCCTCAGCAGTCAGTGCGTTGAAGGATGCGTTGGGATCATCGCAGATCTTCAGCAGGCTGACAGAAAGGATGCCCGTATTTCCGGTATTGGATATTGTGAAGGTATGGGTCTGCTCTGTACCGGGGTTAACGCCCAAGTCATAGAACATATCCACAGGAGAATTGATAGTCGTAGCATTGCCGCTATTAATGCGATAGGTGGGAGTACCCTTTGCGGCCTTCAAGCCAACCTGGACATCACGGGTAGTGGTAACGCTGAACACCAGAGTCTCGCCTGCACGAAGGAGAAGCTCATTCTTGGGTCCGTTATCCAGCAGATCTTGTGCAGTATAAGGAGTTTCAGCATTAGTGTTCTGTACAGATTCATTCGACAGGACAATCGCCAAATTGGGATCATCCTCACCGCCACTTACGGTGAATTGCTCATAGACCTGCTCAGCAAGCATAGCGACAGTACCGTACTGGGTGCTGGTAGTATCGCCAATATTAAGAGCAGTCAAAACGAGGTCGCGAAGCTCGTAGAAGTCGGGGTGGTCTTCCTTGTCATCTACGAAAACAGAGCTGTCAGCCAGCGTATTGTATACACGGAAGCCTGCAATGCTTACCGCATTACTATCGATGACCTTGGTGATCTGGACAGTATAGGTGCCATGGTCCAAATCGCGCTTGGACACAATAGTGTTACCCAGCAGAGAAGCCTGGTTACCGGTTGCACCAGTGGTTCCGTCCTTACCAATGGTATCCACAAGGTACAGATACTTCATGTTCCCTTCCGCATCCAGGATCTTAACGGAAATCTGGCTGTTAATTCCTGCAGTCAGGTCTACATAGAGATCAAAGCCTGTGCCGGTGAAAGTGAACTGTGCAGAAGAGCCTACTGTGGAAGTAACTGCTGCTTCACCGTTGCCGTTGTAGCTCGGCTCATAACCAAAGTTATTCTTCTTTTCCTTCCACTTTTCTAATGTCTGGGTGGAAGTTGGCTTGCTGCCGGTACTTGCCCAAGTGCCGGTAAATTCCGTCAAGAAGCCTTCCTCATAGTTGACTGTAGTTGCAGGACCGACACCCACATTGGTAGTAGTTGCATTAGTTTCTCCGTCAAAGAGGATGGATATCGTAAGAACATCAATGTTCGGCAAGACCTGCGTCGGGGTATAAGTAAAGGTTTGTGTAGATTCGTTATAGCTTAATGTGCCATACCGAGCAGCAGAATTTACGGTTACTGTCTCGACAAGATCGGTTTGGCCTTCACCAACAACATCGCTCAGAGGGAAGTTGATGGGCATGCCAAAGTCAATCACATAAATAGGAGACAAGGCATTCGTATTAATGTTATAGTACAAATACAGGGTCTTGCCATCGGCAGAGATTTCGGATCCTGTATAATCATACAGATTACTGTTGTACTTACCTACGGCCTCGGGAACCTTAGTCAGATCGGTCTGGAAGTTCTGCGTAACACCGTAGACGTTCTTAATACCACAACCGGTGACATTGATTCGGCCGTCTTCCATAGAAGAAGGATTACCAACCAAACTGTTTGTAAAGTTTTTGTCTGCAGGGACAGTGATGTTGTATTCGTACAGGGTATCGCCGAACTTTTCGTCGTAGTAAATAACCTTTAGAGAGTCTTCGGTCTCAACAGCACGGACATAGACACGAATCAAGATAGCTTCTTTGTTTTCGTTCCACATCAGGTTGTCCTTGGGATCCTCATTTGTGGGATGGGAGGTGTTGTTATAAATGGAGGCTGTCTCAGATTCGCCGGACCACACAACCTTTTCGTTGTTGTCCCAAGTAAATGCGGTAACTTGAGCAGTACCCCACTCAATTGTAGAAGCAGAACCTCTATTAAAAGTCACGCTAACGGAGCCGGTTTCTGCAGTGATCTGATAGATATTAAACTGACCTAAGGTATCGAATGCAAAGGTGCCGATACCACGACCATTGTCCCAATAGTTGTAGATAATGGTTTTGCTGTCCAGGTCTTCAGCAGTGGTAGTTGCAGGGTTACCGCTGCCATCCTCATAAACGATCTGCAGGGAGATGGAGCAGTATTTGCTGGTATCGGCATAGGAGGATGCAGGGCTGCCATCACCCAACTTACCCCAGTCAGCTGCGTTGACATGAAGCTCAGTAGTGCCGTTGGCATTCTGGATATCGATCACTTCCATGTAGTAGGCAACGATCTGATTATCATTCAGGTCTACATCCAGCCAAGTAGCGCCGGCCAGCATCTGCCATCTGCGGCCATTGCCATCGCCGGGATCGTAATAACGAACACGTGTTACAGCGTCACCATTGGTGGTTTCGTCATCAGCAGAATCCGTTGTCTGCTCCTCGGTACCGCTGGTAGAGTTATTGGTCTGGTTCTTGTCCAGCAGACGGACATGCCAGAACTCAACTTCACGGTCATCGCCGGAGTCGCCGTCCTTCTTGATGGTCCACGCGGGCATTAGCGCATTGATGTCCGCGCCCTCGGCAGTTGCAACGCCCGCAGTAGCAGCACTAATTTGCTGTGTGGTCACAGGGTTTGCAGATGTAGATTCCACTGTGCGGGTAACAATGTTGGTGATCCAGTACTCGACAGTCAGAGGAGTAACAGTAGAAGGATCAAAAGCAACTACATTGATCGTGTAAATCGCATTGTTTGTAGTAACGGTTGTGGTACCAACACTCTTAGCGGTAATCGTCAGTGTATTATTTTCAATCTTCGCATCCACAACAGTGGAATCTGCAACCACGGGAGCAGATGTGCTGTTATCGGCATAGGTCTTACTGTCACCAACAGTGATGGTAGCAGACTCCTGCTTCTTGCTGACCACGATCTTGTAGGTAGTGCCATCAATTTCTACATAGGTTTCGCCTACGCCAATCGCAGTAAAGGTCACTGTGCTTTCATCAACAGGGTCGGTAGTAGTGGAGCTCACATCGTACAGGTAGGACTTATTATTACTACTGGTAGATGTAGCCCAGGAACTTCCATTGTAATACAGATACCTATTGGTATTAGAATTGTTATTTCTACCACAGAAGCCAGTGCTATAACGCCAGTTATAAGAGGATGTGGATCCAGAAATGCTGCCACTGCTGTAGTACAAATAATAGTTTCCGCTCTTAATCGTCCAGCGATTGCTATCTGTACAGGTAACAGTAAAGATAGTAGCCTTCGCTATTTCTTCTGTGTAACCTAAAGCGCCAGTACTGCTCATGGTCAGATATCCATCACCAGATTTAATTACACCAGTATCTTCCCATGCACTACCGAACCATCCACCATCATCATTTTCAGGAACAATTTGCTCACCCAGAGTGACAACAGTTTCACCCTCAACCTTTTCATAGGAAACGGTAACACTGGCCACCCCGGCAGGATCAGGCGTATATGTACCGCTCAGATTCTTGTCTTTAACAACAAACTCATGGGTTCCGCCAACTTCCAACTCAATCAACTCATCATAGTCAGAAGCATAAGTCACAACACCGGACAGGTGGGGAACAGTGAAAGTAAACACACCGTTTTCCAGCTTGCCCTCGATGCCCAGTACCTCCTCGCCGCTATCACTGGCCAGAACACCACCGCGGACGCGGGTCCAATCAGAGGGAACGGGAATAGAAATCTCAATCTCGTCGGTGTAGGAATTCTCGCCCACGAAAGCACTTACATCATAAGCCAGGATCTTGCTGACACCCTCGATGGTGGGGATGACAGTTTCGTCCTTGATCTCAGTGATAGTCAGGTCGGTCAGACCGGGAGCGGAGGCAACGATACCGGTAGCTTCGTCGGTCTTGGTGACAGTCTCGGGAACTACTTCGTTGGGACCGGTGAAGTAAGTGGGGTTGCTGTCAGCCAAGGTGTTGATCAGCGTCATCACATTGGACTTGTAGGTCTCGTAGTCTACAGAAGGATCATCGCACCATACGCACTGCATAGCGCCCATGGAGGTGACGCCGGACTTGTGGTCGGTGACAGTGGTAACGCTCTCGGACTGGGCATTAGACAGAGCACTCTCATAGCAATAGGTGCTATTGACGGCCTGTCTACGGCCCAGAACATAGTACCAACGCTCGTTGGTATTCAGGATCTGGTGACCCTTGCTCTGCAGGAAGGTGGTGGAAGCGGGCTTGATGCCGCCCCAGCCGCCGGTCCACGCAGCAACGACCAGACGGGTGTCAAAGGTGCCGAAAGAGGTGTTTTCACGGAAGTAGATACCGTCGTTGAAGGCAATGGGGGTCATGCCCAGATCGCAGATATCCGCAACCAGGGTGTTGACATAGGTAATGAAATTACCGTACATATTGTTGTCGATCAGATAGCCGAAGCCCATGCCGGTAGAGTCGGCGGTATGGTAGTCGTTGGCATATTCGTCAGCGCCGATGTTGAAGTACTTACAGCCCTTGCCGTCAAAGTACTCAGCGTACTTCATGACCAGCGCCTGGGTAAAGGCAACGGCATCAGCATTCTCCAGATCAACAGTTCTGGAGGAATATTCATAGTAGCCGTCAATGCCGCAGGCGGACATTGCAGCCAGAATGGCGTCCATATGGCCGGGGTTATTCACCAGAGGAATGATCTCAATGCCCTTGGTCTTTGCGTAGGCAATGATTTCGTCCATCTCAGTTTCGGTCCACTCACCGGCATGGGAGTACTTCTTGTTGCCGGACTGGATGCCAGACTTAATGGTCTCACTGTCGTAAGTAGTACCATTTGCTTCAATGGACATATCGTCCAGAAGCAGACGCAGACCGTCATTACCAATGGCCAGCTCCATATGGCTGTAACCCTTGTTGGAGATTGCGTCAATCAGTTCCTTCACCTGATCGACGGTGAAGTACTTACGGCCGCAATCCAGATGGAACACGCGGATAAAGTCATTATCTGCAGCAAAGGCATTCAAAGGCATAACACTGAGCATCATGCACAGCACCAGCACCAAAGACAGCAGGCGTTTAACATTCTTCATTTTCTTACCTCCTCGGTATTTGTTTGCGAATGAAATATATATACATTGCTATAAAGCAAGAATTTCCGGTGCAGCTTGCGTTTACTGCGGGAAGACCCTCTCAGTCACGGCGAATGCCGTGCCAGCTCTCCCAAAGGGAGAGCCTTTCAGGAGGGTTAAGACCCTCCCCTACGAATTCAGTCGTTGGGGGAAAGGGTTTTTCGTGCTATTTCTTGCATGCGCCGGGTCGCTTTGCACATGTAGGTGGGAATGCCATCACACTTTCCGGTCTCCGCATAGGAGATGGCAGCGCAGGGATGGCAAATACCGGCATTGGGACATTTATGACATATCCCTGACAGCCTTAGGTTCTCTGCCAACTGCGTCAGCTCCTGCCAGCCATCAGTAAAGGACCTTTCCTTTAACTCTACCTTAGGCTCCGGCATCATGCCGCAGGGGGTCAGCCAGCCATCCCAGGTGATCCAGAAGGAGGCTCTGCCTGCACGGCAGCGGATCTTGCCGTCCAGAGGATCAATGCAGCCCTCATCCAATCCGGGAGGATCCACAGAACCGTCAAGAATGCTCCGCAGATACTTTGCGTATGCCGCATCCCCACGGTTTCGCCGCAGATAATGGAGCATGAATTCCGCTGATTCCTCCGGATCAAACCGCTCATTGACACCAATCATCGCAAGATCTCTGCGGATCGGCGGGAACATGTAGGTGGCTACCGACAGCACCACATTTTTCAATGCAGCATAATCAATGATCCAGTCCAGATCCCGGGCATTCTGGGGAGTCAGGGAGCAATTGAGCTTTACCGGGATCCCGGCATCCAACAGCCCAGAAACAGCAGCATCCACTTTGGTAAAAACACCGTCCACGCCGCAAAGCTCCCGGTAGGTGGCATCGCTGGCACCATAGAGAGTGATATTCACTTTTAGCGGCGGCTTTCTCGTAAAATGGCATATGGCTTTCTCATCAATGAGAGAACCATTGGTATTGATTGAAATCAAAAAGCCCATATCAATGAGCTCATCATAAAGCGTCCAGAAGTCCGGCCAGAGCAGGGGTTCACCGCCGGTAAGCAGCAGATACAGCATTCCGGCTTCCCGGGCCTCATGAGCGATCCTGCGCCAGTCTTCCAAGGTGAACATCTGCCGGGAATGCGCCCGAACCTCCTGAGGTGTCTTGCGCACATAGCACATCCGGCAGGAAAAATTACAGACCGGAGAAAGCTCAAAGGTGCCGCTTAAGGGAACCTTCATGCGTGTAGCCTTGGCATAGAGAAAATCCGTCAAAGGCCGGGAAGGAAGATTATTCTGTTCCATCACAGCGCGCCCTCCTTTTCTAGGCCTTGCTCCAGAAATTCCACAGCCGCCACATCCGGCGTGCAGTCAAATTCATACACAGGCACCGTAGTGCTGAGCTCCAATGCCAGATCGCAGGCAGCTTCCACGGCCGTGGCATCCCACGCAGGGACTGTCAGACCGGACCAAACCGCCCGAAAAGCTTCCTTGGCGCTGAGCCTGCGGAGGCTGCAGCTTCCCGCCTGCCGGAGCATAACGATAGCACGCACTGGGCAGCTTTCATTTACATGGCAGTTTGAGGATCCCGCATAGGGTGAGCCCCAGGCAAGCCACTCTTCATTCCCTTTTGAGAGAATAGGGCGATCGCCATTGATCTGTTCTGCTCCACGGTGCTTACACCACAAGTCAGCCTGAGTCGACTTTCCAATGCCGGAAGGACCGGAAAACAGGATGCCACCCCACTGCGTCCTCACACAGGCAGCATGGAGACACAATCTATGTTCATGGATCAGAATACCTTCAAAGCACAGGTGCGCAAAGCTGTTATGCAACTCAGAAACACAATGCGATCCTTTTTCTAAATACTGCACTTGTATCGTCCTGCATGTATAATCGCATAAAGCTACAGCATAGGGAGAATAGTCACGAGGTGGATCAAAGAATGTCCTCACTTTTTTTCCATCAAAGTCCGGATGAACGCGGTAACAAGCATCCTCATAGAGGATCTTCTCCGAAACCGGCGGCAAGCTATCAACGCATCGGAACTGCACTGTATACCCTAATTGGACATTCTCTACCTCTACAACAAAGGGAAGAAATTCCGACTCGATTTGCCAACACTGGTCTGTTTGGAGTGACAAGGGGATCCCCCCTATGCAAACGCAACAGCCGAATGTTTCCCTCATCAAGAAGCAAACGTATTCATACCGCTACCTCCGTTGGTAGCGCAGTAGGCTTCATACTTTGTAGCGCAATCGCTCACTGCACTTGTAAAGACCACGATACCGGCACCAGCAAAAAAGCTGTCATCCGAGATTGCTTCGCAAACCAAAGGATCGGAATGTGTTCGGGTTCCATCCACAACAAACTCCAACGCACAGTCAGCAATGTGCTGGCTCAGCTCATAGCGCTCGAAGAAAAGCTCGGGCTTTACGTATTTCTTCATGACAATACCTCTCATTCGTTATTGATCTCCACACAGACCACTTCAGCCATGCCCAGGATGCAATCCACAGCATCGACTGTCACAGTACCGCGGGGAGGAAGATTTTTAACTTCATATTGATATGTGATGCCGCCGAAGTACTCCTCGCCAAGGGGGCAGCGGCAATATACCACTAAATTGGACAGTGCCTGATCGGAATTATTCGTCAGAGTCACTGTTGTTCCGTCTGTGGAGACCGAAATCTTCGCAGGGATCGGATTCAGGCCGGGCACAAAGGATGTAGTGCAGTTGACCGTTCTGCAGGTGGCATTGGCACCAATGGAAGCATTTTCTTTAGAGAATGCCATGGCGCTCTGACCTGAAGGAAGGTTCGTTACGGTAAAGGTCAGCTTCTTCCCATCCGCCAATGTGATGGTCAGATCCGCCCTTGCCAAGTAGGTGTCAGAGGTGTTTTTCAAGAGGATCGTAGCGATATCCGATCCCTCTTGATTACCGGCATCCGGATTGATGCCACTGAACTGGAAGAGGTTTTCCAGCTTCAAGCCGCCATCCAGCATTGCGGGCAAACTCACAACAGACTGCTGAGACTGGGAAGGCGGTGTTGTACCATCGGGCGTGCCGGGTACGGTGGTCTCGCTGGGAGCCGGTTCCGTCTGCTCGGGCTCGGTAGGGGCCGTTGTTTCTTCCGGAGCAGTGGTTCCACCGGGTGTCGGTTCTGTCTGTTCAGGCTCGGTAGACACTTCGCTGTCTTGCGGTTGGGTGTCCTGCTGAGGCTCTGTGTTCTCAACGGGGACAGTAGTATCGTTGCCGGGTGTTTCATCTGTCTGCGAATTCTGTGTGGGTTGGGTATCTTCGCTGTTTTGCAGATCATACAATATACCCGGCATGAGGAACAGCCGAAATGCGATCAGTGCCAGAAGAATTCCGGCCAGTACCCACACAAGTATCTTTAAAATTGTACTTCCGCGGTGCTGCGGTTTCCGCTTTTTAGCAGACTTGGGTTTTACCTTGCTGTATTTTCCCATGTCATTCCTCCACCAGCATATTCAGCTGGCGCATCTGGTCCAGAAAGGCATCCACATCTACCCTGGCCACTTCTTCCGTAACATCATACTCAGCGCACAGGGCACGAACCAGATCATCGCGGGAGCAATCCTCCTGCAATTTTTCATATAGGAGACATCCGCTCTCGGACAGAGCGATAAGGCCCCTTGTTGTCAGCGCCGCTTCGCCGGTTGGAAGCAGCAGATACTCATCTGCTATATTTCTGAGAATATAATTCTTGCTAACTTTCATAGTTTCATCTTCGGCATGCCCGGAAAAGGCATTCCCTTTTTGCTGCACTCCGCACCGCATCATACCTTTTTAGGGTCATAACAAGGCGTTTTGCTATATGAATCCAATTGGAATAGCACCAAAAAAGCAGAATTCTCCTTATATATATTCCATACTATTATACGGCTTTACACAACGTAAGTCAATATGTATTTGTCCCATTTTTCAAAGCCTAACCACCGGGGGTTTTGGGAACATTTCTAAAAGAGTAAGTGTTCGGAAAGGTGGTGCTCTGCGCAGCGGTTTTTTCGCTCACTTTGGCGGTTTTATGATTGTATAGAGCTTATGGATGGGACGGCGGAGGGGGAAAAGCCAGAGCCAGATGGTCTCAAAAAAGTTCCACCAAAAAGTGCCGGGCTTGAGATCTTTTCCCTTACGGGTGACCCGGGTCACAATTGCAATGATCTGATCCGGCCGGATGCCGGGTTCCAGTTCTGTCTGGGCATCGCCCACCATAGTATACCCTTCTGGTTTCACGGCATAAACACGGTGCAGAACATAGGCGCCGTTATCCCGGCGGTACAGCAACGCATCCCCCCGCCGGGCCGGGCGGGTCATCCGTGAAAGAAATACGGTATCTCTTCCGTGGATCAGAAAAGGGCTCATGCTGTTTCCGGTGATGGTCAAAGGCAGCTCCCTAACACCCTCTTCCTGCAATAGTTTGCGGTATTCCTCCAGGAGCAGCTCCGGAGGAAGCGTCTTATTTTCGACTCTCATTTCGGTACCCACCTTTCTCACAAGCCCAGCTTTTCATACAGATTTTTGATACGCTGGACCTCGGTAAGGTCGGCAGACATGATACTCTGGGCCTCCTGGGCATGCTGATGCCAGGTATCCCTGGTTTTGACCAGACGGTGGACCCATGCCGCAGGCAGCAGCCAAGGCTTCTCCTGCAGATATGTATAGCGGCTTTCGATGGTCTTTGCGGAGGGGAACAAGCGTTTGGCAAAGGTTCCCACACGTGAGATCTTTTCACTGTCCCGATTTTGGTTTTTTAGGGAGTTGGTACCGCTGTCCCTGGCCGACTTGCCGAAAACGCCGCCGGAAAGGGTAAATTCCAGGAAAGTGTCCCAAGTGTCCGCCGCTATAGACCTCAGCTGCAGAGGGCTTTCCACTCCAAAACAGCGCTGGGTCAAGGTTAAAACCGCATTGGCAAAATTCCAAAGCTGCAGCTTTTCAAGTTCCCACCGGATATACTCCCAATCCGGGTCAGAGCCATAGTGCCGGATAAAGGCAGCCACATCCAGATACATCCGGATTCCCGCCCCGGAGCCTACCACATGCTTTGCGATATGGGTGATCATATAAAGGAAGTGGAATTCCGGGGTAAAGCGGTAGCTGCAGCCGGATTCCGGCAGAACATGGTCCCAAGCAGCATCAAAATAGGCCCGGTGATTCGCCTTATCGGAGACATCGATTTCCATGATTTTGGTGTGGATCTCGTAGAATTCCTCCTCCCGGAGGTAGCTGTACACCGGCTCCCAATCGTGATCCAGTCGGTAACCCAGAGAGAGCATTAAATCATTGCATTTCTGCCTATCCTCGGGATGGATCACCAGATCAATATCGCCATAGGTCCGAAGCTCCGGCACGGGGTAGCATTCCCGAAGCACATAGCCCTTCATGACGATATGATCGATCCCTGTCTCATTGAACCGTTCAAACAGGACTGCAGCCTGTGCCGCCCGGCGGTTAAACCCATGGATCGTATTCAAACAGATGCCGCGGAGGGTCTCTTTCATCTGCGGTTCGGAGCAGATGGGCCACGACATTGCCATATAGCACAGAATTCCGGCGACGGAATGGATATTTGACAGCTGAAAAAGCCTGCTCCAATTCAGATCTCCGGGTTCCTCCGGTTTTTCCTGCCGCAAAAAGGCCCCCAGAAGATGGAGCAGATATTCAGATTCACGATCCATACAGGAGACCTCCTTTTTAAGAATTATCAGGGTAAAGATCGACAACAACGATCTGAGGTAGATTATTAATTCTGGGGATCCCGGGGCTGGCGCCAAGTCCGGTGGAGAGAATGCAGGTGGCTTTCTCTCCCGCGTAGATGCCCTCAATATACTTTGGAAATACCCCTACATAAGGGGCATACAGTCCACCTATCAGAGGCAGGCGGATCTGCCCGCCGTGGTAATGGCCTGTTAAGACCAGATCCACCGGAAAATCATCGATATATCCCCAATCCAGCCAAGTGGTGGGGATATGATTAAGCAGGATCTTGAACCGCTCCGTATCCTCAAATGCCAGCGTGAAGTCAAATTCCCGCTGCCATTGTTCCTGGGTAACCTCGAGCATATTCGGCTGTTTCCAATAGCCGTGATGGCCGCCAAGCCGCAGCTCCTGCCCGTTGACGGTAATATCCAAATACGCTATATCCAACACCACCGCGCCTGCTTCACTTAAAGCAGGTGTCAGGCTTTCTTGATGATTTTTCATCCATGCATATTCGTGATTGCCGTAGCCGTAGTAAACAGGGGCCGTTTTTACCAGCGCCCGGATCAGATCGCAGACCACATCAGCATTTTCGTCCGACTCATCCAGCATGTCCCCGGTCATTGCGATGATGTCCGGCTCCAGCGCCTCCACCTGTGCGATCAGGTCGGCATTTTCCTCGCCAAAGCTCCAACCGTGAAGATCCGAAAGCTGCACGATCCGCAAAGATTCCTCCAACCGGGAAAGGACCGTATAAGAGGCAACTGAAAGCTCCCCCCGGCACCGCCGGGCAGATTGCCAGATCAGGATGCCTGATATCACTGCGCAAAGCAGCAACAAGGAAAGGGATAGTATCAGGATTTTCTTTTTCATATTTTTATTCTTTGGTTCTGCTCAGCCTGCGCCGGACTCTTTCTGCCAGAGCTTTCATGCCGCCGCTCTTCAACACACTTGCACAGACCTTTGGCAGCCGCCTGATCTGGGCAATATGAGGATGAAGCGCATCATGGATGCTCTTTCGCTCCTCGTCTGTCAGTGTAAGGGTGTCCATGGGATTCTCCTCCAACAGGCGGAGCATATCTCTGCGGATCTCTCCTGCCCGGTCCGGACATTTTAATTCATACCGGACCCGGTGGGAATACCAGGCAGCATTTGTCAGATACATTGCACAGAATTGCTTTTTCATTGTTTCATAGTGAATACTTTCATAAAAATGTACTTGTTCCATCAACGCCCATAAAAGGTCCAGTTTTTTAATAGAAAAATCACTTTTCGTTGTTCCGCAACTATTCACCCAATAAAAATAATACTTCCCTGCTATCACAGCTACCTGCTTTGCCTCATAAAGCCACTTACACACAACCGCATTATCTTCATATATCCGTCCAGGAGCAAGCGGTAGCTTGCAAATTATTTCCTTGTGTATCAGCTTTCCCCAGATAACCCAATATCCATAATCTGCATTTTTGCGAATCCAGTTCAACCCATATTCATCCGTTTTGGAAACACAATATTCAAGCACTATATGATCATTAAAATCCTGTGGAATTACTTCAGCTTCCAGTGCGCTGCACATACTAATGCTTGAATTACTTTCAATAACCGCTCTGTATAAATGCTCCAGCATCTGTGGATGAATCATATCATCGCTGTCCACAAAGCAGACCCATTCACCACGAGCCACCGCAACAGCATGATTTCGGGCAGCAGCCTGCCCCTGATTCTCCTGATGGATCACCCGGATACGGCTGTCCTTTGCGGCATACTTGTCACAAATAGCGCCGCAGTTATCCGGGCTACCATCGTCCACAAGGATCAGCTCGAAGTCAGTAAAGGTCTGCGCCAGGATGCTGTCCACGCAGCGGTGTATGTACTTTCGGGCATTATATACGGGTACAATAGCGCTGATCGTGGGCATAGTTTTTCCTCCTGTTAATTACTTAGCCTTACTTTTCGAACGAAGATTTCACGGGTAACGCTTCTTCAAATACTTTTTGGATTTCCTGTTTTAATGCGGAATATTGTTCTCTCGTCACATTCTGCGAATCGTTTATACAGATCATTCGATATTTCTCATTACGTATAGCATCAATTAGTTCATTTTTCTGTTGTGTAGGGTTCCAAAAGTTTTTTCCATGATGTTCAAAACTAACAGGCGAAAACGCCCCCTCCATCATTGCCCATAGGGAAACGATTTGATGCAATAAATCTTTGGGTGTTCTAAATTTGTGCTTTGATGTTTCTGCCATACAATTTGGGATATCTTCCCAAACTTTAAAAAATGTACTTTTTTTAAAAGCTATACCCAAATGCGGAAAACACATACCCAAAATACATTCTTCATCAAAGATGTATAAATTACGCCTTGCCATATCACCATATTGATAAGCAAACCACTTTTCCGAGAAATTCTCAACACTTTTTTTTATTTTTCCCTTAAAAAAAGTGTTAGTATATCCTATTGTGGTAAACTGCATATGATAAAAGTCACAATTGTTGTCGTTCCAAATTGGTTGGGATACAGCCGTGTATACTGGCAGTCCTCCACGAAAGAAATCTTCTGGCTCTACTGGACGACTTAAAAACATATCATCATTAAAATAAACAAAATGCTCACTCAAGTCATGAATGCGATGTAAATTTATTTCTATCGGATTGCAGTTAAATGTTGGTAGATATTCCTCGGGTATAAAATCTAAATGTTTTACAATCTTCAATTTGGGGCACTCTTGATCAAGCCATTCTGGTAAATGCCCCCATGTGACCAAAAAAACATTCCGTACCCAAGGTGCATATTTTTCAACAGCGCGGAACCAATAACGGAAGATGTCCCAATCCCGATAACGCTCTTCTCCGTTATCTGTATTGGAATTTGCAATTCCTACTATCTTCTCATATTTTGCTTTTTCTGCCTGCCATTCCGGATCACTTCCATCCACCCAAGTAACAACAAAATCAATTGGATAGTCCATCTTTTCAATTGGCATATATTGCGATTTGCGACGGCCCGTCAGAAACAGTTTTTCTCTATAGATTCGATAACGCAAATCTCCGTAAAATCTTCGTATTCCCATATCGACTACCTTTCTCAGTGCACCGACAGGATCTTTGGCTTCGGCAAACAAATATTTCCCCACTGTCTATTATTCCACACAATTGCAGATTCCCCATGCAAGGTGGTTTTAGTAAAACAAAGTCCACGCACGAAATCGATATTAATGTTGTTGCCAGTTGCATCACGATAAAAGAAATTATATTTCATTTTATAGCAAGCATCCATTAGCGGACAAACATTAAATTGCAATAATGCTTGACCAATGTCTTCCTTTTTTCCACTATAAAACTCGTACAACACATACGACCCAATCGGTGTTTCTTCCATTGTCAAAATTTCTACTCTTAAGCAGATATCTTGAACATCCCTTAGATTTATCCATTTCAAATTTAGTACAATCTGCTCGCCAGCATCAAAGATATTATTCTCTTTGCCGTCAAAAGCAACTGTGAGCAACTTAATTTGTGGATTTATCAACCATTGAGGACGCGTCCATTCAGAAAAATCCATGGAAAGCTCGCTGTTGAAACCTACATCCATATAAACGCCAATCGCCTCTTCCACCTCTCCCTCAAAGACCACCTTTCCCTTATCCAGCACGACACATCTGTCGCAGAGCTGGCGGATGGTGTTCATATTATGGGAGACATAGAGGACGGTTCTGCCCTCTTTCTTTGCGGCATCCCGCATCTTATCCAGGCACTTTTTCTGGAAGGCCATATCGCCCACGGCCAGAACCTCGTCCATGATCATGATCTCACTGTCCAGATGTGCCGCCACGGAGAAGGCCAGCTTCACATACATACCGGAGGAATACCGCTTTACCGGGGTATCAATAAACTCCCGAACCTCGGAGAATTCGATAATATCCTCCATTTTGGCATCGATCTCCGCCTTGGTCATGCCAAGAATCGCGCCGTTGAGGTACACATTCTCCCGGCCTGTCATTTCGCCGTTGAAGCCGGTGCCCACCTCCAGCATGGAGGCCACCCGGCCATAGATATCGATCTCACCCTCAGTGGGGGCTGTGACCCGGCTGAGCAGCTTCAGCATGGTACTCTTGCCCGCGCCGTTGCCGCCGATGATGCCCAGCGCTTCGCCCTTATACACCGTCAGGTCGATGCCGTTCAGTGCCATAAAGGTCTTGCCAACTAAGCGCTGGTCTGTACCGATCCGGGTATTGGGATCCTCCTTGCCCCGGACTCTCGCCCACCAGCTTTGGAGATCCGCCGTCAGCGTACCGCCGCCGATCTGGCCCAGCTTATACATTTTCTTTACGCCGGAGAGCCGGATCGCAATTTCTCTATTATCCATTTCCGGTCCTCCTTACACAGTATCCATAAAGGTCTTTTCTACCCGGTTGAAGATCATCACGCCCGCCACCGCCACAATGACGGTAACGCACCAACTGACCGCATAATATACCGGATCTACCGTTCCCTGCCCCAGCACCGCATAGCGCAGAAGCTCCACCGGAGCCGTGACCGGGTTGATCATGACCACGCTCCGCATCCAGCCGATGCCGATCTCGCTCATGGGATAGACGATAGGAGTCGCGTACATCCAAAGCTGAACACCGAAGGTCACAAGGATGGAAAGATCCCGGTATTTCGTCGTCAAGCTGGACACGATCACGCCGAAGCCCATGCCCAGAAGTCCCAGGTGCAGCAGCACCACGGGAATCAGCAGCCATGCCCACCAGTTGGGCTGCACCTGACCCATGATCAGATAATAGACCAGGAACACCAGCACCATCAGCATCTGCACCCCAAACTGGATCACGGAGGACAGCACATTGGAAATCGGCGTCGTAAGCCGGGGGAAATAGACCTTACCGAAAACACCCGCATTTGCGGTGAAGGTGTTAGCGTTTTTCGTCACGCAGCCGGAGAAAAAGGCCCAGGCCGCATTGCTGCACAGGTAAAACAGCATCTGGGGCACACCCCCGGTACCGATGCCCGCAATCCCGCCAAAGACAAAGGCGTACATCAGGGAACTGATCAGCGGATTCAGGAATATCCAGGCAGGTCCCAGAATGGTCTGCTTATAGGTCACCACGAAGCTGCGCTTGGTAAAGAGCAGGATCAAGTCCCGGTACTGCCAGACCTCTTTCAAATTCAGACTAAACCAACTCCGCTTAGCGGTAATATGGGTATGGTACTGTGTGGTTGCAACAGTTTTTTCTTGCATGGTTTCTCTTCCTTTTATCTTCAAAGCTTTTATGGGCAAAGGACTCTTTTTAACTTGTTTTTAACTCTTTTGAAAAAAGCCGCCCATTTCGAAAGCGTTATTTTCACATTGTATTTTGTGCGGGAAACAAACAGTTTTCCGGGCTGCTCCATGAGCGCCAGGGTCTGCACTTCCCGTTCATACAGCAGCTGCCGTGTAAACCGGGTTCCCCAATGCACCAGATGGGTCTGCTGTCCGTTTTTCCGGATCACCGCCCTGCCCTTGGCAATATTAAGATCCATATGATCCTCATACTCCCAGTAGCAGCAGATGCCCTCCGGACGAAACGGAATGGGTCTGCAACCGGTCAAAGCCATGGAAAGCGCCAAAATCGGCTCGTCACCGGGGGTGGAGAAGCGACCCTTGAAGCTGAACTTTTCATAATCCCGGGCAATTTGTTTCGCGGTTTCAAAAACTTCCGCCGCCTTAGGCGTTCTGCGGATGTAATAAATGCCGCCGTGAAGGCCAACGCAATAGCTGACCCTGGACTGCAGATCCCCCAGATCCTCATAATTAAACCAGCCTGTCCGATCCTCCAGGGGCAGAACTCTTCCGTAGCAGCAGAAGTCATCCGCCTGACTGAAGTGATCAAAGATCTCATTCAGGTCTCCATAGGCCAGACAGTCCGCATCAATGAACACGCTGATATCATAAGGCAGATGCTCGTAAAGTGACAGCTTGTCTAAATAAGACCGCGTAGGATTGGAAAGAATAACAGTTTTATCAAATTCCTTTGTGTAGGTGTTCTCCCGGTCTGCCAGAATGGCAAAAGGCAACGGCTCCGTAGAAAACTGCCGGTAGGATCGCAGCAGATTCGCAGCGATCTTATAATAATGCTCATCACCGGTGGCAACGGTGAAAAAGCCTATGGTCTGATTCATAATTACCTCTTGAAGACTTGTTTTAGTCTATCGTACCGGTTCTGCCCCAAAAGCTTGATCAGCACTCTGTTTGGGGTTTTCAGAATGTAGCGAAGCTTCTCCTGCCGCCAGCGCTTTTGCTGGCCCTTTTTCCAGGACTCCTCAAACCAGGAAGCATCGAAATGGTGGATGGAGTATGTATTTCTGGTCTTAGCCGTAAGGCCAGAGCGCTCGTCCTTGGGGCAGAGATAGTCCTCCGGGTAGATGGTCATTCCGGCTATTCTTTGAAGCTTCTTCCTGTCCCGGATCAGCCCGTGGGCCTCCAGAAGGTCCGTAGTGATATGAGGGCAAGCCTTCAAAACTTCAAAATCCGTCAGTTCCTCATAGTAGGCCATGTTTTCCCGGAGGAAGAGATGCCCCGCCTCCGCGGCAAAGCCCAGACCGGTGGCAACCCGGTCCGCATTCTCAAAGCCCATGTAAGCCCCCTGCTGCACCAGGGGATCCAAGGACCGCACCAGCTCCACATCGGTATCCAGGTACACACCGCCCTGCTCATAGACGATCTTCAGCCGGGCATAGTCGGAAAGGAAGGCCCATTTTTTCTTTTCCAGCATTGCTTCGCAATAAGCACAGCAGGTCAGATCAAAATTGGACTCATTCCACTCTATGATCCGGTAATCGGGGCAATATTTTTTCCAGCTGGCGATGCATTTCTCCACCGACTTCGGAAGAGGATTCCCGCCGAACCAGCAAAAGTGAATGATCTTGGGAATGCTCATAATTACCTCTTTATCACTTCTTGCAGCTTTTCCGCCACCTTGCGCAGTCCACCCTCCCGCAGGGTTCGGAGAGCTGCGGATAAAAGCCGCCGAAACTCTGTCAGCCCTGGGTAGGCCGCCGCATAGCACTGGGGCATATTTTTACGGTTATACTTGCCGCCGCTTTGGCGGATGATCTGAAACATCTGCCGGCGAAGGCTTCGGATATAGCGCTCATTTTGTTTAAGGTCTTTTTTGTTCTCCCGGATTCGGGTAAGCTGATAGGCAAAATGGTTTAGGTACAGTCTGTGCTCCTTTTCGTAGGCACGGGAATAGCCCTTTTCTTTATAGAAGTCCAGCTGCTGTTCCATTCCCTCAAAGATCACCAGTTCCTTAGGATTCCACGGGGAATGGCTGATGCCCTCGGCATTGCGGAAGTAGAAGTAAAGTCCCACATCCGTCAGAGCGATTTTTTCCGTGGAGAAAAATACCTGATATGTGGTGAACACATCCTCAAAGTTCTTCCCCTCGGGGTAGCGCAGGGTAAGGAACTGCTCTCTGCGGTACAACTTGCCCCAGGCATAGTTAAAGTCCCATTTTCTGGCAAGGAAGAGGTCCTCAGGGTCGTAAAGGACAGGTTCCGGCAGCGGATCCATGCAATCATACAGGCCGGTAAACTGATCCGTATAGACGCGGCCTACCATGCTCACTTCCGCGCCGGAGACCTCCATGCTATGAAGCAGGATCTCCAGGTACTGGGGGTGAATCCAGTCATCGCTGTCGATAAAGGTCAGGTAGGGGCAGGTGCTGTTTTGAAGCATCCATGTGATTCCGGTATTCCGGGCGGCAGAGAGGCCGCCGTTCTCCCGGTGCAGCACATGAATTCTGGGATCCATAGCAGCATAGGCCTCGCAGATGGCCCCGCAGTTGTCGGGGGATCCATCATCCACCAATACCAACTCAAACCGCTGAAAGGTCTGGGCCAGAATGCTGTCCACACAGCGGTGAATATATTTTTCCACTTTATAAACCGGGACGATCACACAGATCTGCGGCACCATTCCAGCCACCTCTTTTCTTATAAATATTCCTCCAACTGCCGGATGGCAGTACGGTTTTCTTCATCCATATCGCAGGATCTCACATTTTCCCGCAGCCGCTCCAGATCCTCCGGTTGGAAAAGAAGCTTCTCTACCGCTTCCGCAATTCCCTCTGCGGATATGGGGCAAAGGAGGCCTGTGACCTCCGGCTGCAAGATCTCCCCAGCACCGCCGTTATCCGTGGATACCACAGGTTTCCCAAGGATCAGTGCCTCCAGAATGGACAGAGGATACCCCTCATAGCGGCTGGGCTGGACATACAGGTCAGCTCTTGCGATATAGGGATAGGGGTTGTCCTTCATGCCAAGCATGGTCACATACTGCTCCATACCAAGCTGCCGAATCTTTTCCCAGACTTCTTCCTCGGCAGGGCCGCCGCCAACGATCCACCAATGGATCTGCTTATGGCCCGTTGTTACAAGCTTTGCGCAGGCTTCCACCGCAAGATCCATTCCCTTCTCCCGGGACACTCTTCCGCAGGATACGATATGGAATTGCTCCGGTGAAAAACTTTCGGGTTTTTCTTCCATTCCTTTTTCCCGGATCTGTTCCACATCCACCAGATTGTGAACCGCTACGATTTTGTTGGCATATTCCGGACGGAAAGCACGAAGCTTCTCAGCCTGATGGTTTGACACCGTAATGACCCGCTCGCTTCTCTTGTAGCCGATCTCGTCATGATAAACCCGGCGCATGGCACCATGGTGATAAAACATCAGATACCGGTCGGCGTGAATGCCGCGAACAGCAATCTCTGCCGTACGGTCAGAATAGATCACACAGGTATCGAAGTGCTCACCCCGGAGGTTTTCCCGGATATAGCGGATGTACAGCCGGTTCTCCACCCATTTGATGGCAGGCACCACCCACATCATAGCTTTATGTAGCCGGGATGGATTTGCGGATTCCTCCGTCAGATGGTACAACCGGGTCCAATGGTATGGCTTCCCGAAGCTGACCGCACCGTGTCGGTCCGCCACCAACAGGCGCACCTGCTTTGGAAGCCGATGGGCCATTTCCTGATAATTCCGTAAAATCAGACAGGTCACGTCATATGTTTCATAATCCAGCTGGTTCAGCAGATTCACCAGGGCCGTCTCAATGCCCCCGATCCACAAAGCCTCGGTCACAAAGATAATTTTCTTTTTCATATCAAATCTCAAAACTGCTCTTTTCAGGAAGAATGGTTTTAAATGCCTGATTTAGCCGGACGGACAGAGCTTCAAAGTCCACATTTCCTTCCGGGTCGTTGATGCAGATAAAGTCATTGGTCTGATTTTCCACAATGCCGCACATTGCTTCCAGGTTTTCCGCCGTGACACTGTTCACCACATTGTCCACAACGCACGGCTCAAAATTGCCGGATGCCACCTGCCACCAGAGGCAGACCCACTGGTTGACGTTGGATGCCTGGCGGAATCTGTCCCGGCAGGTGCTGTGAAGCAGCACCGGTTCTGCCGCCCAAACCTCCTCAAAGGTCTTTTTCAGATAGGCACCGGGGGCATGGAGGTTCTGGAAGCCGGTGAAATAATCTGGAAACATGGTGTTCAGCATCAAGGTACGCAGGTTATTTTTCCAGCCGTAGCACTTGCTGTAGAACTTTTTCCCGTGGTGGCGCATAGCCGCCTTTTTAGAAAAATGCTTATTGATAATGCCCAAGTTGTTGGCCACGGCATGTTCCCAGATGCCCACGGAGGCGTTGAACACCCAGGGCACTTCCCTGCCACAGGTACAGGGTAGGCCATTGCGGAAGAACCGCTCCGGCTCCATGGGACGAAGCAAGAACATATCATCATTGAAGTAGATAAACTGCTCCGCCAGATCCGGAATTCGGTGGATGTTCATTTCGATGGCATGGGAGCTGAAGGTGGGCAGATATTCCGCAGGAATGAAATCCGTGTGTTTCACCACGTTCAGCTTGGGTGCATTGAGATTTAAAAATGCCGGAACATGGCCCCAGGTGACAAAGTGCACCGTCCGCACCCAGGGGGCGTAGGTTTCGATCGCCCGGAACCAATAGGGCAGCAGTCCCCAATCCCGGTAGCGGTTAACAGAGTCGCTGTCCGCCTCGGCGGGGGGAAGATATTCTTTTTTCTGAGCCAACCAGGCAGGGTCCGACCCATCCACCCAGAGGATCACTACATCGATATCCATAATTATCTCTTCTCAGACTATATATTTTCCAATTACCGGAATCTTCCGTAGCAAAGCTGCACACGCAAGACTTGTTACACTGATCAAAATCGTTATAATTGGAATCCAAAGCAGCGGCGTTTCCACCAATTGCGCAAACCCCAAAATATCCCACAGAACACTAATCAGCAAGGCATGAACCAAGTAAGCACCAAAACCCAACTGCGCTACATACCGGGAAACGCTCCTAACGATACCTGTATTGGCAATTCGGTTGCGGAATAAGTAAAAGATGGCTGCAGCAGCAAGGATCATATTGGGCATCAGCGTTCCAGATATCTGCATCAACCGTTCTCCCGTTGTAGCGGACAGGATATAATCTCCTATAGGCGCTGCCACCAGACACAGTATACCGCCGGCATAAAGCAGATTTTCTTGTCTCTTTGTCAGCGTAACCGTTGTCAGGTAATACCCCAACACATAATATCCCGTATATCCTGCTGCAAACTGGAAATGCAAATTATCCGCCACCGGCTGCAGTAGAACACCAACCTTCGGTAAATGTACAGCAACGCGGGTCAGTGTCTCCCACAAAATAAATAGTACCAGATACCATTGCATCAGTTCTTTTTCTCTAGTAATTCTGCGGAGGAAAGGAGTTACCATATACAGACCTATCAACATAACAAGATACCATAAATGGTACTCTCCACGAATCAATTCGGTAATCTCCCACTTCCACTGGATCTGGGTCACACCATTGATAGGGTATACCACGCAAATCATATAGATTTCATAAATTGCCGACCACACAGCAAAGGCAATCAGCGCCCTCAGAATATACTTTTTCAGTTTGTCCGCGCCCACATTTCTGTCTGGATCCAACAGAAAACTGCCTGTAATCATTACAAACACCGGTACACCCCAAGTTCCCCGAAATAAGTTGCTGACTAGAAACTGTGCAGAATTCACCGGGAGCTGCTGCCAGGGTTTTACCGCAACATGCAGACAAACCACACAAAGAAAGGCACACAGCTTCAGCAAATCGAGTCCTGTTTGCCTCATATTGAGATTGCCATTTCCTTTTTCCATAACCTTTTACCCTTTCATCAGGCCATGACTTTTGGCCCAAACTGCCGCTTTATGGCGCAGGGCAGTTTTCTTACTTTGCAGCAGCAAGGACACTGCTTTCTCCTCCATCAGCAGCTGATGGAATTTGCTTTTCTCACTGTTTATTTTCCGTTCCCGGTACCACTCGGCATACTCCTGACAGATCCTGCGGATCCCCGCGAGGTCAGATACATTGATCTTGCCCCAGGCTAGACTCTGGTGCAGCATCAGTAGCACATTATTTCTCTGTTCTATCGGAACTGTTTCCAAACCATCAAGGGCGGATTCAATATGCTTTAGGAATGCCGGGATATTCTCGATCCGTCTCAAACGCCGTCCGGCATTGCCCTCATCTTCCGACTGGCGGTACTGATAGATTGCTGTAGGAACATTCAGAATCGTTTCGCAGTTTTGAAGATAACGAAGAACAAATTCAAGATCCTCATAGAGGAACATATCCTCTCTCATTTCTAACACGCAGTTCTTCAGGATATCCCGCTTAAAAATCTTTGTACAGGAAGAACTAAGAGAATTACGCTCAAAAAGCGCCTGAAACGATTCGCTCCAATCAGCCTTTGGCAGAAGTATATTTCTGTCATAATACATGCTGTCTTTTCGGTAACATGCTCCCTTACGGTAGAAATTAAATGACAGGCCGTAGATCACAAGGTCTGCCTGCGCACACCGAGGATCGGCAAGCAGTGCTTTCATAGAAATGGAGTCCAGTGTATCGTCTGCATCCACAAACAACAACCTTTCTCCCGCAGCCTCCCGAAGGCCCCGGTTTCTGGCAGCGGACGCGCCGGCATTGACCTGGTGGACCACCCGAATTTCCGGACACTGCATTGCCAAAGTATCACATAATGCCCCGGAGCCATCCGTAGAACCGTCGTCGACCAGCAAAATCTCAAAAGATTCCGCTCCAACGGCCCGAATGCTCTCCACACAGGCAGAAAGATATTCTTTGCAGTTGTAAACCGGAACGATAAAACTGTAGTCCATTATTTCACATCCCACATAAACCGATAATTCAGATAGTTGTCCACTTCCACTGCTATCTCCACACCAATGATATAGGTATTGTAAAACCACAGGAAAAACAGAGAAAGGATAATCGCCATTACCCATAAGCTCCGCTTGGTAAAAGGAAACACAGGGGGCATTCCGGCAGGTTGCGGATAACGCTCCCGCTCAAAGAAAACCAGCGGCACATAAAGGATCGAGAGCTGAAAATAATAGTCTGCAAGCCGGGTAAAAATATTATTGAAGCCCGAAAGCATCTGCAGAATTGCAGCCACCGCCAAAACATGAAACAACGAAGAAAAGGTCCGCCCCTGAAAGCCTTTAAACAGGATACCGAAGACACAGAGCAGGCAGATCATGATAAATCTGCTGCCAAGCTCGCCGGAAAAAATCTCAACAGCATCGTCCTCATAATAAAAGGACATGATAAACTTCACAAATTGGTCCTTGAATATATTTATCAGAATTCCCGCTGCCACATAAATCAGCACCATCCATAAAGAGACCTTCTGCCGTGCCAGCCAGTAAGCAGGGAGAAAGATCAGCGCCGGGGAATGGACAAAACCCGCCAGGGCCATCATCGCAAGGTATAAGGATAGTCTCCGCTCAGCAATACCGATAAAGGCCAACATGACAAAATTCATAGCCAGAGCCTGCTTGATAGCACTGAATCCAAAGATATAGAAGCCCAGGCAGTTCCAAACAAGATAGCTCATCCAGGGCATTGGGGAATAACGATAGATCAGCACCGCAACCACAATTGCACTAAAAATAGCCAGAATCACCAGAAACGGTTGGAACTGATTGTTAAACAGCAACGCAATCAGCTTCATCAGCATGGTAAAACCGGTGTTTCTGCCCTCACTTAGGACATGCTCACTAAACCAGCTATGCTCATACAGGTGGGCATAATTCCACTGGTACTTCAGCAGGTCACCGGTGAGGTACTGATACCGGAAACCCAGAATAAAGGCATGGATCGCCGCCATGAGCACAATATAATATTTTCGTTTTTCCCCCTGCTGGGGCATCAGCAGGCCCAAAATCAGGGTTGCCAAAACAACAAATACATAAACGCTCATGGCGCACTCCTTGTAACTAACCTTTCTTTTTTCCCTTCAGGACGCTGTGGAAAAAGCTTTCTGTTTCCGCTATCCGCTCTGCTTTTGAAAAAGCTTTCCCTCGCAGCTTTGCCGCCCGGGCATACTGTTCCCGCAGCTTAGGATCCTCCAGCATTTTTTTCATACCGGCGTATATTCCTTCTACACTATCTTCTGTGATCAAACCATATTGGGAATTTCCTAAAAGTTCCTGCATTCCGCTGCAAGGTGTGGTGACAACAGGTTTTCCAAGAATCAACGCTTCTGTAACAACGGTACTGAAGCCTTCATACCGGGAAGAGCAGACCACCAAATCCGCAGCATGCAAATAGGGATACGGGTTTGTCTGAAACCCCAGCAGATGTACCTGATCCTCCAAACTATTTTGCCGGATCAGTTCTTCCAGACTCTGGCGCACCGGTCCTTCTCCCAGTATCTGTAACCGGAACTTACAACCATCCTTCTCCAGCATAGCACAGGCATTTATAAGCCGGTCAAATCCCTTTTCCTCTGCTAAACGGCCCACGGCGACCATAACGAGCACATTTTCTTTTGGCACAGCAAATGCTTGCGCCTTCTTTAGGATTTCTTCTTCATCGTTGACATTGTACAAAACCAATGCTTCCGACTTTTCCCCAAACAGGCGAACAAAGCTGTCTTTCACATTCTCGGAAACGCAGACTACCTTATCATAGGCACTGTAGTATTCCTTCATTTTTTGCATCTGCTCGGCGATCCCCTCTTTTTTCATAAGATCGCAGTGGACCCATGCCAGCTTTTTTGCCTTTTGATTTGTGGAGCCGGCCAGGAACTTGGTAGGACCACATTCCAGATAGGCCACCTCGATATCATAGTCATCTTTGATGTACAGCGGATACAGCCATTTCAGTTCGGCGCACAGCCGCACCCAATAATGGAACAGCTTTTTCCCCCAGGCCGTTTTGCAGCGGTTGATGGCTTTATAGCGGATTCCGGGAGCAAGATACTGTTTCGCATCCGCCTGTTCCAGCGTCTGCACCGTGATCTCGAACTTGTTTTGATCCATATTGTTCACCAGGGTTCGCAGAACCTTTTCCGCACCGCCGCCGGTGATACTGTCAATAAAAAAGAGAATTTTGATCATAAATACTACCTTTTATCGTAAATCTGATAGATTTTCTCCATCGCCGTTTCCACAGCATAGTCCGAGTCCTGCAGCTGTCGGTTATAATATTCCATATCTGACCGATGCAGTGTCAAAATTGCTTCCACCCAGGCCCCTTTTGCATCCTGCAAGGACAGCGGATGGATCAGATCCGTTAAAAACACATCCTCCGGAACCCTGTCAGAGATCACGCAGGGCAGGCCGTTGGCCTGGACTTCCAGGATAGACAGCGGCAGGCCCTCATAAAGTGACGGAAACACAAAAACATCCATGGCGCTTAAGTAATCCGCCACATTGGTCACATTTCCGGTCATAATCACATGGTTTTGGAGTTTCATGTCCCGTATCTTCTGCTCCAGCATAGGACGGTCCGCTCCCTCACCCAGAAGAAGCAACAATGCCTTTGGCTTTTTCTCCAAAATAAGAGGCATTAGATCCAGGAGAAAAGCTTGATTCTTTACATCCACCAAATGCCCGGCATGACCAAGTATAAAAGCATCTTCCGCATTCAGCTGCTTTCTGATGGTCTCTCTTTTCTCTTCACAGTAGGCAAAAGCAGGAATATCAATGCCGTTGAGCACCAACTGCCCCCGTTTTTCGTAAGCACGAGGCCCATAGAGCCGCCGTCCGGCCTTTACCCCGCAGGCCACCAGGTCCGTAGCACAGGACAGAATCAGAAAACGCATGACTGCTTCATAGATGGATTTCACCAAGCTTTTCCCATCATCCAATGCGGAATGGGCATGCGCCACCCGGACAGGCACACCGGAAAGTTTCGCCGCCAGCATCACCCATCCGGAGCTAAACATCGTATGGACATGAACTGTGTGATACTTTTCCCGGCGCATGATCCGAAGCAGCTCTTTCAGGTAGTTTATGTAATTATCGGCAGGCTCCGGGACATGAAAGCTCTTACACCCCTTGTCCAGCAGCTGCTGCTCATAGATTCCCACCTTTTCCCGAAGGATCAGCAGATGGACCTCATATTTTCTAGGATCCGCATACCATGCGATATCCCGTACCACTTTTTCCGCGCCGCCGATATCCAAAACCGGTGCCACCAGCAGAATCTTTTTCATTGTACCATTCCTTTATTGTTTCTGACTTGCCGCCATTGCACGCAAACCAGTCAACCAGTCAATCATCATTGCCATTCGCATTTGGACCGGAATTGCAATCAGCTGACATTTCCAATCTGCCGGTTTGATCGATTCCTCCAGGAATTGATTGCAAACACTGCGAATTCTCTTTCTTCTCTCTTTTGGTGTCATATCACCTTTACGGAGGTCCTTGCATACCGAGTAGACGCTTCTGTAAAAGGACCATGTTACAGCAGCTTGAATAGCTTTCTTTTCGCCCGCTGGCCAATCGCAATCTTTAATTAGGAAAAACATTCTTTTATGGACATTAAGAAGTTGGTCGCATAAATATGGTCTGTATTTTCTGGTCAATGACTCGCCGTTACTAACATCGATATAATATACAGGAATATTTTCTGTCCAAATGCTACGCGTGTGAAGAATGTATGCAAAAACAAAAACCGTATCTTCTCCAACGGACAAATTCTCCTGAAAGCAAATGCCTTGTTGCAGAATAATCTCTCTGCGAAAAACTTTTGCAGGCAATGCATCTAACTGCAAACCACGGAGCAGCGTATTCAGTTTTTGATATATATTAAGTTCCTGATCCTGCATTGCTTTGCTGAAATCCGCACTGGCCTTTACTCCCGAAGTATACTGCTCTCCGAACAGCAGTAAGTCCGCCTTTTCCCTTGACAATGCAGCATCAATTATTTGAAAATATGTATGGCTGACATAATCATCACTGTCCACAAAAAGCACATATTCGCCCTGTGCCTCGGACAATCCTACGTTTCTCGCAGCGGACACACCCCTGTTCTCCTGGGCAAAATACCGTATATTCCTGTATTTTTGTTGGTATTCTCTACAGATGTCTCCACTCCTATCTGTAGATCCGTCATTGATTAGCAGCAACTCCACATCTTCCCGGCCCTGCGCAATAAGGCTTTCGATACATCGTACCAGTGTGTTTTCTGCATTATATATTGGTATAATTACAGAATATGTCATTCAATCGCCTCCATAGCAACTGCACATTTTTCTCTTCCGGTTTAACATATGGTCACAACGTTATGAACTGTAACAGATAATACTATTGTGGCCTATTTCTCTGACACAATTCGATCAATCATTTTCAGAATTGTCGACTGTATTGATTCAACTGCATACTTCAAAGACATGGCCTGATTCCTCTCTCCGATTTGCTTTCTCCGTGAGGGATCACTGATCAAAATATGCAAATGCTCCGCAAACTTGTCTGCATCTTCCGGACCACACGAAAAACCCGTTACACCGTTTTCCACATAATCGGGAATTCCCTGAATGTTGGAGGTTACCAGTGGCAAACCGGAAGCCATTGCCTCGAGGCAAGCAAGACCCAGCCCCTCTCTTTTGGAGGGATGTGCAAAAATGTCGGCAGCATGCATGATTTCCGGAATATCCTTCCGGTATCCAAGGAAACGCACCTGATCCTGAAGACCCAGTTTTTGCGTCAGCTCTTCCAAATGTCCCTGCAGGACGCCCTTTCCGCAAAGATAATACTTAATACTGGGATTCTGCAGTTGGGCAATGGCCCGAAGGATCACCTCATGGTTTTTCCGAGTCTGCAGTTCTCCTACGGACAGCACAAGGATATCGCTTGTCTGAATACCCAGTTCCTTCCGTTTTTCCTCCCGGGATACTGTGCACTGGCGCTTAGAAAAGTCCACACCAATGCCATCAATGTGTTCTACTCTGGGGCAATGGAAAGTCTTTGCCCGGGCTTCGTCCTCGCGGTTAATGGTCACGATCATATCACAAAACCGTGACATAACCCGCTCCACCGGGTAGAAGATCAGCCAGTTGGTAAGGCTCGCGCCCTTATAAAAGTGGAAGCCGTGGCACATATAGATGACCTTGGTTCCGGTTTTTCTTGCTTTTCTGGCAGCAAGGCGGGTAACAACACCCATTACCGGCTCATTGGTCCAGATGATGTCATAATGGTTTTCCTGCAGCAGACGCTTCATATCTCCATATCCCAGAAGATTTCTGGGCGACGCAGGGCTGCGCTCCAGACGAACCGTGTGGATCACGCAAGGGACATCTTCCAGTGCTTTGCGCACATCCTCTAACCGGTCACCCACCACAGAGCAGGCAATTTCCACACAGAAGCCGTTCTCCGACAAATATTTCACATGGGGTATCAGAAACTGGATCATCATCATATCCGTAGAGGTAATCAATATTTTTCCCATCATTCTTCTCCAGTCCATTTCATCCTTAAATATGCCGCTATATCAGTTGCTTTCAATTTATTGTTATGCTATAATTTCGACATGTATCACGCTTTGGGAGACATTAGCCATGTCAATAAAGAGAAAAATCATAGAATGGTGGAAGTGTTGTCGGCTCTTTTCATGGATTGAAAAAAGAATCAACCGTCACTTCATAAAGAAACTCCAAAACAAGGATTTTACGATTCTCTGCTCAAATTGCATCGGCGGATATATCTATCACCGGCTGGAGCAACAGTTTCAAACCCCAACCATCAACACCTATATAAAACCCAGCGAATTCATCCATTTTTGCCTTCATTTAGACTACTATCTAGCCCAAAAGCTTCAGTTTATTGATACACCAAACGATTTTCCCGTGGCTCAGCTGGCAGGAACCGGAGATATCCCTACCATTACAATTCTCTTCATCCACGAAGAGAGTATGGAAGACGCGAACCAAAATTGGGAACGCAGAAAAGTAAGAGTCAATAAAGAAAATCTGTATGTCGTATACCATCTGATTGATGGTCTGACAGCGGAAGAAGCAAAAAAGCTTGCAGATTTCCCCTGTAACAATATTGTTTTACTCACCGCAAAACCGCTTCCGGACATTCCCTGGTCCTACTACATAAAACCCAATATGCGATACCAATATCCGTACACATATTTAGGAAAGAACATATTCGGCATGTGCCACTTTGAAAGAGAATTTGATTATGTTTCTTTCCTCAATAAGAAATAGCCCCTAAATCTATCCATCCCCCGGAAAACGCATGATGCGTTTTCCGGTTTTTTCTGCAAATCACACAATTTCCTTCAGGATCCGGCGGGCAATCTCCTCGCCGTTCATACCGTAGATCTTCCGCAGGTGTTCCTGATTGCCCACCACGGAGCAATAGGCATTTTCCATGCCGATGCGCAGCAGCCGGGCCTTACCGGACTGCTCTGCCAGCACCTCGGCAACAGCGGTTCCCAAACCACCCTGGATGTTGTGCTCTTCGCAGGTCACAATCAGTTCATACTCCCGGGCGCATTCCAGAACGGTCTTCTCGTCCATGGGCATGATGGTCGGGAAGGTATAAACAGCAGGCTCGATTCCATCCCGGGCCAGCAGCTTCACTGCCAGAGCCACTTCCTGATAAATACCACCGGTGGAGAAGATCGCCACCCGGCTGCCCCGTTGGACAGGAATGGCCTTTCCAACTTCAAAATTCTCAATTTTCTCCCGAACCACAGGCTCACCGCCACGGCCCAGACGAATGTAACAGGTTCCCGGGCATGCCACGGCAGCTTTTGCCACCTCCGCTGCTTCCACCTTGTCCGCAGGGGAGAACACCGTCACACCGGGAAGACTCCGCATCACGGAGATATCCTCCGTGGCATGATGGCTCATGCCCAGAGAGCCGTAGACGAAGCCGCCGCCCACACAAACGATCTTGACGTTTGCTCCATGGTAGGCGCAGTCATTGCGGATCTGCTCCAGGCAGCGCATAGTGGGGAAATTGCCGATGGAGTAGACGAACACCGTCTTGCCCTCCAGTGCCATTCCGGCAGCCATGGAGGTCATATTCTGCTCGGCGATGCCGGCATTGATAAACTGATCCGGAAGTGCTTCCCAGAATGGCCGCAGCACTCCAAAGCCCAGATCGCCGGTAACCAGTTCAATATTTTTGTCCTCTTTTGCCAGTTCCAGCAGGGAACGCACAAAACTGTCTCTCATTTTTCTACCTCCTGCAGCCGGAACCAGGTGGGATGATAAGTCTCAGCCGTGGTATGATCCCATTTGGTATCCGCATCCGGACCGGGAAGCACAGGCTCCGCAATGCCGTCGGGGGTGTAGGGATCTTCGACACCTGCCGGTTTGCATGCATGCAGTGCGGTTACCGCACCGTCATACTCCCAGCCATCGTGGGGGAACCGGTAGTGCCACAGGATATCCTTTTCCATAAAGGGGATCCGGTTGCCCTTAACGGTATGGGCAACAATCACGGTCGGCAATCCGCTGTCATTGGGTGCCAGCGCTGCTCTGAGCGCGTCATGGTCGTGACCGTTCAGTTCAATGACATTCCATCCAAAACCGCGCCATTTCTCAGCCATAGGTCCGCTGTAAAGGGTCCGGTCGCAGTAATCCATACTCTGCATATGATTGTGATCCACAATCGCCACCAGATTATTCAGGCCAAAATTCACGGCCACCTGGGCAGCCTCCCAGACTGAGCCTTCATTGCACTCACCGTCACCCAGCACGGTAAAGACCCTGTGGGTTTTTCCGTCCTGTTTAGCTGCGACGGCCATACCTACGGCCACGCCCAAACCGTGACCCAAAGAACCTGTGGACAGATCCACACCGGGTACCGCGTGGGAAACATGGCCGGAAAGCCGGCTGTCGTTCTGATAATAGGTCAGCAGTTCCTCCACAGGGAAAAAGCCGCACTCCGCCAGGGCAGCATACAGCGCAGCGCCCGCGTGTCCCTTACTGAGAATAAAGCGGTCCCTTCCCTCCCATTTGGGCTGCTGGGGGCGATAATGAAGCACATCCGCATACAGCACTGCCATAATATCCGCAACAGAAAGTACCGCGCCAATATGGCTGCCACCGGATACATGGGTCATTTCCACATCATGCCGGCAGATCAGCCAGGCCAACTGTTCACTCGTCATGGTTCATCACATCTCTTTTTCTGTATTTTTACCGGGAAATCTCGTCCAACTGCGCAAGTTCAGCAGGATTCAGCTTTGCGTTCATGGTTTTCGCTGTTTCCATGATCTGCGCAGGGCGCTTTGCGCCGCAAAGCACCACACTGCCCGGAAGATAGTCCAAAATAAAGCGCACAGCCGCCGCACTGACAGGGATCTCATGGTTTTTCGCGACCTTTTTCAGGCACTCCACGATCTCCAGATTCTTCAGCAGCTTTTCGCCGTAAAAATTCGCATAAACATCTCTTGACCTGCGGTCATCACTGCCAAAGGTCACATGTTTATCATATTTTCCCGTGAGGATTCCCTGTCCCAGGCTGCCCCAGGTCATCGGGGTCATTTCCAGTCTTTGGGACAGTTCCAGAATTTCCTGTTCAAAATCTCTGCAGGCCAGAGAATACTGATTTTGGAAGGACAGGAACTTTCCTTTGCAGCTTTCCAGCTCCGGAATATCCGCGCTGCGAAGATTGGATAATCCAAAGTACCGGATCTTTCCTTCGCCGCGAAGAGTCTCCAAAGTCTCCAGCACAGCTTCGATGTGTGTCACGCCATCCCGGTAGTGGACCTGATAAACGTCAATATGATCTGTGCCCAACCGTGTCAGGCTGCTCTCGCAGGCCTGCCGGATCCACTGGGGAGAATTATCATAAAAGGTTTTGCCGTTTTCCACCCGGACACCAAACTTCGTGGCAATCACCGCATCCTTGCGTCTGCTGCCCAGGGCCTTTCCCAAAGTACGTTCCGATTGTCCCAAGCCGTATGTATCCGCGGTATCAAAGAAATTGATTCCGATGTCCAGGGCTGCATTCACCGCATCCAAAAGTTCGTTCTCCTGAACCTGTCCCCAGCCGTAGCCGCCCATAGGGCAGCCGCCCATACACAATCTGGAAACCCGAAGCTCTGAATTTTGTAATGTAATATACTCCATGTTACCTGTGTTCCTTCTTAAAAATAAAACCTACGGCTTTTGACAGCACGGCTTTCACTGTTTTCCATACGATCAATACATCGGTTTTCAGCGATACCGTCCGGGCATACCGGACTCTCAGGGCATTTTTCTTTGCGAGAACGTATTTTTCATACATCTCGTCCGCATTCTGCTCTCCGACGATCTCATCCAGATTAATAAACTCCACAGAGCTGTAGTCTGTAATGCCCGGGCGAACCTGCAGAATATCCAGTTCCTCGCCGGTATACTGCTCCACATACCGTATCAGCTCCGGTCTGGGACCCACGAGACTCATTTTTCCCAGGAATACCTGAAAGAGCTGCGGGATTTCATCCAGCTTTGTCTTTCGAAGGAAATTGCCCACCTTTGTGATCCGGGGATCGTGGAAGGAGGTGGTGCCGCCACCGATCTGATCCGCGTTTTTTACCATGGTGCGGAATTTGCAGATCCGGAAGCTGCGCCCCCGGTAGCCGCCCCGCTCCGCCCGGTACAACACCGGAAAACCATCTTCCACAGCGATCAGCGCACCAATGATCAGGTAAAAGGGCCACAGAATCAGAATTGCCGCACCGGAAACACAGATATCCAGCACCCGCTTCACAAAACGGTTGTATATTCCATTATATGCCGCCTTTTTTTCACAACTGACCGTGTTCTGCATACTATCTGCCCCTTTTCTGCCTCTTCTTTCCATGTTGTGACATCCTTTGGATGTCCTTCCCGGCCCGTTTTTACGGGCCGTGCTTATTTTTTCTTCACACCGTATCCGTAACCGTAACCATAGCCGTAGCCGTACCCATATCCGTATCCGGAAGAGAAGCCACGGCGCACATTATTCAAAACGCATCCGATGATCGGCAGGTTACAGTCGCTCAAGCGACCGATGCCATCCAGGATCTGTTCCTTGGACGCAAAGTCCTGACGGATGACAATCACACCGCTATCTGCCAAATCGGCAATCTCTGCCGCGTCTGTCAGCAAAGAGCAGGGCGGTGTATCCAGGATCACATAGTCAAACAGATTCTTTGCGGCCTGGATCAAACGGTGGGTCCGCTCCCGGGCCAGCAACTCAGCAGAATTGTTTTTCGCTCCGGCGCCTCCGGCAATCACATAGAGGTTGCCGATCTGTGTCTGGGTTACCACATCCCGAACGGTCACCTTCCCCTGCAGATAATCCGCCAGAGAATGCTGCGCCGTCATTTGAAGTGCCTTTGCTACAGAAGGATTCCGGAGATCGCAGTCAATCAGAACCACTTTCTTTCCTTTTTTGGCCAAGGAAACCGCCAAATTCACAGACACCGTTGTTTTTCCCTCGCCGGGCACCGCGCTTGAGATCAGCAATACCTTGCGCTGCTTTTCCGCCATGTGCTTTTCCACCCGCAGCCGCAGAAGACGAATCGACTCAGAGAAACCGGGCTGATTTTTATTTCTGCCAATCATAGGGCAGGACGCATTGCGGGGCAGCTTTACAAAGGGTACCTGACCAATGCAGGGCGTATTGAGGACCTTTCTCAGTTCCTCTTCATTGTGGATGGTATTTCTGGAAAGCACGATCAATGCAAGGATCGCCGCCCATGCCAAAGCGCCAAACACAGCGCCCTTTACCGCAGCACCCTTCAGATCCATAGTATTATTGGGATATGCAGGCACACCGCTTTCATCCAGCAGAATCAGCACCGTTGCACCCACCACAAACTCCGCAATTTCCGGATAATAGGTGATCACAGCATTCAGCACATCGTAGGCCCTCTGTCCGTCGGAATCCGTGACCTTCATTGTAATAATATTGGTTCCGGCATTGGTGGTAACAGCGACACTGGGCATATAGGAAATGCCCAAATGCTCCTTCACCCGTTCCTGCAGCACACCGCTGGTCAGGATATAGGGAAAGGTCTTTGCCATTTGCTCCGCGGTTTTGGCATTATAGCTGCTGACGCCGGAATAGACAGGATTCGCCACCCGGACAGTAAAGGATGCGGAAGCAGTATAACTGGGAGAATAGGACGTATATTGGCGGACAGCCATAACGCCTCCTGCTAACAAAACCAGAATCAGCAGCCAAGCGATTCTGCGCTTTGCTTCCTTCAGAAAGCTATCCAGCAGCACAAACAGGTCCAGCTTCTGTTCTTCTTTTTCTTGAAATTCCATAACAGCAACCTTTCCTTATTCTTCGGTGCCACCAGCGCCGTAATTTCCGTAATGACCGTAGTGGCCATACTTACCGTATCCATACCCGTAGCCGTATCCCCTTCCGGCAGTCAGCGCAACGGACATTACATCATTGAGGACACAGCCCAGAAGCTTCGCATTTCCACCGGCTAAGGTATCCAATGCTTTATTCACGGCATTGGCATTGGCAAAATTCTGCCGCACCACCAGAAGGCTGGCATCAGCAAAGGCCGTAATGCCCTCCGCATCGGAAACCTCACCCATAGGAGGAAGATCCAATACCACAAAGTCAAATTCCGCTCTTGCCCACTGCAGCAAGCCTGCCATGGCACCGGAGGCCACAAAATCACCGGAATCGGTGTTGCCGTGCTTCTCCAGAAGCAGATACAGGCCACTCTTTCCGTCCTGGACGATCGCGTCATTGACCGCTACCTGGTCGGACAACACATTGCGAACACCATAGGCGACATTTTTCTGCTCCAACAGTACGTGGCAGGCAGGCTTACGCAGATCGCAATCGATCAGCAGAACCTTCTCATGCTTCTGAGCCATTGCCAGCGCAAGGTTTACCGCGATGGTAGACTTTCCTTCGTTTTCCAGCAGGCTTGTCACCATCAGGACCTTGCCGCCGTGCATATGCTGCTCCACTCTGCGGCGCAGTTTGCGCATAGTTTCCACAAAACGGAAGCTGGTCACAGGACTTGTAATAAGAATGCTGGTCTTCTTGCGGTGTATTCTGGAGAGCAGTGTCTTATACTTGTTCTCATGGGGTATCTCACCCAAAAAGTTGCAATCCAGTTTTGCTCGGGCTTCCTTTCCGCTGCGGACCGTGTTTCTGGAGTAGGATATCATTGCCAGCAGTACGCACGCTGCTACAGCTGCATACAGCATTGCCCGCTTCATCTGTCCGGAAGCATTGGGATAGTTGACAGGACCGTAAGGCACAACAGGATTTTGCAGGACCTCCAAGGTAATACTGTCCAGCACCTGATATGTCACCGTTTCATGGTGTTCAATGATCGCCTGTGCCACAGTGAAGGCCGTCCGGGGATCCGGGGCCGTGACCGTCACAGTCAAAAGATTCGTCTCCGGAATCACAGCCGCATTGATGGTACCAGCAAAGGAAGTTTCTCCGATCTGCTCCAGAATTGCCTTTCGCATAATCGAGCTGTTCAGCAGTTCCGAAAACACAGAAGCCAGGCTGGATGCAGAGGTCAGGTTACTGTACACCGTAGTAGAAGAGCTATGGGTGGTAACTACATAGGTAGTTGTGGTCCGGTAGACGGGGGTATAGGACTCATCCGCATGGATATAAACCGCCACACCCACGATCAGCGCTGCCAGCAGGATCAAAAGCCACCGTTTTGCCACATCCCGCAGCAGCACGACAGGATGAAAGGGCAGAAATCCCCCTGCATACTTTTCACTCATATTTTCCATAGGCCTTACTCCTCCACCACAACGATCAGCTTGGAATACCCCTTGTATGTTAGGCCTTCCTCACGATTGCCGGTGTTGCGCACCGTTTGGGTAATCAGATATCCCACGCTGTAAACGCCGGGGTTCTGCGTATCCACAGTTCCCGAAGTCTTCAGCGACATGTTATCCGCCAGTCCGTTTTTCAAGGATATGTCATCTTGTCCTACGGTGAAGCTGTCCAGATAGTCCTTTGCATGGAAATCCGCACCTACCGGCAGGTAGATCAAATAATCCGTAAGGCGCAAGGCAGCCTGATATGATCCTGCGGAATAGACCTCCACCGGCAGGATCAGCTCCACAGTATCTCCCATGGAGTTGGTGACCCGGAAGACTACCTCATGGACACCCGTATCAGAGCCTGTATTCTCAGACAAAGAGGTTGCCCGAACCCTGCGGGTAATGTCACCGTCAAAAACATCTGTCGCGTTGATATGGCCGAGCACATCCATAGAAACACCCTGCGTAAACAACAGCGGACTGTCCAGAGAGAATCTGGGACTTTCATAATCGGAATACCGCACCTGGCGGCTGATTTTCGCCACATTACCCGCCCGGTCAAAGGCAGCATAGCTGACAGAGGCATTTCCGTCAGAATCCAGCAGACGGATCTGCTCCACCACCAGGGACGCGGTCACATCACCGTCGGTATCATCCTTTGCGGTAATACCCTGCAGCAGTGCATCCGCGGTGTCCTTTACAGATATTTGCTGAACACCGGCGCTTACATCGATCTGTGGCGCTTTTTTATCCACACGCAACCGCTTCACTGTCCGGTATCCGAAAAATGTCACCAGACACACAGCAAGAAGCGCAATGGAAATCCATGTTCTTTTTTTCATATTTGTTTCGCCTCTTTTATCAAAACCACGCCGGTTCCACCGACGGAATATCTTCATTTCTTAAAATAGTTTTTGGGTTGCGAAGCAGCAAATACCGGGCGGCAACGGGAGAAAATTCCTCAGACAGCAACCCGTATACATCCCGCAGCCAGGGCGTACGCATTTTCGAAGAATGGGCATCGCTTGCAACCACCGTCGCAAATCCCCTGTCCACCAGAGAAAAAGCCATATCCTGCGCATCGCTTCCGAACCGGCCCAACAGGCTGCCCCGGTTTACCTGAAACAGACAGCCCAGTTTCTTCCATGCATTGATGCAGCCGGGATCCTGCTGAACACATTCATAACGCTCCGGATGGGCGATCAGAGGCAGGAAGCCTGCCCGGCTGATACTCTCCAGAATATCGGTAATTTCCCGTGCTGTTGCCTGAAAAAGGAACTCAACCAGAGGATATCGGGAGCCGTTGATAGTAAACAACTGGCCCTCCTGCAAAAGCCGGGCGGTATTGGCTGTTCCCAAAATCTCCATACCGGGATAGACCCGGAGCGGGATGCCTTCATCTTCCAACACTTCCCGTAGCAGCAACCAGCCGGAGTAAACCTCCCGGGCACGGCCCTGGGCACAATGGGGTGTTGCCACCATTTCACGCACGCCGCTTTCCACTGCCAGCTGCGCCATTTTCAAGGATTCTTCCATGGAGTTGGAACCGTCATCCAGCCGGGGCAGGATGTGGCTATGCAGATCAATCATTTTCATTGCCTCCATGGAACACCTCAGTTACGCTGCCGTAGCGGATCTCATAGCTTCGGCTGCAAAAATCCGCGTATCCGGACCGGTGGGTCACCAGAATGCAGGTACGCACCAGACCGCTTTCCCGCAGGTTTTCCATAAGCTGACGCTCTGTGTCCATATCCAGACCCGAGGTTGCTTCATCCAGTAGCAAAACAGGCGCTTTGCGCAGCAACGCTCTTGCAATGGCAAGGCGTTGGGCCTGGCCCTCGGAGATTCCCCGTCCGCCGGCGCCAAGGACATGGTCCAGCCCTTCCGGGAACTGGCTGACGAATTCCCAGGCACAGGCAACCTTCAGCGCATGCTCCATTTCCTCCCGGGTTGCTTCCGGGGCAATGATCCGCAAATTCTGGGCAACAGTTCCCGCAAAAACGCTGTTCCCCTGAGGAACATAAGAGAAAATCTCACGGGTTCCCGCGCCAAGGGGATACTGTTTTCCGCTTTCTCCGGTCAGCATGGCAGTTCCACTGCCGGGCTCCACAAGTCCCAGCAGCAGCCGCAGCAGGGTCGTCTTTCCCTCACCGGAGGGACCGGTAACCGCAATACACTCACCGGGTTTCGCTGTAAAATCAAAGGGATGCAGCACAGGCTCTCCGTTCTGATAGCGGAAGGACACCTGGCGCAGTGCGATCTGCACCTGCGCTTCCTCCGCAAGGCCTTCGGGTACCTGCGCGTTCTCGGAGGGAAGCTCCTCCAACGACATAATACGGCCCGCGGAAGTGGTAATAGAAATAGATTGCTGCATCAAAGAAACCAGAGAAGAAAACGCGCCCCGCAGCGTAGACGCAAGCTGCAGGAACATGGTCATGGAGCCGTAGCTGATCCGTCCTGCCCACAGCTGATAAACTCCCCAGCCAAAGCAGGCAGTTGTCACCGCCATGCTCACCAAAGACATGCAGGTGGACACACCGATCTGGAAAGAATGAAAGGACAGATACGCGCCCTCATACTCTCCCTGAAGCTTCTGCATCTGCCCGGCATACCGCTCCGTCGCGGAAAAGGCTTTGATGCTGGTAATATTCCGGAAGGAATCCTCCTGGAAAGACATGACCTCTCCGGTAAGCTCCTTCATAGTCAGATTTTGCTGCCGGAGCTTTGCTATCAGAAATCTGGAAACCAGCAGTGTGACAGGCGCACCGACCAAAGCGATCAGCGCCATCACCGGGTCGAAATACAGCATGATGCAGAAGGCACCCAGAAATCTGACACCGGAGGTCAGCAGACCCGGCAGAAAACCGATAATTCCATCGGAAACGATGCCGATATCCGAATTCAACCGGTGCAGCAGGTCTCCGCTGCGGTAAGGCTCCAAAGCCTCCCAGGCCGCCCGAAGGATCTTTCCGTAGGTGGCATGCTGCATTTCATTGCGGACACGCACATGCACGAAGGCACTGACCCGTGAGGAAACCGCCTGCAGCGCAAGGCCGCCCAGCATCATTCCTACCATGGCAACGGCTGCTCCGGCGATCACATTTTTTCCGTAGCCTGTAACCGCATCGATCAGATACTTGGAAGCTACGCTGGACAGCAACGATAACCCTGTTCCCAAAAGGCCCAGAAGCATCACAGCCAGGATCATCCAGCGGTAACGGGCAATTTTTCCCCACAGCCAGCAGTATTCCCGCTTCAACTGCCGCGGGTCCTCATTATGTAATTTTTGACCCACAGAGCGGAAAAATCCCATCTTTATACTCTCTCAGTTCTTACAAAATCAAGCTATCAACTGTGCGCCTTATCAATAAGCATAAGTACCCACAGTAATTCAACATAAGAATACCATAATAGACAAATAAAGTCAATGAAACTTATTGCCAGTGCTGCCTGCATATCCCATCTCCTGCAGTATACCTTGCAACACACAGATAAAGCGCAGTGCCGCGAAATGCAGCACTGCGCTCTTTGATTTAAGAGAAAAAGCATCCATTCTATTATATGTTCCGCAAATATCCTCTTCCGTTGCAAAACTGCCCGCCTTCCAGAAGGAACTTTTTCAGCTTTCTTTGCAAACTTGTATTCTCCGGATATTCCTCTTTGGGCAGATAAGGATTCTTGAACACCCATGTCAACATGTCATTACCGGGATACCCTTCCGGCTCTATGTCAAACATTGCCTGAAACTGCAGAATGTTAGAAGATTCCGGAAGCATCTCCTTGAGCTGCGCAGAAAGCAGCCAAGTGTGGGTAAATACTGTCTGATCCGCACACTCCGGAAAAATCTGATACAGTTTCTTTAAACTCTCCCGGACAGACGGGCGCAGCACCTCCGGGCGCATATCCGCATCCGTAGGAATATGCAGGCCGACCATCGGCACATTATTTAAAGTAGTCAGTTCATATTCCAGTTGGCCGATGCGGAACATTTTGCAGGACACCTGCCGGGTCGTCCAGATTTCCCGGTGGAAACCATAATAGCCGTAGCTTTCCTTATGCTCTCTGACAAAGCGGGAAAAAGCGCCCATGGTGGCTGCATAGATTTCTTCCGGAATTCCCAACTTCGTATAGGTTTCTCTGGCCAGCAATGCACACCGGAGCATACAGCATAAGCCTTTCATCCCCTGAGGATCGTCACCAACTGCTTCATGCAATTGGTCAATACCCGTCTGCCATGTATCCCGCTCCATGAGCAATTGAAGACAGGGATACCACTCCATTGTATTATGCAGCTGCACCAATTGCTGCGTTACTTCCTGCGGCATATTGATTGCCCGACACAGCTGTTCCATAATTGCACCCCTTCTTTCGGTTTTCCTTATTTTAATAGGTGTATACGTACCTGTCAATCCATAATACTGATAATTGTTTGTACGTTATTCGGCTGTTCGACCAAGGCGCCCTTATTGGGTCCGGCAGATACAACATTGGGCAAACCGAATACAACATTGTGACATTGTATTTTGCTCCCATGGATGGTATATTTCTCTAAAAAGGTACTTTAGGACCTTTCGTTTTCCATTATTAAATGATAAAGTGAGATGGTTTTGATGAATAAACTTTACGCAGGCTTCGGCAGAGCAAAGATCACCCCGGGTAAAGATGTTTTGCTCCACGGCTATTTCTTCGACCGGTATGTAGAAGGCGTTCTGGACGAGCTGTCCGCCAATGTACTGGCCCTTCAGGTAGAGGAAACAAAGGTTCTTCTTGCTATTCTCGATGTGTGCGGTGTCCACAAATCAGATATCGATATCCTCCGGAAGGAAATTTCTGAGACCACCGGTGTCCCCGCTCATGCAATTTATATTGCCGCCACGCACACCCACACAGGACCGGAAGTCAGTAGTCATCATTCGGATGAACGGGTGCGAAACTATTTCGTCAGTTTGAAGCTCGGTATATTAAATGCCGCCCACCAAGCATTGGCAAATTTGAAACCCGCCCGTATGGGTTGGCGTGTCGGCCGTGCAACTGACATTGCCTTTAATCGCCGCTTCCGCATGAAGGACGGCACTGTCCGTTCCAGCCCGGGCTATATGCATCCGGATATTCTGGAGCCTATCGGTGTTGTGGATGAGCGGGTCAGCATGGTCCGCTTTGATCAGGAAGACGGCGACAATATCGTTCTGGTCCATTACGGTATGCATCCCGACACCATCGGCGGCAGCATGGTTTCCACTGACTGGCCCGGCTTTGTGCGCCGCACCGTGGAGCGGGCAATTCCCGGTACCAAGTGCCTGTTTATGAACGGTCCTCAGGGCGATATCGGCGCTCAGAATGTTTGGGCAACCGACGGCATGACCAACGGTATGTATCTGACTCATGAAAACTATTGGAAGGGTTACGGTCACACCCAGCACATCGGCATGGTCATTGCCGGCGCTGTTCTGCAGGTATATTCCAAGGCGAACTACCGGGAAGTGGACAGCCTTGCATTTATGGAAAAAGAGATCCTCATTCCAGCCAACAAGGCAACGCCGGAGGAACTGGAGGACGCTTATAAAATTATGGAACTCCACGATGCGGGAAAAGATGATGAGATCCCCTATACCGCCATGGAATTGGTCACCGTGTTGGGAGAAGCCAGCCGCAGAATCGCGCTGAAGGATGCACCGGATGCATTCTCCATGCACCTGATCGGTTTGAAAGTCGGTGATGTTGCCCTTCTTGGTATTCCGGGTGAACCCTTCGGTCAGGTTGGTGTAGAGCTGAGAAAGGCTGCGGATTGGGAGTTGATCCTGCCTTCCTGCTGCAGCAACGGTTACAACGGCTATTTCCCCATGATGGAATGCTATGAAGAAGGCGGCTACGAGGCCCGCTCCTCCCGCTTCAAACCCGGTGTGGCGGAACTCATCATCGAAGAAGGCACCGCCCTTTTAGCGGAAATGCGAAATTTATAACAGACAAACAACAAATAGACTGGAGGATATTTTTATGAATAAACTTTACGCAGGTTTCGGCAGAGCAGTTATCACACCGCCTATTGGCACTTGGCTTGCAGGTGACTTTTCGGTCCGTCCCGCAGAAGGCGTTTTTGACGATCTGGAGGCCAATGCCCTGGCCCTCCAGGTAGAAGACACCAAGGTTCTCGTGATCAGTCTGGATCTTTGTTACATTAAACGCCAGAATATGGATATCATCCGGGAAGCGATCAGCCAAACTACCGGCTTGCCTATGGAAGCCATCTATGTGGCTGCCACCCATACCCATACGGGTCCTATCGTGGATAGCAAACACGAAAAAGAACATCTTAGAAACTATTTTGTCAGTCTGAAGATTGGCGTTTTGAACGCGGCCCACCAGGCCCTTGCCAACCTCAAGCCCGCCCGGATGGGCTGGCGTGTAGGCACCGCCACGGAGATCGGCTTTAACCGCCGCTTCCGCATGAAGGACGGCACCGTCCGATCCAATCCCGGTTATATGAACCCGGATATCGCAGAGCCAATCGGTATGGTGGATGACCGTGTCAGCATGGTTCGTTTTGACCAGGAGGGCGGCGACAGCATCGTTTTGGCGCACTACGGTATGCATCCGTCCACCCTCGTTGACCTCAAAATCTCTGCCGACTGGCCCGGCTTTGTGCGCCGCACCGTGGAGCGGGCCATTCCCGGCACCAAGTGTCTGTTCCTGACCGGTCCTCAGGGCGACATCGGCGCTCAGAATGTTTGGGCCACAGACGGCATGCTAAATGGTCAGTATCTCATCCCCGGCGGCTACTGGAAGGGCTATGGCCATACCCAGCATATCGGCATGGTCATCGCCGGCGCGGTACTGCAGGTATACTCCAAGGCAAACTACCGGGATGTGGATAGTCTTTCCACCATGGTCCGGCAGATCCATATCCCCACCAACAGACCCACACCTGAAGTGCTGGAGCGCGCGAAACTGTATATGGGCCTCCACAAAGCCGGCAAGGATGATGAAATACCCTTCACCGCCATGGAGTTGACTACGGTTCTGGGCGAGGCAAGCCGGGCGCTGGAGCTGGAGAACGGCCCGGACTACTTTATCATGGAGCTGATCGGCGTGAGCATGGGCGATGTGGCACTTCTTGGCATCCCCGGTGAGCCCTTTGGCGAGATTGGTGTGGAGATCCGGAAAGCTCCGGAATGGGAGCTGATCCTGCCTACCTGCTGCACCAACAGCTACGAGGGTTATTTCCCCATGATGGAATGCTACGAAGAAGGCGGCTATGAGGCCCGGGCCTCCCGGTTCAAGCCCGGTGTGGCGGAGCAGATCATTGCGGAAGGCACCGCACTTCTGGCTGAGCTTCGAAATAAATAAAGCAACGAAAGAGAGTGTAGCGATGAAAGCAATCATCAATGCGGAACTCATCATGCGGGACCATCTGATTCCCGAAGCTGTTCTTTTGATTGAAGACGGCAAGATCGCCGGTTTTGGTGAGATGCGGAATACGGAAATTCCGGCGGGTGCTGAGATCATTGATGTAAACGGCGCATATGTTGGCCCGGGCTTTGTTGATATCCATGTCCATGCCGGTGCAGGTGTCCGTTTTTTGGATGATCCTATCACTGCTGCGAAGGCACATCTGGCACATGGCTCAACCACGGTCCTGCCTGCTCCCTTTGGCCGTTCTACTGCGCAGGAAATCATACAGGCTTGCCATGATATTCGCGCGGCTATGCAGACACCGGATGGTGCGAATATCGGCGGCATGTATATGGAAACCCCCTATACCAACCCCAAATACGGTTCCAACCGTGCTAAGAATCCTTGGAACAAACCCATTGACAAGAATGACTATGTGCCGATTCTGAATGCCGCAAAGGATCTTGCTAAGGTTTGGTGCGTCGCACCGGAACGGGAAAACATCGAGGAATTTGTTCTGGCTGCCCGGGCGGTCAATCCTACCGTTCGCTTCGCTGTGGCCCACAGTGAGGCCACACCCCAGGAAATCGAGGCGCTGATGCCCTACGGTCTGTGCATCGGCACCCACCACACCAATGCCACCGGCACGATCATCAAATACCCCGAGTGTCGGGGTGTCTGCGTGGACGAAGCCGTTAATTATCACCATGATATTTACGCGGAACTGATCTGCGACAGCAGGGGAATTCATGTCGATCCCTACATGCTTCGGCTTGTGCGCAAAATCAAGGGAGATGACAGAATCATTCTGATCTCGGATGCTACCCACAGCGATGCCCCGAATCCTCCCGGCTATGAAGGTGTCAACGATATCAACTTCGATTACGAAGGCGAGATCGCCGGTTCGAAGCTGACATTGGACGTTGCCTGCCGGAACATGATGAAGCACACCGGCGCATCCATAGTCAACGTGTTCCAGTTTGCATCCTACAACCCGGCACGGGCTGTGGGCTTTACAGACCGCGGTGAAATCCGCGTCGGCCTGCGGGCAGACTTGATCGTTGTAGATCACAAGATGAATGTTCAACGGGTATATCTGCAAGGAGAAGAAGCGGTCTTGAAATAATCATAGCCATCTTATAAGAACCTGTTTTGACAAACACCGCCCCGGGGTGTATCACACCCCGGGGCGGTTGTTTTTTCGTTGTGGTATATCAATACAATTCCCCAAAAAGGAACACGCTTGTCACAAGCGTTGCATGTGTCAGCAATACATCAATCCGTCACAGATTTTCTTACTGTCCGGTGAAATACGATACTCCGCTGAACATATTCCCCCCGTCACGGATAACAAAATCGGGGGGCGTCGCTTGGGGGTCCATAAAATTTTCTCCTGGATCACCTGGTCTGTTGCCACCCGGCATTTCGGGACGGTTGCCACCTTCCGGTGGAGTGCCACCTTCCGGCGGAGTGCCGCCTTCCGGTGATGTGAAGCCTTCGGGAGGTCTTTGCCCATCCGCAGGCGCATCAATATCGTCGGGTTGTTCCGGTCTGTCCATGCCGCCGGGCCCCATCCCGGGGCCGCCCATCATACCACCGGAGCTGCCCGCAAGCTGCTTTCCATCGCTCCAGAGGGTGTAGGTTCCGGCATTCAGATCGGCACTGCTGAGAATCAAAATAGAATAGGCATTTTCGGGTCTTGCTTCCAGAATGGCTTTGCCCTTTTGATCCTTCATCACAATGGTTTCACTGCCGGTCTGCTTTTGGGCAAAGTTAAACACGGCATAGTTCTGTCCGCCGTCCTCGATTCGGTCCAGCATATGGCCGGCTGCGATTACCGTTCCTCCATTGATGTGGATTCCCATGTCCGAATCAATACCCGCATCGGCGCTGTTGGAACAGGCTGCGGCAACCACTGTGCCGCCATTGATCACCAGCCAGCCGTTGGAGTCGATGCCGTCGCCCTCGCCGGTTTCACCGGTAACCTTGATGGTCAGCTTGCCGCCGTTGACAGTAGTCACCGAAACACCGTCTTCGTTGGTGTTGATGCCGTCATTGCCTGATTCAATAGAAATGTCGCCGCCGTTGATGGTCAGGTGCATCTCGCTGTCAAGGCCCTCGTTTTCGGCCTTGATGTTCAAAACGCCGGTGTTCTCCTTGCCGCCAAAAATGTTCATGGACCGCTTGGAGTAAAAAGCGCCGTCATATTTATGCAGCTTCTTGGCATCTTCAACCTCCGTTTTGTCTTCATTCAAAACAACGGAGTCCGGCTTATAAATCCGCTCCACATAGGAACCGTTCACGGTATTGACCGTGCCGTCGGCGATGATTACATTGGCGCCGGCAGCGGAGGTATCTACATCTTTGGATGCCTTTTCCGTATCATCGCTTCCGCACTCATAGACATTATAGAAGATCACCGCAGGAGCAACCTCACAGGTAATATCCACACCGTTCAAAACCAATGTCACCACAGCGTCGGGATTTTTCTTGGCATCATCACCCAGATCTATTGCGATCTGTCCAAGAGACAGCTTACCGCTTAAGCTGTAGACACCGGGTTTTGTAATATGCACCACAGTGTGGGCTGCCGCCTCATCCGGGGTGTGGGCATCCTTCTCGCTGCCCTCGCCGTAGGTGAAATCCTTGCCGGATTCGTAGTACACAATATCGTTGGCTGTGTAAACCGCCGCAGTATTGTCTGTAGCCACAGGATTTCCGTCTACAGTGATGCCACGATCACTCAGAATGATCTGGGTCGCGTCATTATAAACCGGTGCCGCAGGGGATTGTACTGCGGGAGTCTGTTCTTCCTGTTTTGTACTGCATGCCGTCAGCAGAAGCACCAGTGCCAATAAAAGAGCCACAAACTTGGTATGTTTCATCGTATCACCCTTACTTAACAGATTATGGTTATTATACTCGGTAAATCCAAATCAACGCTGAATAATTTATAATCATTCTGTTACAATTTTTTGAATTTATTATAGCAATCGTGGGGATAAAAATCCAGAAGCAATCTCAAAATAATGAATTGCGGCAGCTATATGATAGATGCCGGACACTCGTATTTAGATAGGTTCGATTCCGGGTCCCGGCACCAGAAAAGGCACCCCTGTTGGTGGGTTGGGCATAGGGATATGCCCAACCCACAGTGATGTAGATTTGCTTTGCAAATCTGTGATATACGGCTTGCGCCGTGTGATATAGCTTGCGCTGTGATATATTTTCTACGAAAATGTTAAGGAAAAAGGATATACCGCATGGAAAAGCGGTATATCCTTTTATTATTTAAATCATCACGAAGTGATACCAAATCATGCCCCTTGGGGCATATATCACATTGCGGCAGCAATATATCACATTTCCGGAGGAAATATATCATTTTCCCGTCAGGGAAAATATCACTGGGGGCTGCGAAAATCCCTTTTCGCAACCCCCTTTGGGGTGTCTTTGACATTTCATGGCTGACCGGAGTCGATTTGCATTTTTGCCTTTGGCAAAAATAGAGGTTCCGCTGCGTCCAGCCGCAGCGGGCAGTGCTCATCCGCACTGCATTTAGATGGGTTCGATTCCGGGTCCCGGCACCAGAAAAGGCACCCCTGTTGGGGTGCCTTTTCTGGTGCCGCTGACCGGAATCGAACCGGTACGGATTTTACTCCGAGGGATTTTAAGTCCCTTGTGTCTACCTGTTCCACCACAACGGCGTGCTGTGTCATATTACCACATCGTCACCAAATCGTCAAGTGTTTGTGACCCAATGGCGTAAATTTCACTTGATTTTCATGGACGTCTGTGCGAAAATAATGTCATTTCTTATACACCGCAGGAGGTTGCTATGCATAAAGTATCTTGGTTAGAAAATGCCGTTTTCTACAACATCTATCCGCAATCCTTTTACGACACCAACGGGGACGGTATCGGCGATCTCAACGGCATTTGCGAAAAGCTGGATTACATACAGGATATGGGTTTCACCGCCATCTGGCTGAATCCATTTTATGAGTCTCCCTTCCGGGATGCAGGCTATGACGTGACGGATTTTTACAAGGTCGCACCCCGTTACGGCACCAATGGGGATTTCCGTACTCTGTGCCAGAAGGCTCATACAAAGGGCATTAAAGTTATCGTTGATCTGGTCGCAGGGCACACCGCTCTGGAGTGTCCTTGGTTTCAGGAGTCTTGCAAGGCAGACAAGAATCAATATTCCAATCGTTATGTCTGGACCGACAGCTGGTTAAAAGACTGCGCCGACAGTGTTGGCGGTTACGGGCAGCGTGACGGCAAGTATATGAAAAACTTCTTCTACTGCCAGCCTGCCTTAAACTACGGTTTCGCGCAAATTGATGATCCCGCTTGGCAGCTTCCTATGGACCATCCGGATTGCCGGGCCACCAAGCAGGAATTGATCAATATCATGGACTACTGGATTTCACTGGGTGCCGACGGCTTCCGGGTGGACATGGCCGCTTCTCTGATTAAAAACGACCCCGACCAAAAGGGTATCACCGCTTTCTGGCAGGAAATTCGTGAGATCTTTGACGCCCAATACCCGGAGTGTGTCTTGATTTCTGAGTGGTCCTATCCCAGTCAATCCATCGGTGCGGGTTTCCATATTGATTTTTTGATTCATACCAATTTACCCTGCTATACCAAGCTGTTCCGGGCAGAGCCGGGCCGGAGTGTAAACACCGATTTCCTGGGTCATAGCTTCTTTAATCTGGACGGCAACGGATCTCTGGACGATTTTCTCGTAGACTACCTTGCGCAGCTGGAAGCGACAAAAGAAAAGGGTTACATCTCCATTCCTACGAGCAACCACGATCTTCCCCGTATCAGCTACCGGCGCACAAAGGAAGAGCTGGAAGTCGCTTATGCCTTCCTGCTGACCATGCCCGGTGTGCCCTTCGTGTACTACGGTGACGAGATCGGCATGCCATACCGGGACGATATTCCCTCCAAGGAAGGCGGATACAACCGCACCGGCTCCCGGACGCCCATGCAATGGTGCCGTGGCAAAAACGCAGGCTTCTCCGATGCCAGGTCTGAGGATCTGTACCTGCCGGTACAGGAAGACGGTGTAAACGTTGCCGATCAGCTTGCAGAGGAAAATTCCCTGCTGAATACCACCAAAAAGCTGATCAAACTGCGCCACGGCAGCCATGCCCTGTCTGCTGACGGCGAGATTACATTCTTAAATCATCGCTACAACGGCTACCCGCTGGTATACCGCCGCAGCGGAAACGACGGCAGCTATCTCATCTGCATCAACCCCACCGACCGGGAACAGGAATTCTCTTATCCTATCCAAAATGCACAGGTCATCATGGAAAACAACAGTGTTCAGTTGGATGTTAACGGCATTCGGCTTGCTCCTGTCAGCTATGCTATCATAAAGCTATAAAAAATAAGCACCCCGATGGGGTGCTTATTTTAGTACCAGGTTCCATCCCGGCGCTTTTCCAGGGCTTTTCCATTCAGCACCGCTTCTGTCAGTGTGCTGCCATCATAGCGAAGCTTTAAAAGAAAGAACGGTGCGTCCTCCCACAAAAGCTTCAAAAAGATGGCATCCCCTTCCCACTTGGGAAGGCTGTCCAAAAAATCCCGGCTGACCCATTGCAGGTCGCCCTCATCGCACTGCTTCAATTCTCCTTCGAATCCGTCGCAGGTGAACAGGTACATAAACTCCCCTTGGCTGGGTTCATTGGTCAGGAAGGTCACGACACCGCGGCATTTCCAGGAGGTCAGTGTCAATCCCGTCTCCTCTTTTGCCTCCCGCAGCAGGCATTCATCGGGAGATTCCTCCCCTTCAAATTTGCCGCCGATGCCGATCCATTTATCCTTGTTGATATCATTTTTCTTTTTCACCCGGTGCAGCATCAGCACTTCGCTGCCACGGATAATGTAGCACAGTGTCGTATTGATCATACTTTTTCTCCTAACACACTACCCGCAAAGCATGCTGCAGACATTCCACCTGGATCGCCTCTTTTCCCGGCTCCCGTTCCCCATCGATGGTCCAATCCATATCTCCGGGGGCAGTGATCTTCAGGCTTTCGGTACTGAGGAACGTCATCATGGCGCAATTATATGTCTGCCGCTGCAGTGCCACCAGGCAATCGGTCAGTTCTATCGCGTCTCTGGGCGCGCGTACCAGCATCAGTTCCAGCTTGCCGTCAGACATATCCACCCGATCCGGTGCCAGTGTCAGAATACCTGCCACGCTGGTGGAATTGCTGATAGCACCAAAGATGTATTCGTCCTCAAACACCCGGCCGTCGGGCAGTTCAAAGCGCAGCGGACGAGCCTTGATCTGGGAAAGCTCCTGGATTCCGCTGAGAAGATAGGCCACATGGCCCAGTGCGTTTTTCACACTCTGGGGTGTCGCATAGCTGGCACGGGTAAACGCGCCAAAGGAAGCCACATAGGAAAAATACCGGCCGCTAAAGGAGCCTATATCCAACTGTCGGACATTGCCGCTTGTGATCACATGGGCCGCCTGCAAAATATCCGTAGGAAGCTTCAAACTGTTTGCGAAATCGTTGGTAGATCCTGCGGGGATATATCCCACCGGCACATCGATCCCGCTGGCCAGAACACCGGCAGCTGTTTCGTTAAATGTGCCGTCACCGCCGCAGCAGGCAATGAGATCCACCGAATCCGCGCAGCGCCGAGCCATTTCATAGGCATCGCCTTGGCCTGCGGTAACGTATACATTTACCTCATAGTCTGCCCGGTTGAATATTTCTATAATCTCCATCAGCTGCCGGTTCGCTTTCCGCTGACCGGCATAAGGATTTAAAATAAACAGCATTTTTTTCATACGCTCATCTCCAAAAAAGGCTGCATGCATATTCGTACACGCTCATTATACCACAGGCACGCGTTTTCTCAACATCTCCATGTAAAAATTAATAGTAAGTTCACAACCGGCGCAAAACCTTTGCCCCGTATTTACTTTTCTACCGGGATATGCTACAATAACGAAAATACACGAAAGGAGCTTGTCCATGCACCACGACAATACTTATGTTACTGTAGATCTGGATGCCATTGCGCGTAATATTGAAGCAATCCGTAAACAGGCCGGTGTTCCGGTGATGGCCGTTGTTAAGGCGGATGCATACGGTCACGGTGCCGTACCGGTGGCCAAGCTTCTGGAAAATAAGTGTGCGTTCTTTGGTGTCAGTTCTATCTCCGAAGCGTTGGAGCTGCGGGGTGCCGGCATCCAAACGCCCATTCTGATTCTGGGCCATACCCCCAGCGCCGCCTTTTCTCTGGCTATCCGGCACGATATCCGACCCTCCATTTTTAGTCTGGACGGTGCCAGGACCCTTTCAAAGGAAGCCGCCAAGCTGAATAAGACCGCCCGGTTCCATTTTGCCGTAGATACCGGCATGAGCCGCATCGGTTTCCCCCTTTGTGAAGCATCTGCTGATCAGTGTGCGGAAGCTGCCAAACTGCCAAATGTTTTTGCGGAGGGTCTGTTCAGCCACTACGCAACCGCCGATTGTGCTGACCTCAGCCGTGCCAAGGCACAAACAGAGCGGTTTGATTCCTTTATCTCCATGCTTCGCCAGCGGGGTGTGGAAATTCCCATCTGCCATATGAATAACTCCGCCGGATTGATGAACTTCCCCAACAGCTACGATATGGTTCGCTCCGGCATCGTTACCTACGGTCTGTACCCCAGCAGCGAGGTGGATCCCAGCCTGCTTCCTTTGACACCGGCTCTGACCTGGCGCAGCCGGGTGACGCATCTGCAGGAGCTGCCCGCAGGCCGGGAGATCGGCTACGGCGGCACCTATGTCACCACCAAACCTACCCGGGTCGCCACCGTTCCGGTGGGCTATGCCGACGGCTATCGCTGGAGTCTTTCCGGAAAGTTTTATGTTTTGATCCATGGACAGCGGGCGCCGATCCTGCGCCGTGTCTGCATGGATCAGCTCATGGTGGATATTACCAACATTCCCGATGTGGCAATTGGCAACAAGGTCGTTTTGATCGGCCAGCATGAGTCAGAGCGTATCACCGCCGAAGAACTTGCCGAAGCAGCGGGAAGCTTCAACTACGAGATTCTGTGCGGCATTTCCCGCCGCGTTCCCCGTTACTATGTCAAGGACGGCAAAACCGTCCAGACAATCCATTATTTACTGGATGAATAAAAAAATGGACTGATAACAGCAATGTCATTAAGTTAGCACTTATGTCATTCTGAGCGAGCAAAGCGAGTCGAAGGATCTCCGGACTATCATTCTCCGGAGATCCTTCGTCGGTGTTGCCTCCTCAGGATGACATTCTTAACTTAATGACATTGCTGTTATCAGTCCATTTTCTCTTTCACTTTTTCAAGTAGCAGGCCTTTTGCAAAATACATGGTTTCGTAGCGAAGATACATCAGTGCATTCTCATCCCATAGAATTCTTAAATTGGGTGGAAACTCATCGTCCCCAAACCATAGCTGCAGCATCAGCGGGAGTCCGTCACATACTTCGATGGAATAGGCAATATCTCCATTGGTCAGCCGTTTTCCGTCGAGGGCTTCACAAACCTGGCAGAATGCCTCCTGTCGCTCCTGAAACAGGCACGCCCAGGGATCTCTGCGGCTCTCCAGCAAGTTCTGGTGAAACATCAAGCCAAAGTCACGCATATTTTTCCACTTGCCGCTGACAAACCGATCTTCCCGGCTGTCGCAGATCACATCCAGCAGGGTCATCACTTCTTCAAAGTTGTTTGCGTCCACCCACGCATTTGCTTCCATCCGCTCAACATCTCCGGTGTTGCGGCTGATCCTGTAATGCTCAGAAAACAGCACGGTATACAGAAACTCCGTGTCCGCCTTTAATTTCAGCTTTCTGATCAGTTTTTCCTGATCATAGGTCAAAAAATGTTTCTTTGCCTGCTGCATTTGGGTGAAATAATTATTTGTTGTTATCATAGCGACTCCCGTTGCTTACAAGCATATTCATAAGCCAGTTTGTAATCGCCCAGCTCCCGGCAGCAAATTTCCATTTTCTCGTAGACTTCCCGGCATGGCGGCACCCGCCTATAAAGGCCCGCTGCTTCTTCGTACCGCTTTGTATCAAACAGCGCCTGCGCCTGCAGCAGCAGCCATTGGGGATTTTCTCTTTCTTCTGCCGCGGCCAGGATCTCCAATCTGCGGATGGGGTCATGGCACTGCTGTGCCCGGGCCAGCAGGCCCTCTTCATCCGCTTCCAGAGAGATCTGTTCCCCCGCCATGGCCAGCATCACCCGGCAGCGGTAACGCAGCTGCTTTGTAATGTATAAGCCATTCAATTCCAAAGCTTCATACAAAAGCTTGATCCCATAGGGTTTCATTCCCTCAGCAAGGGCATGCCGTGCCCTATAAAAGCGCCAGTAGTATTCCAGCAAAAGCTTTTCCTCATAAACCTGCTCATCGGGTTCCTGAACGGCATCCAGCGCCCGGCGCATTTTTTCCAGATCCCTCAAGGCCAATGCCCCTCTGGCCTCCGCCATCGGCTGCTGATTTGGCAGCAGCACCGCCTGCTCATCCAAAAAATAACTGACCGGTTTTCCCAGCTTTTCTGCCAGATATCCCAGTGTCTTCATTGACGGATGGGCGCTGCCGTTTTCGATCTGGGAGAGCATGTTCCGGGTAATATGTTCTCCGCAGAGCTGTCTTTGTGAAAGGCCTGCCGCGATCCGCGCCGCTTTGATCCTGCTTCCCAGATCCATGTTCTCCCTCCTCAGGTAAGTGGTATTTACCTAATTGTAGCATATCCCGTTTCTCTTTTCTACTGTTAGCAAAAAATTCATTTGCTATTTTCATATCTTTGGTTTATAACTATGTTAAGATTCTGCTTTTCCAAAGGAGTGAGAAACATGGATATCCGCAACCGCCGTGCATTGAAGACAGCGGCTTCCCATGCGTTATGCAATGCCCCAAATCAAAAACGGTTGGTACTGATATGGGCCGGTGTCGGCACGGTACTGCCTTTGCTGATCAGCGTTCTGAGCTATCTGCTGGATTACCGGATTGAAGACACAGGCGGTCTGTCCGGGATTGGTCTTCGCAGTATTCTGTCCACTGCCCAATCGGTACTTTCCATTTCCTCTTCTATCTTATTCCCCTTCTGGTCTTTCGGATACATCGCCGTTACGCTGCGTTTTGCCCGGGGAGAAACCGCCACCGATTCTTCTTTGCTGGATGGTTTTCGCCGTTTTCGTCCTGTATTCCGGCTGCTGCTGCTTGAGTTCCTCATTTACGCAGCGATCGGCTTTCTTTGCTTCCAGATCGTATCTACCGTACTTTCCTTTACCCCTCTGGCAGCGCCTGTGTATGCGGTTTTGGAAAGCAGCCAGGATATGCTTCTTTCCGGTGTGATGGATGATCGTACACTGCAGGCTGTCACTGAAGCCATCATGCCCATACTCATTATCATTGGAATTGTCTGCGTAATCGTTATGATTCCTGTATCTTACCGGCTTCGGCTGGCACCCCTGTGCATTATGGATATACCCGGCTGCAGAGCCAGACAGGCCATCTGGATGAGTTTTCGTCTGATGCGCCGCAACAGCATCGCCCTGTTCCGTCTGGATCTTAGCTTTTGGTGGTTCTATTTGATGAAGCTGCTGGTGTCGTTTTTGTGCTACGGAGAAGTGTTCCTGCCCATGCTGGGTATCACCCTTCCTTTCAGCTACGAGGTATCCTTCTTTACCTTCTATATTGCCTCGTTGCTGGTACAGTTTTGCCTGCTGTACGCGTGCAGCAATAAGATACAAACCACCTATGCGCTGTTCTATGATGCGCTGCGCACACCACCCAAAGAACAAACATCCATCATTGTTTAAAAAACAGCAAGGGACAAAAAGTCCCTTGCTGTTTCAGACTGTCAAAAAATCGGGAAATTTGCGACTATACTGTAGGGGCGATTCATGAATCGCCCGCCCACAATTGCACCGCAATTGTGGGATTTCCGCAGGAAATAAGAGAATGATCGCCGCTGGCGATGTGATTTTATTCGCAAAATCACCGGGCGCAT
>JAZRKL010000140.1:0-35669 GCA_045646265.1 Faecousia sp.
TCCCCACAGAAAATCCATCGTCCTTGAAATACATCCAGTATTTCTGCGTCCTCTGAATATTCCTGTGAGCAAAAATCTTCTATTCAAAACTGCGCAGCACTCCAAAACGAGAGGTTTTTCGGCAAGACAAGATAAAAAGCCATGGCAAGGCTGACGCCTGCCATGGCTTTTTAACGCAGTATTGCGGGAAAATATCCGATTTGGAGCGTATAAATCCCTATGTGAGGCCGCCCTTAGGCTGCGCTCTTTGTGCGCTGTTGCGTATCAGTTGTAGGGAACCAACTCCACGGTGTAGCCGGCTTCCCGGAGCGTAAACACCAGACCGTCCTCTGCCAACAGGTGGGCAAGACCCACAGCGTAGAATACGGTGTCGCCGCTTTCCAGATACTGCTTGGCAACTTCCAGCATGCCGGCATTGCGGTCGATCTCCATGGACTTGACATACTCCTGATAGAGCTTTTCAAGCTCTGTATTGATGGACTCCATGTTGTCACGGATGTACTGGATAGTTTCCAGATCGTCTTCGGTCATGTCTTCTGTTTCTTCCAGATCCTCTTCTGTAAAGGCCCAGGGCTCCCGCTTCAATTCTTCAATAAGAGCTGCTTCATCACCGGAACACCAAAGCTCATACAGCTCTTGGGTGCCTTCCCAGTTGCTCTTGCCGTGGGAGTAAGCATTGCTGTAGAGCATGAATTCCTGCAGGTTGTCGGAATAAATGGATGTCATTTCTATCTGGAACATGACGGATTCCACTTCCCACAGGGGAATATTGTTTTCTTCTGCCAGCTTTTCCAGACGGCTTTCCACACCTTTTTCACTGAGCAGGCTGCGTCCTTGACGTAAGTAGTAATTATCAATGGCGTTGCCCCACAAATATGCCTTCTGGTATTCGGAATTATAGAAGTAGTTGCCGGTGGCCTTCATGGCCTTAACGGCATTTTCGTGGAGATCTTCTGTAACAATGTGGTCGGCAATGGTGCCGTCGCTGTAGAAATAGAAGGCAGAAACCTGATCCTGCAGGTCCTCGTCATCCTCGATTGCTTCTTCAAATCCCTTCGTATCGCATTCTACGGCCAGGGCATCGGAGGAAAGAAGCGCGTCGTAGATCTCCTGAGGCAGGAACGCGGTGCGGTTATCACCTACATGGATGGTGCCGAAGAGCCACATTTCCTGTCCGTCCTGTCCGGTGACATGGTAGAAAAGGGGAGTGGGTTTATTTTCCGGTTCTTCGTCGGGACTGGTCTCCTCGTAAATCGATTCATAAGCGGTGAGACTTGCCAAATCAAAGGATTGGTCGTACTGCTCAACCAGCAAACATTCGTAGCCTTCAATGGTGTGGCAGCCTTCGTAGAGATAGCCGCAGGCGGTGGGAAGCATGGTGTATGTATCCAGTGCCAGATAATACTCCAATTTATTGGTTTTGTAGGCACTGGATGCGCTTTGCAGCGCATTGGCACGGCCAAAATAGGTTTCGCAGAATTCTTCGCACAAGTAAAGCGCCATATCCTCTGTGCAGGTATATTCCACCAGCAGCAGGCTGCCCAGATTGGTGATCTCGGCATCGGAAAGATAAGCGGTTTCGAAGAAGGGCTTGGTCAGAGTATCTGCGACATAGCTTTCCACCACATCCACAGTGACGGTGTCAAGGGGCTGTGGTTCGCCGCCGTCCTGTGAAACGGTGAACTTGCCGTCGATGAATTTTTCGTCAATCTCCAGCGTTTCGTCTCCTTCGGCAGAATACATGTAGACATTGGATTCCAGACGGTAATCGGTGCCGGACTGTGTCACAAAGGCATTGACATCAGCGGTATTATTCACTGCAAGGCCGGCAGCTTGGGATTGGATGCTGTTAAATACCGATGTGCTGAACTGTTCTGTCTGCAGCAGATAGCCGTAGGCATGATTTAAAAGCCAAATGCCGTCGATGTCTTTCACAGTTGTGTAGCTGGCGAGGTTGGTGGGCAGTGAGACCGGATCGCCGGGATTGCGGTAAGTAACTGTGTAGGTGGTGACGTATTGGGCAGGGCCGTAGGTGTACTCTACACCGTAATTACACTGGGTCAGTTTGCCGGTTTCATCCAGCAAAGCGGTGGCTTCCACACTGACGGGAACGGCGTCTTCGCCTGCCAGCCACGCTTCGATGGCGGTGGCTTCGCTGAAGAGAATCGTACGTCCGTCATCACTCAGGGTCAACGTGTACAGGCTGGGATCAAACAACTGCAGGGAAGGGTAACGGGAAAGATAATCTTCCGCTTCCGTCACGGCGGTGAAATACTGACCGTCCAGCGTCTGATAGATTGCGCCGTCACTGAAATACTCTGCGCGGGTGTATTTATAATCGCCGTAGTCAGTGGTTTCCTCGGCTTTGGACAGGAATGTATCCGTGCCAAGATTCCAGAACTGGATGGTTTGCAGGCTGCTGCCTGTGAAGGTTTGTCCGGCTACGGTCATGGTTTGAGTGGTTTTGACTTCCATGCCCACGTTGGAGCCCAATGCGGTTACCGCGTCTGTGTAAATATCAGCAGGATCCGGGGGCGCGGTGGTAACCGGCTGTGTGGTCTCCGGGATGGATGGCTGTGTGTCGGCAACAGGAGTGTTGTTGCAGGCTGTAATGCACAGCAGAAGGCACATTACGAATAGAAGGATGGAAAAACGAATTCGGTACTTCATGGTCAGGCTCCTTTCTATTGTGAGTTTTCCTGCCATTAAGATACCAAAAATTGTAATTCCCGTCAAGAAAAAATACTATTCGCAATAGACAAATGTGGAAAGCTACAAGAAAAATTGCAAAGTCCATTGCAAACTGTCGAAGGATTTGGTAGAATTACAAAAAAAGGAGGGATACTATGGCGAAGAAAAAATGGGGAGACCGTCCCGACGGTGTTTGGCTGAAGGACCTACCTGCGATGAATCAGTTTATGACTACGCTGATGCCCAATCGGGCAGATAACGAGGCTTTTGTCAGTGTGGATATTGACATGGCACCGCTGGAAGCTTATCTGGAGAAGAAAAACGAAGGCCTGGACAAGAGCCACCGGTATACATTCTTCCATGTGATCAGCGCTGCCATTGGCAAAGCGTTCATCCTGCGCCCCAAAATGAACCGTTTTATCTGCAATCACAGAATCTACCAGCGCAACAAGGTTACGGTTGCCTTTACCGTGAAAAAGCAGTTTGACGATCATTCCGAAGAGGGATTGGCCTTCTTTGAATATAAGCCGGAGGATACCATCGATACATACCATGCCAAAATCATGAAAGCCATCCATGTGGCCCGTCATGAGACCGATACCTCCACCGGTGCCATGGATATGCTGCTGAAACTGCCTCATTTTTTGGTGGTGTGGATCACAAAGTTTGTGTTGTGGCTGGATAAGCATGGCTGGGCACCCCAGGCATTGATCGGTACCGACCCCAATCACGCTTCTGTATTCCTTTCCAATCTGGGTTCTATCGGCCTGGAATGCGGCTATCATCATCTGGTCAACTGGGGAACCAATTCCTGCTTTGTTGTTCTGGGTAAGAAGTGCTGGAAGAAGGAATATGACGCATCCGGCGAGGGTCGCTGCCGTGAGGTGGTGCCGCTGGGCATCACCCTGGACGAGCGCATCGCCGACGGCTACTACTATTCCGGTACTGTGGCACTGGTAAAGGAGCTGCTGGAGCATCCGGAAATGCTGGAGCTGCGCGCGGATACCCCTGTGGAATACGCAATCAAACGATAATTCGAAGAGCGGCAGACGTATAGTCTGCCGCTTTTTTGCGGAAGATGGAAACGGTTGACTTTTTCTTTGGGACATGCTAAAATTTTCTTTGCTGAATCTTTGCCGATTTTTGATGAAAACTAACTAAGGAGAATCCAAAATGCTTGTTTCTGTTCTGCTGTTTGCTGTGGGACTGGTGCTGCTGATCAAGGGTGGCGACTGGTTCGTTGACGGCGCTACCGGTATCGCAAAGCGCTTCAATCTGCCCGATATCGTGGTGGGCGCTACCGTTGTTTCCATCGGTACTACACTGCCTGAGGTCATGGTTTCCACCACCGGCGCGCTGGCTGGTTCCGGTGCGATGGCTTACGGCAATGCCATTGGCTCCATTATTTGCAATACCGCGTTGATTGCCGCCATTTCCATTGCGGTGAATCCCGGCCCTGTCAACGTCAAGTCTATGAAGACTCCCGCTATTTTCTTTTTTGCTGCGGCGGCTATGTACTGTCTGGCAGCTTACGGGATGGGAACCTTCCCCCGGTGGCTTGGTTTTATCATGCTGGCAGTTTTTGTGGTCTATATGATTTTGACCGTTCGCAACGGCATGAAGAATCCTGATGCTGCGGCTGAGGAGGAAGAAGAGAGCAAACCCAAGAAGTTGTGGCAGGAGCTGCTGCTGTTGGTCGTCGGTGCCGCGGTTATCGCCGTAGGTGCGGACCTGCTGGTGGATCACGGTCAGATCATTGCGCTGGAGCTGGGCGTTCCCGAGACCGTCGTTGCGCTGCTGTTTGTGGCTTTGGGTACTTCGCTTCCGGAACTGGTAACGACCATCACTTCTTTGAAAAAGGGCCGCGCCTCTCTGGGTGTAGGCAATGTGATCGGTGCCAATATCTTCAATCTGGTTCTGGTTTCCGGTGTGGCTGTTTCTTTGGCACCCTTTGACGTTCCGGTGGAGAATACCTTCCTGGATACCGGCTTGAATCTGTCTTTGGTGTTCGATATTCCAGTCATGCTGATCGTCATGTCTTTGATGATCTTCCCTGCGCTGACAAAGAAAAAGCTGGGCCGCTGGCAGGGTATCGTACTGCTGGGCATCTATGCCGCCTTCTGCGTGCTGCAGTTCGTTCTGTAATTTTGGTACGCCTCCTCTGAACATAAACCTGTTATGCTTGTCATTCTGAGCGTGTTGCAGAGCGCAGCGAATCTTCTAATATCATGATTGCCGGTGGCAATCATACCGCTACAAAGCCGCAGGCGGAGTCGAAGAATCCGTACATTAAGAGAACGGATCCTTCGACTCGCTGCGCTTGCTCAGGATGACATTGTTTTTGGGGGACCTCTTTTTTCTTGACAAAGAATTTTTTCGGAGATATAATGTGCCATGGAAACGGGCTTGTAGCGCAGCTGGGAGCGCACCACATTCGCATTGTGGGGGTCGGGAGTTCGAATCTCCTCAAGTCCACCAAGAAAAGGGACCGCCGATGGCGGTCCCTTTTCTTGGTGGACTTGAGGAAAGATTCGAAAGATAAAATGCGGCGCGGGTGAGCGCCGCTGGCGAGGGCTTGACCGAGCCAAACAATTATTTTCTTCCCAACGGGAAGAAAATGCAAGCGAATCTCCTCAAGTAAGTGATGGAAAAACGCCGCCTTTGGGCGGCAGTTTTTTGTGTCAAGGCACTTTGTTACCTGCTTCGGTTGTTATGATCGAATGTATAAAATCGTATGTTTTATCTTCAAAATCGGATGAAGAAGCTTGACATCTAATTCAATTATGCTAAGATGTTCGCGAAAGGGAACGGTCGTCTTCTGGTTGGTAATTATATTAATGAGATATAAAATACAAGCGAAAGAAGGCCGTTCTGTAGTTATATCCAAGATTTGAACCCAATCTGGAAAATGCGGAGGATTACTATGAAAAAGCCTTTACTTTCCGAACTCACACTTGAAGAAAAAGTTGGTCAGATGCTGCTCATCTACGAGTATTTCATCAACTGCAAGGTGGATAAGCCGGATGATGTGGCGACCGGCTACCAAGTATTCAGAACACCTGAAGAGCGGGCAGAGATCCTGAAAAGAGAAAAATACGGTACGCTCTATGCTTCCGTCGGCGATTTCAGCCGGGGCGCTGCGCCCAATCTGGATACCGGCATAGGAAAAAAACCCAACAGTGGGCCGTTTGGCAAATTTAAAATGGAGCAGGCAAGCCATCACTGGATCCCCGCACTGACCTCTACCGATATTGAAAGAGAAGGTCCCGGTACGGACTTTGCGGATTTGACCTTGACTTGCGGCCCCAATGCCCAGGGTGCTGCCGATGATGAAAAGCTTACCTATGAGTTGGCAGCCGCTGCCGCAAGAGAAGCCCGCTGCGCAGGTGTTACCTGGAGATGGGCACCGGTCGTGGATATCGCCAACAGATTCAGCTTCCAGGTAATGCGTTCCTATGCGCCTCATGATCCGGATAAGCAGATCAAGCTTGCTGTCGCGCAGATCCAGGGTACTCAGTCAGAGGGTGTTGCCGCTACCGCGAAGCATTTCCCTGGTGCGGATCTCTATGAATACCGTGACGGGCATCTGTGCTCTACAAAGATCAGATCCACCAAGGAAGAATGGCTGGCCGGACAGGGCAAGATCTTCCAGGGCTGCATCGACGGCGGTGTATATGCTATCATGACCAGCCATATGGGATTCCCGGCCTATGACGACTCCAAGGTGGGCGGCCGTTACCGTCCCACTACCATCTCAAAGAAGATCACCACTGATTTGTTGAAGGGAGAAATGGGGTTCAAGGGCGTTGTGATCACCGATGCCATCAACATGGCTTCTCTACTCACACTGATGCCCTACGAGGATCTGATCATTGAGGTAATCAACGCAGGCAACGATGTGCTTCTGGGCGTTCAGAGAACGGATATGAACGAGATCGTTTGCAAGGCTGTCCGTGACGGCAGAATTGCCATGTCCAGAATCGATGACGCATGCCAGCGTATCCTTGACATGAAGGAAAAGCTGGGCATGTTCGAGGACGGCTACACCCTCGTCAAGAGCACTGCCGAGGTGGAGACCCCCAAGACCAGAAAGGTCAATATGGAGATCGCGAGAAAGGCAATTCACCTTATCCGTGACCGCGAAAAGATGCTGCCGTTGGATAAGTCCAAGATCAAGAATGTTACGATCATTGCATCGGCTCACACGGATGCCTTTGTTGACAAGCTTCAAAATCTGGTTGCCGAGTTCGAGGCACGGGGTATCAACGCGAAGGTGCAAAGACGGCTCAGCGGTGAGGAAGAGCTTGTCAAGGTATCCAATGAAAGCGATCTGATCATTTATGCGGCTTATATCGCGGGACACCAGCCCATGGGTGCCATGAGCCTTTACGGCGAAGAAGCAAGAACCTACCTGTTTGCTTTCTCCCATGGCAAGGAAAAATCCATCGGTGCGTCCTTTGGCTATCCGTATCTTCACTACGATATGATGGAAAACGCGGACGCGTTTATCAATACGTACGGGCAATCCCCGGAACTGATGAAAGCCTTTGTCGAGGCGATCTTCGGCGATATCCCCTTCCAGGGCAAAGCACCTGTGAAGCTTCCTGAAGAGGACGAATAAATAAGCAAACACGGTGATGCCGAATCGGTATCACCGTGTTTTTTATACCTGTGGGTTATCGCACAGCTTGCGATACAGGGCCAATTGCTCGTTCCAGTAGTCTGTGTCCGCCTGCGTAATGGGCCGGATGACCCGGCAGGGGTTGCCGGCGGCTACCACATTGGCGGGAATGTCATGGGTGACCACACTGCCCGCGCCGATGACGGTGTTATCGCCAACGGTGACACCGGGGCAGATGACCGTGTTGCCGCCGATCCAGACATGATTTCCAATGGTCACAGGGATCCCGTGATCATGGCCGAAGCTTCTGACGGTGGGGTCGATGGGATGGTTGGCGGTATAGACGGACACCTTGGGTCCAAGCATCACATGGTCACCGATGGTGATCTTGCCGCAATCCAGAAAGACACAATCGTAGTTGCTGAAGAAATGATCGCCAACGCTGATGTTATAGCCGTAATCGCAGTAGAAGGGTGCTTCCACATAGGCATCCTTGCCTGCGTGGGCAAACAGTTCCCGTATCAATTCCCGCTTTTTATCCGGTTCTGTTTCCAGAGTCTGGTTCAACAGACGGGTAATGCGCATGGCGTTATAGTGGGCAGAAAGCAGGTCTTCATCCAGCTTATAGAGCATTCCGCTTTGCTGTAATTGCCGTTCCGTCATAACCGTTTCCTCCAACGAATTTCGTATTTGAAAAGAGCATACCATAAAGGGGCAGGACTGTCAAATTCATTGTGGAAATTTTTGACGCAGCGTGTTATACTTTTAGGGATAATAAAAAAGAAACGGAGACAAAACAGATGATCATTGCAGTTACCTATGCGGATGGACAGATTTTTCAGCATTTTGGACATACCCAGGCATTCAAGCTTTATGAGGTGGAGGACGGAACCGTGTTTGCTGCCCGGATCGTGGAAACCAGTGGAAGCGGCCATGGCGCACTGGCAGGCTTCCTGACGGAAAATAAAGTCGATGTGCTGATCTGCGGCGGTATCGGCGGCGGTGCACAGATGGCACTGGCGGATGCTGGTATCCGGCTCTTCGGCGGTGTCAGCGGTGAGGCGGATGACGCGGTGGAAGCGCTGCTGGCAGGAGAACTGACATATAATCCCTGTGTTCGCTGTGATCATCATGGCGGGGAAGGACATAGCTGCGGTAATCACGGCTGCGGAAGCCATAGCTGCCACATCGGGTGAATAATTATTTGATTTATGTAAATAGAACTTGCTTTTTACGATGATACGATGTATAATGTATATGTATATTTAGAGCATATACTGTACTTGTAGTGATCTAATAATTTATGGGAAGAGGTAGTATCAAATGAAGAAGACCTACGAACAGCCTGAAATGGAAATCCAGAACTTTGAAGTTACGGATGTTATTACAGATTCTTATCCTAATAGTTTGCCCGAAATTAATATTTAATCTATACAGGTAGAAAATTCGGCGTTTTGCATTTTGTCTGATAAAGGGGAACTATGAAAAGAAAAATATTGATTGCAATCGTAGTCATTTTGATTACGCTGCTGATCAGTGAGCTTTTGTACCTTGGCTGGCAAAGCGGAATCAAACAAGACCCTCAGCCGGGAGAAAGTACAACGAATTCCTCTGCGCAATCTACTCTGGAACCCGGTGCGGTTCAGACCACTACGGAGAATGGAGAAGCAGAAACAACTCCTGAAGTACCCGTGGAAACGGAAGATGAGGGTACAGAACCGGCGGAGACTGCAAAGCCTTCCGATCCCGAGAAACCCGCTGAAACTACAAAACCTGCAGAAACTACGAAACCTGCGGAGACAGAACCCGAAGAAACAACAAAGGAATCTGTTGGCAACGGTTTTGGTGAGAACGATCTGCCGGAGATCCCCATTTAATTGGAAAGTTGGCGCACTGCCTGATATGGGCGGTGCGCCTTTCTTTGTTCCTAAAGAAAAGTAACGGTATTGATCGGAAAACTGTTGACAAATATTTCATGAAGTGCTATTATATGAAAAAAGGTTAGCGGTAGCTAACTGCAATCTAATAAACGGTTAGCGAATGCTAATGTTGACGCAAGGAGTATCGCCGGGTGATGAAAATGAATTTATTGAATGCGCAAGAGGGTAGGGAATACAAGATCCAGCGGATCGAAACGGACGATGAAGAGCTGGATGCCTTTCTGTTTTCCCTTGGCTGCTACAGCGGTGAGACCATTACGGTGGTTTCCCGTCGCTGGGGCGGCTGTACGGTATCTATTAAGGATGGCCGCTACAATATCGATAATCAACTGGCGCAGGCCATTGTTATTTCTTAAACACAGCGGAGCGGTAGGTCCGCTGTTTGCTTTGCGGAATTGTTAGCGAACGCTAACTTGTGATTTGTCTTATGGGGAGGAAAGAATGATGAGAATTGCTTTTGCGGGAAATCCCAACAGCGGAAAGACCACCATGTACAATGCGTTGACCGGCAAAAATGAAAAGGTGGGCAACTGGGCCGGTGTCACTGTGGATAAGCGGGAGGCCCCGATCAAAAAACAGTATGCAGGGGAAGTGGAACTGATCGCTGTGGATCTGCCCGGTGCTTATTCCATGTCGCCCTTTACTTCGGAGGAAAGCGTTACCAGTACTTACATCCAAGAGGAACGGCCGGATGTGATCATCAATATCGTGGACGCCACCAACCTGAGCCGCAGCCTGTTTTTTACCACACAGCTGATGGAACTGGGCATTCCCGTTGCGGTTGCGCTGAATAAGACCGATATCAACGAAAAGAAAAAAACGCAGATCGATGAAAAACTGCTGGCCAAAAAACTGGGCTGTCCGGTGATTGAAACCGTTTCTACCAATGCTGAAGGCTTGACTGATTTGGTAAAAGCAGCCATCGCTCTCGTTGGTAAGGGGCAGAAAGCGCCCTTCGACCAGGGGAACGTTGATCTGACAAGTAAAGCGTCGGTAACAGAGTCTGACCGCAAACGTTTTGCTTTTGTCAACGGCATTGTTGAGGAAGTGGAAAGCCGCACCATCCGAACCCGGGATAAGAATTTCCAGGATAAGATCGATGCTGTGCTGACACACCCGTTGGTGGGCTTGCCCATTTTCGCGCTGGTGATGTTTCTGGTGTTCCAGATCTCTCAGGCCTGGATGGGACCCTGGATTGCGGAAGGCTATGAATTCGAAAACGGCACTGTCATTCCCGGCCTGGTTACTGTCATCGATGCATTCAAAGAATGGGTGGCAGGTGCTTTGGAAGGTGGCAATCCGTTCCTTGTGGCACTGCTGACCGAGGGCATTATCGGCGGTGTCAGTGCGGTTGTTGGTTTTTTGCCTTTGGTCATGGTCATGTATTTCCTGATCGCTCTGCTGGAAGATTGCGGCTATATGGCTCGGGCTACTGTGGTTTTGGATCCCATTTTCAAGAAAGTGGGACTTTCCGGTAAGTCGGTGATCCCCTTTGTTATCGGCACCGGCTGCGCTATTCCCGGTGTTATGGCTGCCCGTACCATCCGCAATGAGCGGGAGCGGAACGCTACCGCCATGCTGGCACCCTTTATGCCCTGCGGCGCTAAGCTGCCTGTGATCGGCCTGTTTGCCGGCGCGTTCTTTGGGGATGCCTCCTGGGTGGGTACGCTGATGTACTTTGTGGGCATTGGGCTGATTTTGCTGGGCGCACTGCTGGTCAATAAGATCGCAGGCTACAATCGCCGGAAATCCTATTTTATTATGGAATTGCCGGAGTATAAACTGCCCTCTTTGAAGCGGGCGGCACTGTCCATGCTGAGCAGGGGATGGTCCTATATCGTCAAGGCCGGTACCGTGATATTGCTGTGCAACGCAATCGTTTATATCATGCAGTCCTTTGATTGGAATTTGCGGCTGGTGGCAGAAGGCGCTGAGAATACTTCCATACTGGCAGCGATTGCAGGTCCCATCGGATTGCTGCTGGTGCCGGTGGTGGGCGTCAAGGCATGGCAGTTGGCCGCTGCCGCAGTGACCGGCTTTATTGCCAAAGAAAATGTGGTGGGTACATTGGCTGTGTGCTATGGAATCTCCAATCTCATTGATACCGAGACTCTGGAAATGACCCAGGGTGCCGGTACGGAAGTAGCCGCTGTTTTCGGCATCACAAAGGCGGCAGCGCTGGCATATCTAATGTTTAACCTTTTTACACCCCCTTGCTTTGCGGCGCTGGGCGCCATGAATGCGGAGATCAGCAGCCGCAGATGGTTTTGGGGCGGTGTCGGCTTGCAGATGGCCACCGGATTTACCGTGGGATTTTTTGTGTATCAGATTGGTACGCTGGTCACCACCGGCGCGGTAGGTGCCGGATTCACAGGTGGCGCTGTTTTTGTGGCAGTGTTCGCGGCGGTGTTGGTGTGTCTGTGCGCACGGTCCGGTAAGCAAGTGAAGTCAGAGTATGTTCTGGAGAGCGGAAAGTGAGGCCTTATGGAAAATGTGATTTTGATTTTGGTGCTGGCGCTGATCCTGGGCGGGGCCATTGTCTATATTGTGAAAGCAAAGAAGAAGGGCCGCAAGTGTATCGGCTGTCCTGATGGAGCCAAGTGCAGTGGAAAATGCTCCGGCTGCGCCGCCGGACGGTACGGAAAAATCTGATGTACGAATGTACTGCGATAAATGATCGTTTATGCGGGCAGTTGCCTAAAACGCATGTCATTCTGAGCGGAGCCGTAGGCGGAGTCGAAGAATCCACTCTTTAGGATGCGGATCCTTCGACTCCCTCCGGTCGCTCAGGATGACACGGAAACTTGGTGAGTGGTGCGCTAACCGATCATTTACTTTTTGAGGTCTGCTGCTTGCTGCGGCAGACCTCTTTTGTGCGTTATTAGCAAAAGAGTGGGATAAAATTCTAACAAGGGGGTGTCACAGATGTGCCAAAACTGCCCCCTGCCCATCCCTTGACCGGGGAAAAAACACATGATATAATTCTAAATTAAGTGAGAATAAAGTAAATTTACCGAATTTGAAAGGAGATTTATCCCAAATGCGGACGACTACTCTTTTAACAAATGCCCTGTTTGCCAAGCAGGGGCAGACTCCGACAGCCGTTGCGCTGCCCCATACCTGGAACGCGCTGGACGGCCAGGACGGCGGTGCCGACTACTGGCGCGGTATCGGCACGTACACCATCGAACTGCCCAATCCCACCAAGGACATGAAGCAGTATATTGAATTCCAGGGTGCCAACCACGTGGCTACCGTTTACTGCAACGGCCGGGAACTGGGCACTCACAAGGGCGGCTTCTCCACCTTCCGTTATGAGCTGCCTGCTCTGAAGGAAGAAGGCAACGTGCTGAGCGTGGTGGTATCCAATGCGGTTTCCGATATCTATCCCCAGAACGCTGACTTTACCTTCTACGGTGGCCTGTACCGGGATGTGAATTTCATCGAGGTGGATGACACCCACTTTGACCTGCTGCTGGACGGCACCAGCGGTGTGTTCGTGACTCCCCACAATGTGGGCAAGACCCGTGTGGATCTGTTCCCCGTCAACGCAGAGAGCTGCGCCGTAAAGGTGGAGCTGAAGGACGCGGAGGGCAATGTTGTGGGCACAGCAGAAACTGATGCACTGGCCCATACCCATGTGCTCATCGATGTGAAGAATCCCCACTTGTGGAACGGCCTTGCCGATCCTTACTGCTACACCTGCGAAGCTTCCATCGTATGCGATGGCGAGGTAAAGGATACCGTTTCTGTGACCTACGGCTACCGCTCTTTCCATGTATGTCCCAACACCGGCTTCTGGCTCAACGGCAAGAACGTGCCCCTGCGTGGTGTTGCCCGTCATCAGGACCGTCTGGACAAGGGTTGGGCCATCTCCAAGGCTGACCACGAAGAAGATGTGGCCATCATTAAGGAGCTGGGCGCCAACACCATCCGTCTGGCTCACTACCAGCACGATCAGTATTTCTATGATCTGTGCGACAAGACCGGTTTTGTCCTGTGGGCGGAGATTCCCTTCATTTCCCAGTTCAATCCCTCCGAAGAAGCCTACAACAATACCATTTCTCAGATGACCGAGCTGGTTGCCCAGAACTACAACCACCCCGCCATTTGCTTCTGGGGCATTTCCAACGAGATCCTCATCGGTGAGGACCGGGAAGATCTGCGCCAGAACCTGCGGGATCTGCACGAGCTGGCCAAGTCCATGGACCCCAGCCGCCTGACCACCATGGCACAGGTAAGCATGACCCCCATGGATTCCGAGCATAACTTCATTACCGATGTGGTTTCCTACAACCACTACTTCGGCTGGTATGTGGGTGATGTGGAAGATAACGCTCCCTGGCTGGACAAGTTCCATGCCATGCATCCCGATCGCTGCCTGGGCGTTTCCGAGTACGGTGCTGAAAATATCCTGAAGTGGCACACCGCAGAGCCGGATAACCACGACTACACCGAGGAATATGCCAACTACTACCATCAGGAAATGCTGAAGACCTTTGCGTCCCGTCCCTACCTGTGGGCAACCCACCAGTGGAACTGCTTCGACTTTGCTGCCGATGCCCGTAACGAGGGCGGCGTTCAGGGCCGTAACAACAAGGGTCTGGTCACCTATGACCGCAAGGAGAAGAAGGACGCCTTCTATGTCTATAAGGCATGGTGGAATCCTGAACCCATGGTCTTCGTATCCGGCGGCCGCTTCGTCAACCGTGGACCGGAAGCTGAGCGCAATGTGATCGTTTATACCAACTGCGACGAGGTGACTCTGGTGGTCAACGGCAAGGATGTGGCCACCAAGAAGGCAGAGGACCATATGATCGTCTTTGAAAATGTGGTGGTAGACGGTGAGAATGTGATTACCGCTTACGCAGGCGACGTTAAGGCTAACACCATCACCCTCAACGGTGTAGCCGAACATGACTACAGCTACGATCTGCCCGAGGGCAACGAGGGTGCCAACTGGTTTGACGATCCCGAGATGGTGGCGCTGAAGAAGGCCTTCAAGTACCCCAAGGGCTACTTCTCCATCAAGGACAAGATGGGCGACATGATGGCACATCCCGAAGCTTCCGCTCTGCTGGGCAAGATGATGCAGGCTACGGCCGGCGGCGGTGGCGCAGGCAGCGCTATGATGTCCTCCATGGGCCAGATGAGCGAGGAAATGATGGGCTTCCTGAGAATGATGCGTCTTTCCGACGCACTGAAGATGGCCGGCGATGCCGTCTCCTTGAAGACCAAGCTGGAAATCAACATGGCTCTGAACCAGATCAAGAAGTAAATATACTCCCATATCAACCGCCCGGAGTTTTTCTCCGGGCGGTTTTTCTGTCCACCGCTGTTGCTGTAAATGATCGTTTATCTTACGAAAGATATCGTAGGGCGGGGCCTTGGTCCCGCCGAAAAACCGCACTGCCAGCGGCGGGAGCAAGCCCCCGCTCTACACTTTTTTACGAAGGATAGTGCGCTAAACGATCATTTGTCGTACAAACAACCGTTAAAGCGCTGGGAATACCAAAGGAACACTACCAGGAAAGTAATTCTTGCTTTTTTTGTTCTTTCACAGTATAATAAATTGATTATTTATACGCTGGCAGCTATTTGGTGCTGTCAGCCGGACATAAGAGGTTTTATTGTGTATTTAAAAAGTTTGGAAGTGCAGGGATTTAAGTCCTTTCCGGATAAGACGCTGATCCGCTTTGGCGATGATATTACCGCCATTGTAGGCCCCAACGGCTCCGGTAAATCGAATATTTCCGATGCGATCCTCTGGGTCATGGGTGAGCAGAGCAGTAAAACGCTCCGTGGCGCCAAAATGGAGGACGTGATTTTCGGCGGTACCCAGAAGCGGGCCGCTGTGGGTTTTGCGGAAGCCACCTTGACGCTGGATAACTCTGACCGGGCCTTGAGCTACGATGCTGACGAGGTCATGGTCACCCGCCGGTATTACCGCAGCGGCGACAGCGAATACTATATCAACCGCCAGTCAGCCAGACTCCGGGATATCCATGAGATGTTTATGGATACCGGTCTGGGACGGGAGGGTTATTCCAATATCGGTCAGGGCCGTATCGACGAGATTTTGTCCCTGAAGAGTGCTGACCGCCGTGAGATCTTTGAAGAGGCTGCCGGTATTTCCAAGTACCGTCACCGCAAGGAAGAGACCGAGCGGAAGCTGGAGCGGACAGAGGACAATCTGCTGCGTATCGGTGACAAGGTCTCCGAGCTGGAAATGCAGCTGGAGCCTTTGAAAATCCAATCGGAAAAGGCCAAGAAGTATCTGGAACTGAAGGAAGAGCTGCAGGGCGTGGAGATCGCGGTCTGGCTGGAACAGCTGGACAAGCTTTCCGCTTCCGCCAAGAAAGCAGAGGAAGATTATGCTTCCGCGTCCTTTGTGCTGCAGCAGGCCCATGACGAACTGGACAGCCTCTATGCCCGGTCTGAGAACCTGGGCGAAATGCTCCGTTTGAAGGATGGGGAACTGGAAACTGTCCGCCAGAAGGTAAACATGCTGGAATCTGCCCATCAGCAGTTGGACGGCCAGATGGCTGTTCTGCGGGGCAACATGGACAATAACAATGCCAACATCACCCGCATTGAAGAAGAACTGAAGGGTCAGGAAGACCGAAGCGGCGGCATCGATGCTCAGCTGGAGCAGACGGAAAACCGTATCTGCCAGATCGCTGCCGATCTGGAAACAGTCCGTAAGGATATTGGCGCTGCCCAGCAGGAGCTGGCTGTGATGACCGCCAATGCCCAGGGTATGACCCGGCAGTTTTTGGAGCTTCGTACCCGGGAAACCACTCTGGCGGCGGACATCGCCGGCCGGGAAGCGGATGTAAGAGGCTTGGAAGAAAGTCTGCAGCAGACCACTGAGCGTGCCGCACAGTTGAAAGAAGACCTTGCTGCCGGCAGTGGCCGGGAGCAGGAGGCAGAGGATGCCCTGCGCCAGAGCCGCAGAGAGCTGCGCCGTGCCAATGAGGATGTAACGGCGGCTAACAATACCATTGCCGGTTATTCTTTGCGCCAGAAGACCCGCACCCAGCGCCGGGATTCTTTGCAGGAAGAGCTGCGTCAGATAAACGTGAAGCTGGACGGTGTTCAGGCAAAGCTGCGGGTATTCCGTGCTATGGAGCGGGATTACGAGAGTTACCAGAAGTCCGTGAAACTGGTAATGCAGGAAGCCCAGCGGGGCAGCCTGCGCAATGTTCACGGCCCTGTGTCCCGCCTGATTCGTACCGAGGATGCCTACACGGTGGCGGTGGAGATTGCTTTGGGCGGTGCCATGCAGCAGATCGTTGTGGATAACGAAGCCGACGGCAAGGCGGCTATCGCCCACTTGAAGCGTACCGGTGGCGGCCGTGCCACCTTCCTGCCCCTGTCTGTGATCAAGGGCAAGACCTTGCAGGAGAATGGATTGGAGAATTGCCGCGGCTTTGTGGGCATTGCTTCCGAACTGGTCAAGAGTAAGGAAACATACCGTGGAATCGTGGAAAACCTGCTGGGACGGATCGTCATTGTGCAGGATATCGACGCGGCGCTGGCCATGGCAAAGAAATACGGCAACCGCTTTAAGATCGTCACGCTGGACGGCCAGGTCATTAACCCCGGCGGTTCCATGACTGGCGGCAGTGTCAATAAGGAAGCGGGCATTTTGTCCCGTGCCAATGAGCTGGAAAAGCTCAGCGCTCAGGAAAAGGATCTGGAGCAGAAGAAGCTGGTGCTGGAAGCGGATCTGCAGGAAGCACAGCGCTCCGTAGACCAGGTGGAATTCCAGATGACAGCCGCGGCGGATCAGCTGCGCGATGCAGAAGACCGGGTGCTGACCCTGGACGGCAAGGTCAAGCAGCATGAGATATTGCTGCAGGCCATCTGCGATGCCAAGGATTCCGCCCAGCGGGAGCTGGATTCTCTGGAAGCACGCAGCCGCAGTGACCGGGATCGGTTTGCCGCCCAGCAGGCCAAGATCCAGGTGTTTGAAGCGCAGTTGGTGGCGACCCGCGAGGGGATTGCCGCCTTGGAGAGCAGCCAGACGGAAGCCGCTGAGGCTACTGCCCGGATCACCGAGCAGATGACAGAGCTGCGAACCAAAGAGGCCGCTCTGGAAGCGGAAAGCGCTACCGCCAAGGCCCATGTACTGGATCTGCAGCAGCTGCGCACCGCCATGGAAGGCGACAGGGATAAGAAGCTGGCTTTGATCCAGATCATCCGGGATGATAACACCCGCCTGGAAAAGGAGATCAAGCAGCTGCTTGACCGTCAGCAGGAAAATGATACCGAGACACAGGCACAGCGGGCCCATATGGAGCAGATCCTTCAACAGCGTATGGAGGCGGAAGCTTCCAAGACCCGCTCCGAGCGGGATGCTCAGGAAAAGAATAAGGATATCCTGAACATGGAGCGTGCCTGCGCTCTGCTGGAACAGAAAAAGATCACCACCTCCATGGAGGAAAAGCAGATCATCGACAAGCTCTGGGATTCCTATGAGCTGACCCCCGGCACTGCCGGTGAAAAGAAGGGCCAGATCGAATCCGTGGCTGCCGGCAACCGCCGTGTCAGCGAACTGAAGCGGAAGATCACCGCTCTGGGTACTCCCAACCTGGGTGCTATTGAGGAATATGCCCGTGTCAACGAGCGCTACACCTATCTGGCTTCCCAGCGGGACGATGTACTTACCTCCAAACGGGAGCTGGAGAGTATTATCCGCAATATTACCCAGGAAATGACCACCATCTTTGTGGAAGAATTCAAGAAGATGGATCATTACTTCGGGATCACTTTTGAAGAAATGTTTGGCGGCGGTAAGGGCCAGTTGATTCTGGAAAATCCCGAAGAACCCCTTACCTGCGGCATTGAGATCCGTGTGCAGCCTCCCGGAAAGCAGGTCAAGACCATTACACTGCTCTCCGGCGGCGAGAAGGCATTCGTTGCCATTGCGCTGTACTTTGCCATTTTGAAGGTTCGTCCCACGCCCTTCTGCATGCTTGATGAGATCGATGCGGCGCTGGACGACCGGAACGTGGAACGGTTTGCCGCATACCTGCGGGGACTCAGCTCCAAAACACAGTTTATTGTCATTACCCACCGTCGTGGTACCATGGAAGCATCCGATGTGCTTTACGGTGTTACCATGCAGGAGCAGGGTATCAGTAAGCTGCTGCGTCTGGATCTGAACCAGATGGAAGAATATCTGGGCATTTTGGAATAATTCGATATGCCATTGCGAGCCGGTGGTCACACCGGCGTGGCAATCCCTTGGTTGCCGGGCAATGTGAAAGGAAATAACATGGTTTTTTTTGATAAAATCAAGGCCGGTCTCACCAAGACCAGAGAAGCGCTGAGCAATACTCTGGGCGGTGTGTTTTCCGGTTTCAGTGAGATTGACGACGATTTTTACGATGAGCTGGAAGAAAGCCTGATCCTGGCCGACCTGGGTGTGGATACTGCGCTGAAAGCAACGGACCGGCTTCGCAAGGCTGTCCGGGAGCAGCATCTGAAGACAACGGAAGATGCCAAGGAAGCATTGAAGGACATTCTGACCGAAATGCTCCAGGTGGGAGAACCGGAACTGGACCTATCCACTTCTCCGGCCGTGGTTCTGGTCATCGGTGTTAACGGTGTGGGTAAGACCACCACCATCGGTAAGATTGCCACCCGCTTTGTAAAAGAGGGTAAGAAGGTGCTGCTGATCGCGGGCGATACCTTCCGTGCTGCCGCCGCTGACCAGCTGGAAGTATGGGCAGGCAGAAGCGGTGCCGATATCGTGCGCCAGCATGAGGGCGCAGACCCTGCGTCCGTGGTCTTTGACGGCATTCAGGCTGCCAAGGCAAGAAATGCGGATGTGATCCTCATTGACACTGCCGGCCGTCTGCACAACAAGACCAATCTGATGAATGAGCTGAATAAGATCAGCCGTATCGTACAGCGGGAGCTGCCCGAAGCGGCAAGGGAAGTGCTGCTGGTGCTGGACGGTACCACAGGCCAGAACGGTCTCATTCAGGCGAAGCAGTTTAAAGAGATCGCCGGTGTTACCGCCATTGCCCTGACCAAGCTGGATGGCACCGCCAAGGGCGGCATCGTCATTGCGGTTGCCGATACTTTGCAGATCCCTGTCAAATTCGTGGGTGTCGGCGAACAGGCCGACGATCTGATGCCCTTTGAGGCAAGAGCATTCGTGGAAGCACTGCTGTGATCAATGTAAAATTCAAAATGCAAAATGCAAAATGAAGGTATCGGCGTTGCCGATGATTTTCAATAGCGAATAGCATATCCAAGTTTTGCTGTCATCCTGAGCGTGTTGCAGAGCGCAGCGAATCTTCCAATATCATGATTGCCGGGGGCAATCATACCGCTGCGAATGCGCAGCGAGTCGAAGGATCCGCTTCCTGTCGGGCGGCCACCGCCCTATAAATAAAATCATGTGCGAAGCACATACCACAATTTTGCATTTGGCGACGAAGTTGCCCTATACAGAGGAGTATGTTTATGAAAGTTGTATTGGCAAGTAAGAATAAGCACAAATTGGTGGAGATCAGTAAAATTACCGAGAAATTCGGCTTTGATCTGGTGCTCCAGAGTGAATTGGGTGTGGACATCGATGTGGAAGAAACCGGCACTACCTTCGAGGAAAACTCTTTTCTGAAGGCAGAGGCAGTGATGAAGGCCACCGGCCTGCCTGCGCTGGCTGATGATTCCGGCATTGCTGTGGACGCACTGAACGGTGAACCGGGTATCTATTCTGCCCGTTACGGCTTTGACGAATCTCTGGATGATTGGGGACGGCTGCAGCTTCTGCTGAAAAATACGGAGCATGTGCCCGACGGTCAGCGCCAGGCCCAGTTCGTATGCGTCATCACCATGGTCACCCCGGAAGGTCAGACCATCCAGGCCCGTGGTGAGATCCACGGCGAGCTGCTGAGAGAACCTCGCGGCGAAAACGGCTTCGGCTACGATCCCATTTTCTATTATCCCCCTGCCGGGATGTCTACGGCAGAAATGGCCCCCGAGGACAAAAACGAAGTATCCCACCGGGGCAATGCATTGAAAGTTTTCTATGAAAAGTTGAAGGAGGCAGGTTATGCTGACAAGTAAAGAGCGGGCGGAACTGCGCAGCCAGGCGACCAATCTGGATACCACCCTGATCGTCGGCAAGAGCGGCATTACAGATACGCTGATCGCGGATGTGGAGAATCAGCTCGTCGCCAGAGAACTGGTAAAGGGTAAGGTTTTGGAAGGCGCTCTGCTTTCTCCACGGGAAGCCAGTGATGCCATTTGCGAGGCTACCGGTGCTGACGGTGTAGCTGTTATCGGTACCAAATTTGTGATCTACCGCTTTAGTGAAAAGCTGCAGGAGCAGCGCAATCAGACAGGCCGCGCAAAGCGTAAGGCCATTTCTGTGGCAAAATCCAACCCTGTCCGTAAGGGCGCAAAGGCCCGTCGGGAGGCTGCAAAGCAGCAGCGGCAGCAGCGCAATGAATATTTCCGCCAGCAGGCCATTGAGAAGGCCATCGAGCGGGATCGGGAGCGTCAGCTCCGCAAAGAGCAGAAATAACAATAATAATATCCGGGACAGGAGGCGTGTCTTATGGAGCGGATCGGTATTTACGGCGGTACCTTTAATCCAGTACATGTGGGGCATTTTCGCGGGGCGCAGTATGCCCGTGAGGCCTTGCGGCTGGACAGCGTTCTGATGATCCCGGATAGAATTGCGCCCCATAAGCAACTGCCGGAAGGGTCTGCCTTGCCGTGGCAACGGCTGGAAATGGTGCGCCTTGGCTTGACGCCAAACTGCGGTGTGGAAGCTTCGGACATTTCTCTGCAAAGGGAAGGCCCAAGCTACACCGTCGATACCGTTGCGCAGGTTCGTGCTATGTACCCGGACGCAAAGCTGTACCTTCTGTTGGGCGACGATATGCTGCCCAGCTTTCCCGATTGGCGGGAACCTGAAAAGATTCTGCAGGATGCTGCACTGGCAGTGTTCTGCCGTGACGGTGAAGAAGCGAAGCAGGCAAAAGAAAACATTGAAGCTATGGGCGGCGAGGTTGTTCTGTTGGATAATCCCGTTACGAACATTTCCTCTACACAGCTTCGGAGAATGCTGGTATTTCGTTGCGCGTCGGAATTTATTCCCCCAAAAGTGGAAGAATTTATTTACGGGAACGGACTTTACGGCACCGGCGAGGATTACAAGCATTTGCCGGAAGAAAAGCTGGAGCAGGTGGTCATCAGCCTTTTAAAGCCGAACCGTGTCAAGCATGTCCTTGGCTGTCGGGAAACTGCCGTGGAACTGGCAAGGCTTTACGGTGTCAACGAAACCGACGCGGCCCGGGCGGCGCTGCTGCACGATGTTACCAAGGCCCTGGACGGCCCGTTGCAATTGACATTGTGCCGCAGCTATGATACGATACTGGATGATTTTTCTACCAAGAATCCCAAAACCCTCCATGCACTCACCGGCAGCCTTGTGGCTGAGCGGATTTTTGGAGAAAACCAGGCGGTTGTGGATGCCATTCGCTGTCATACCACCGGAAAAGCGGATATGAATCTGCTGGAAAAGATCATCTATGTGGCAGACTATATGGAGCCGAACCGGGATTTCCCGGGGGTGGAGAAGCTCCGCCGGTTGGCTTACACAGACATTACACAGGCACTGGAGCTGGGACTCCGTATGACCCTTGCGATGCTTACCGAGCAGGGGAAGGAGATTTCTCCGGAATCTTTGGATGCCCTGTCTTATTTAGAGATTAATCGCTGAAAGGAAGATACTATGAGAAGCGCGAAAGAAGTAGCACTTACCGTAACCAAAGCACTGGACGAGAAGAAGGGTATGGATATCAAACTGCTGAAGATCGATAAGGTCAGCAGCCTTGCCGATTATTTTCTGATCTGCACCGGCACCTCCAACACCCATGTCAAGACCCTGTGCGACTACGCGGAGTATTCCATGGATCAGCTGGGCGAGCCGATGCTGGGCCGGGAAGGGCACAGAGGCAACTCCTGGGAACTGCTGGACTACGGCAGTGTGGTGATCCATGTCTTTACTGACGAGGCCCGGAAATTCTATGATCTGGAACGGCTCTGGGCCGATGCTGAGCAGGTAAATCTGCAGGATATCCTGCTGCCCGACTAACAAAGAGGTGAGTATCATGCCAAACTATGATTTTTCTGCCATTGAGAAGAAATGGCACAAGTATTGGGAAGAAAACAAGACCTTTGCTACCGATGTGTGGGATTTCTCCAAGCCTAAGTACTACGTGCTGGATATGTTCCCGTACCCCAGCGGCGTGGGTCTGCATGCCGGCCATCCCGAAGGCTATACCGCTACCGATATCATGTCCCGCATGAAGCGCATGCAGGGCTTCAACGTGCTGCACCCCATGGGTTACGACTCCTTCGGTCTACCCGCTGAGCAGTACGCGGTGGATACCGGCAACCATCCCAACGGCTTTACCCAGAAGAACATCGAGACCTTCTCCGGTCAGCTGAAGGAGCTGGGCTTTGACTATGACTGGTCTAAGGTGCTGGCAACTTCTGACCCCGAGTTCTACAAGTGGACCCAGTGGATCTTTAAGAAGCTGTGGGAAGCAGGCTATGCCAAGCGCATTGAAATGCCTGTCAACTGGTGCGAAGAGCTGGGCACTGTGCTTGCCAACGATGAAGTCAACCCCGGCAAGTCCGAGCGTGGCGGTTTCCCTGTGGTAAAGAAGATGATGATGCAGTGGGTCATTGACCAGCCTGCCTTTGCCGAAAAGCTGCTGGAAGGCCTGGACGAGATCGATTGGCCCGAATCCACCAAGGAGATCCAGCGTAACTGGATCGGCAAGTCCACCGGTGTGGAGGTGGATTTCAAGCTGGTTGGCGGTGGCAGCTTCTCCATCTATACCACCTGTATCGAAACCATCTACGGCATTACCTTCATGGTTTTGGCTCCCGACGGCAAGATCACCGAGTCCCTGTTGGATAGAGTTGAGAATATCGACGAGGTCAAGGCTTACATTGCCGAAGCCGCTAAGAAGAGCGAAATTGACCGTACTGACGCTTCCAAAACCAAGACCGGCTGCCCCCTCAAGGGTGTCTATGCCATCAACCCCGTCAACGGTAAGGAAGTGCCTGTGTTCATCGGCGACTTCGTTCTGGGTAACTACGGCACCGGCGCCGTTATGGCGGTTCCCAGCCACGACCAGCGTGACTTCGAGTACGCTGTTGCTCACAATATTCCCATGATCCAGGTCATCGAGGGCAGAGATGTCAGCGAGTGCGCCTTTGAAAAGCAGGACTATCTGGGCAAGGGCTGCAAGCTCGTCAATTCCGAGGAATTCACCGGTCTGACCGTGGAGGAAGCCAAGGAAGCCATCACCGCCAAGCTGGAAGCCATGGGCGTTGCCCGGAAGAAGAATAACTACCACTTCCGTGAGTGGATCTTTGCCCGTCAGCGCTACTGGGGCGAGCCTGTTCCCTGTGTCTACACCGAGGACGGGAAGACCCATTTTCTGCCCGACGAGGAACTGCCTCTGGTGCTGCCTGTTCTGGAAGACTACAAGGGCCGCGGCGGCAAGGCACCTCTGGAAAATGCAGAGGAGTGGAAGCACTACGACGCAAATGGCATCAAGGGCCTGCGGGAAACCTCTACCATGCCCGGATCTGCCGGTTCTTCCTGGTACTACATGCGCTATATCGACCCCAACAACGATAAGGAATTCTGCGACCAGAAGCTGCTGGAGCACTGGATGCCCGTTGACCTGTACATCGGCGGCCCCGAGCATGCCGTCGGCCATCTGATCTACTCCCGTATCTGGAACCGTTTCCTGTACGATAACGGCCTGTCTCCTGTCAAGGAACCCTTCAAGAAGCTGGTCCATCAGGGCATGATCCTGGGCGAGAACGGTATCAAGATGGGCAAGCGTTTCCCTGAATTTGTGGTGAATCCCTCCGACATCGTCCGTGAGTATGGCGCCGATACCCTGCGCCTGTACGAAATGTTCATTGGCCCGCTGGAGTTTTCCAAGCCCTGGTCTTCTGACGGTGTCAAGGGTGCAAAGAAGTTCATCAACCGTGTCTGGAACTTCTTCACCGAGGCTGAAAATATCACCGATACCGACGACGGAAAGCTGACCAAGGTTTATCACCAGACCGTCAAGAAGGTCACCTCCGACTTTGAAGCGCTGGGCTTCAACACCGCCATCGCTCAGATGATGGTCTTCGTCAACGAAGTCTATAAGAACGGCACCTGCCCCAGAGAGTATGCTGAGGGCTTCATTAAGATGATCTCCTGCATCATCCCCCATGTGGGCGAAGAAATCTGGCAGACCCTGGGCCATGACAACACCATCGCCTATGAACCCTGGCCCATGTACGACGAGGCGAAGTGCAAGGATCAGGAGGTCACCATCGCCGTGCAGGTCAATGGCAAGATGCGCGGCACTGTAGTGATGGATGCGGATTTGGATAATGATACGGTTGTAGCCAATGTACTGGCCAACGACAAGATCGCGGCCTTCCTTGCCAAGACTCCCGGCGAGATCCGCAAGACCATCGTGGTCAAAAACAAGCTGGTCAACCTGATCGTGAAGTAATTTTGGGGGATTTTTCCGCAATGCGGTGAAATTCACCGAATTCATGCTTGACAATTGGGCTAACACAGATTATAATACTCTAGCCTAATGATAGGCCCTGAACGCATCCTGGAAACAGCCGGATGCCATCGGAGGGAGGGAAAACCATGTCTGAAATTCGCGTAAAGGAGAACGAATCTCTGGAGAGCGCTCTGCGTCGCTTTAAGCGTAGCTGCGCCAAGGAGGGCGTTATCGCTGAAGTTAAGAAGCGCGAGCATTATGTCAGCCCCAGCTTGAAGCGTAAGCAGAAGTCCGAGGCTGCCCGTAAGAACAAGAGAAAGTTCTATTAATATCCCTCATCTTGTTAATGCGCAAAGCACCCTGTCACCGACAGGGTGCTTTTTTGTGTTTAGAGATATCCATGATCGTTTGTATGCGCAGAGACTACTGCGCTAAATGATCGTTTAGCGCAGCAGTAATGCTGCGCAATGCAAAATTCAAAATGCAAAATTCAAAATTAAGGTGTCGGCTTCGCCGACTATTTAAATCATTTGCGTCAGCAAATACCACAATTTTGCATTATGCATTATGCATTTTGCATTTGGCCGTTAGGCCGCTAAACGATCATTTACCGCAATAAAGCTCCTGAAATAGCCCAATACATTTGGAAATCCCCAGGTTTTGGGCATGGTCGATAAGCTGTTCCACCTGCTGCGGATCTCTCCACAGATGAAAGCGGATCAAAGCTTCCTGGGCCTCTGCCCGATACTTACAATGCAGCGCTTCGTCGGTAAAAGCATTCTCCGGCGGCGGTGAAAAGGGAACAGGGGAGTAGCTGCTGCCCCTTTCCGTTACGGTAATACAGGCCGCTTCCGGCGCGATGTCCAGCCAGATCTCCCGACCCTTCCATGGGGATATGTAATCGGAAAGCGGCTGATCCATCGGTGTCGGTGGGAGAAAAACAGGACAATCCAAACCTTCTGTGTACGGCGCAGAAATGCCCACGGGGCAGGGAAGCTGCTCCATCAGCACCCGGCAGAGTTTGTTGTACTCAACGGACTCCGGCCGTTCAAAATCCAACAGTACGCTTTCAAAACGCAGTTGCTCATAGGCTTCCTGAAGCTGCAGAAGGATCTGCTGCGGATCATGACCATGAAAGGGTGTTCGGTCATTGACCATCAGCATACTGCCCTTTGGCAGCTGCGCCGGAATATTGGAAAGACCCGTGGCATAAGGGGAAAAGTGACAGGCCATATAGGCTGGTAAAACGGTTTTCGGAAGGGAAAATGCCGCCATTTCTGCCGCTGTCATGGCAAGATATCGAGATATTCCCATGGACAAACACCGCCCCTCGTGTTATAATCTATCCATACTCTATGAAAGCAAGGGTGAAATTATGCCGTTTAGTCCGCTGCCTACCGTCATAACAGACAGCCCGACCGATCTGACACCGGCTTTTTTACAGCAGAGGGGTATTGAACTGCTGATGCTGGACTTCGACAATACCATTGTGCCCTATACCACCAATGTCCCCACAGCGGATATGGAAATCTGGCTGCGGTGCATGGTGCGCATGGGTGTGAAGCTGTGCGTGGTGTCCAACAGCAAAAAGGACCGGGTCAAGATCTTCTGCCGGAAATATGGGATTCCCTTTATTACCCACGCGAAGAAACCCTTTTCCAAAGGCATCCGTGAGTGCTTGGAGCTGTTCGACATGCGGCCGGAGCAGTGCGCGTTGGTTGGCGATCAGATTTTCACAGATACTCTGGGCGCTAATGGCGTTGGCGTAAAATCCATTTTGGTAAAAGCTATCCACAATCATAATTTCTGGCTGAAGGCACGGCATGTGCTGGAACTGCCATTTATCTTTGCAGCAAAAAAAAGGAGAATTAAGCTATGAAGAATATGGAAAAATTTATGTCCCTGCTGGGAGATGAGGTAGACGGCCTGCTGCTGACCAGCCGCTACAGCCGCCATTACAGCGCTGAGTTTGACATCGCCGAGGGTGCTGCTATCGTGACCAGAGGCGGATGCCGCTATTTCACCGACAGCCGCTATATTGAATCTGCCCAGAACGGCATTCAGGGCTATGAAGTTCTGGAAATCAACCGGGATAATAACTACATCAAGCGCCTGAACGATGCCATTGCCGATTTCGGTGTCACCAAGCTGGGCTTTGAAGAAAACTATCTGACTGTGGCAGAATACACCCACTATGAAAAAAATCTGGATGCGGCGCTGGTACCCTTTACCAAGAAAATCAACGGCTTCCGTGGTGTCAAGGAAGAATGGGAGCTGGAGCTGATGCGCAAGGCCCAGGATATTACCGACAAGGCATTTTCTGAGGTCATCACCCGTATCAAGGTGGGCATGACCGAGCTGGAGCTGCAGGCGGAGCTGATCTACTGCCTGTACAAGAACGGCGGCCAGGGTCTGAGCTTTGATCCCATTGTGGTTTCCGGCCCCAATACCAGCTTGCCCCACGGTGTTGCCGGTGAGCGTGTCATTCAGGAAGGCGATTTCATTACCATGGACTTCGGCGCTTTGTACCGGGGTTACTGCGCCGATATGACCCGTACCGTGGCAGTGGGATATGCTACCGAGGAAATGGAGAAGGTATACAACACCGTTCTGGAAGCACAGAAGGCCGGTATCGCCGCATCCAAGGCCGGTGTGCCCGGCAAGGATATCGACGGCGCTGCCCGGAAGGTCATTACCGATGCCGGCTATGGCCCCTACTTCGGCCACGGCTACGGCCACAGCCTGGGTCTGGAGGTCCATGAAAGTCCCAGCCCCAACGGTGCCAACGACCAGGGAATGCCCGTCAATTCCGTCGCGTCTGCGGAGCCCGGCATCTATCTGCCCGGCAAATTCGGTGTTCGCATCGAAGATGTGGTGGTTTTCAAGGAAGACGGCGTAGAAAATATTACTCACAGCCCCAAAAATCTCATTATTGTGTAAAATTTTTCAGATTTCCCCTTGCATTTGCGAGGCATTTCGGTTAGAATATATGCGCTAAAGTTTTGTAAAAAAATCAACCCCTGAATAAGGGACAATCTAGGAGGAAATAAATTATGATTTCTGCAGGCGATATTCGCAACGGCATCACCTTCGAACTGGACGGCAAGGTTATGCAGGTCATCGAGTTCCAGCATGTCAAGCCCGGTAAGGGTGCTGCTTTCGTTCGCGTTAAGATGAAGAACGTCATCACCGGCGGCGTGACCGAAACTTCTCTGAACCCCTCTGCCAAGTTCCCCACTGCTTTCATTGAGAGAAAGAAGATGGAGTACTCTTACAACGACGGTTCTCTGTACTACTTCATGGACCAGGAAACCTACGAGCTGGAGCCCATCGACGGCAGCGTTCTGGACGACAGCTTCAAGTTCGTTAAGGAAAACGATATCTGCACCATCATGAGCTACAAGGGCAAGGTCTTCGGCGTTGAAGTTCCCAACTTTGTTGACCTGGTGGTTACTGAGACCGAGCCTGGCTTTGCCGGCAACACCGCTACCAACGGTACCAAGCCCGCTACCGTTGAGACCGGCGCTGAAGTTAAGGTGCCTCTGTTCATCAATGAGGGCGATAAGATCCAGATCGACACCCGTACCGGTGAATATCTGGGCCGCTCTAAGTAATTAAGGAGTATTATTATGACGATTTCTGAAAAGGCCGCTTACCTGAAAGGCCTGATGGATGGTCTGAATCTGGACACCGAGAAGGCCGAGGGCAAGATGATCGCCGCCATCGTAGATCTGATGGGCGATGTTACCCGCCGTCTTTCTGATGTTGAGGAAACCACCATCGCCATTTCCGACGAGCTGGATGAGATCGAAGAGGATCTGGATGCCATCGAAGACTTCATCCTGGATGAAGAAGATGACGAGGATTGGGACGACGATGATGACGACTATGACTTCGACGAGGAAGACGAAGACATGGACGAAGGCTTTGATTTCGGCGATCCCGACACCACGATCTATGAAGTAGAGTGCGCCTGCGGCAGCATCATCAATTTTGATGAGGAGACCCTGGAAGAAGGCAGCATCATCTGCCCCGAGTGTGGCGAAACTCTGGAGTTCTCTCTGGACGACGAGGACGAAGACGAGGAATAATCCTTAAATGAACACTGCCGCAGCCATCTGGCTGCGGCAGTTTTTTGTTTCTTGACTATCCTCCGTAACCGTAGACAGCGGTATCCTCTATGGCATTGGCACGGAAATCCCAACGGTACAAAATCATTTGATAGTTAGGGTAGGTGCCGGACCGTAAAATCAGCCATATGTACTCTCCGGAAGGATCAGAGAATAATCCACTGACGGTTTCAAATTCGAGTCTTACAGGTGCAGTTATGGAAGCTGTGCGCCGCTTGGTGTTCAGGTCGTACAGATCCAGAATCAATTCAGCCTTCTCGGTGTCGCCGCTTAGTGTGAAGAAGCTGTTCAACTGCGGTAACACCCAGCAATCCCGGATCCGTTTTCCGTGATCTTTCGGTGTCACATATGTGTAAGCACCATCGTGTACGATCCGCTGCTCTATGATGCTGCCATACTGGGCGCGGCACAGATAGTAGCCATTATCCCAGGATCGGAATCTGGTAATACAGTTATCCATTCCCAGGTAAGCACCTGTTTTCACGTTGACGAAGGCACAATAGCTTTCCCCAAGCCATTTGTCCCAATTCTTGCCCCAATAAGATATTACTGTGTCTTCAAAATGGAGCCCGCTTAGAGAATGTATCTCGGGACCGTAAACGGGGATGACCCGCTCTTCACCGGTCTCAATATTCAGCTCGCCAATGTTGTGGTAGTCTAAGCGGTAGTAAGCCTTGGTGCCATCCTGAGAGAATTTCATATCTGATACATTATCGCTGACGGAAACATCCACCCGTTTGAGTACCTGAAGATTCATGTCAAGAAAAGTGATTTGACGCGCACTGAGCGAATAATAAATGATCTGATCATCTGTGACAGTGACGGTGTGGGCCCAATTTGCATCTGTCATACTTGCCAGCACGCTGCCGTCCTGCAGTGAAACGATATAGTAGCGGCCTTGCTGTGGATAGCACAGCAGAACATTTTTGCCAAATGGATATACTTTACAGACCAGTTCTGTATACACCGTGCAGGAACGCAGGGCACCGCCGGTTCTTGCACCTGTGATGCCCATGGGAAATTCCTTTGGCGCAGGGGGCGCGGTGGTTTCCGGGGGAAGGGTAACCGGTGGCGGCGCGGTGGTGGGTGGTACGGTTGCCTGAGTAGGTTCGGAGGTGACTTCTGTGGGCGGGGTGGTTATCGTATTGTTGCTGACGGTATTGCAGCCTGCACTCAGCGATAGAATCATTGCTACAAGGAGCGTCAATGATACAAAACGTTTCAACATATCTCGATCCTCCTTCGTATGTGTTTTATCCCAATTGTGGGATCGTTGCCGGGGAGAATTATCCGCCGTAGCCGTAGACAGCGGCATCCTCTATGGCATTGGCACGGTAATCCCAGCGGTAGAGGATCATGTCGTAGCTGTTGTATTGGTTGCCCACCTTCATGCTCATCCAAATGTACTCTCCGGAAGGATCCACAAATACCTTTGCGGAAGATCCAAACTCTCCCCGTAGATCCACCGTTAAGGAAGCGGTGCGTTGTTTGGTGACCAGGTCATACAGATCCAGTACCACTTCTGTTTTTTCGTAGTCATAGCTTAAGGTGAAGAAGCTGTTCAACTGGGGCAAGACCGTTGAATAACAGCTCGTCTTTCCGTGATCTTTCGGTATCATGTATTTGTAAGACCCATCCTGCACGACTAATCGTTCTACGGTGCCACGATATCCACGGGACAGATAATAGTTGTTATCCCAAACCTGCAATCCGGTCATGTTGTTGTCTTTTCCCAGATAACCGCCGGTAGCTAAATTGACAAAGGCATAGTAATCGTTGCCGTCTTCTTTGCCCCAATAGCGCAAAATCGTGTCGTCAAAATACAGACCGCTCAAGGCCCAGATCGAGGGGCCATATACGGGGATCACCCGCTCTTCGCCGGTCTCAATGTTCAACTCAACAATGCTGTGGTAGTCCGTGAAGTAGGCCTTGGTGCCGTCCTGAGAGAACACCATATCGGATACATCAGCGCTGGCGGACACAGCTACCGATTTAACCACATCAAGATTCCTGTCGAGGAAAAAGATTTTTTTGGCGGTGAGGGAATAGTATATGATCTGATCATCTGTGACAGTGACAGAGTTTGCCGGACTGGCCTTGTAATTCTTTGCCAGCACACTGCCATCTTTCAAGGAAACAATTTGGTATCGGCCTTCGACAGGCTGGCACAGCAGCACATTTTCCCCAAAGGGATATGTTTCGCAATGGATTTTCATATCCAGCGTGAGGGAGCGAAGCGCGCCGCCTGTTCTTGTGCCCGTAGTACCCATAGGAAATTCCTTCGGTGCAGGGGGCGCTGTAGTTTCGGGAGGAAGGGTGGTGGGCGGTGGTGTTGTGGTAGGTGGTACGGTTGCCTGAGTAGGTTCGGTGGTGACTTCTGTGGGCAGGGTGGTTTCCACACCGGGGTTTTCGGTATTGCAGCCTGTACTCAGTAATAGAATCATAGCTCCAAGGAGCGTAAACGATACAAAACGCTTTAACATAACGCAAGCCTCCTTTTGTATTTGTCAACTAAATCATATCATAGAACAATACTTGTTGTCAATAATTAGAAATTCACGAAAATCCCGGCTGCCCACAGAAAATGTGGCAGCCGGTTTTATGCACTTTGACATTTACAGGAAGAACAACCGCGCGGACAGGGAAGCCATAAAGAATCCCACAAAGTCTGCAAACAGCGCGGCCGGAACGGTATAGCGGGTCTTTTTGATCCCGGCGGCGCCGAAATAGACGCTGATGGTATAAAAAGTGGTTTCGGTGGAACCCAGCATAATAGCTGCGGTTCTGCCAATCAACGAATCGACTCCGTGGGCAGCCATCAGCTCTGCTCCGACAGCCAAAGCGGCACTGCCGCTGATGGGCCGGATTAATACCAGCATGGCGGTTTCCGGCGGAATTCCCAGAAAGTTCATAACCGGTGCAAAGAATCTGCTGATCAGGTCAATGGCACCGGAGCTGCGCAGCATGGTCACTGCCGTCAGCAGAAGGATCAGCGTGGGAACAATGGAAAGCAGGATCTGCAGCCCGTCCTTGGCCCCCGAAAGCATAATATCATAGGCATTTTCCTTTTTGCCCAGAGCGACGGCACAAATAAGAAACAGCAGCAGCGGAACGATATAATCAGTCATGCCGCCATACCTTTCCCAGAAGACATGCTGCTGTAACCCCCAATCCTGCGCTGCACAGGCTTGTCAGCCACACGGCGGGCAGAATGTCAAAGGGTGTTTGACATCCGAGGCTGACCCGTACCGCAGCCACATTGGCCGGGATCAACTGGATGGACGCAGTGTTCAAGACGATCAGCCTGCACATCTCGTCTGTTGCGTCATGGGGACGGTCACTGCGGATCATCCGTCTGACGCTGAGAATCCCCATTGGCGTGGCGGCATTCCCCAATCCCAACAGATTGGCACAGATATTGGTGCTGAGGCTGGAGCGCAGAGCGCTGTCTGTTTTGGCGGAAGGGAACAGCCTATACAGTATAGGCCGAAAGAGTTTGGAAAGCTGCTGCGTCAGACCAATGTGCTCCATCAGCTTTCCCGCGCCTGTCCACAGGCAAATAGAGCCTGCCATGGACAGGGCCAGGGTCACACCGGCTTGAGCGCCTGCCGGCACTGCTGCTGCGATTTCGGCGCCTGTACCCAAAATAAACGCAGAAGTTAAAGAAATCGCCAAAATACCGGTGTATATCCAACTCATGACCATTGTATCACCATCCCCTGATGTACAATATGCCGAGAATTCCATTTCTTGCCTATGCAAATACGACAAAAATCGATTACATTTGAAATAATGTTTGACAGAGAAAGTAATTCAAATTATAATAATTATAAGGCGATAATGCCTCAAAACGGAAAGGAAGCGGTCAATATGAAGGCAACAGGAATCGTTCGTAAAGTCGATGAATTGGGGAGAATCGTGCTGCCGATTGAGCTGCGCCGTACATTGGATATTGAGGAACGGGATCCCCTTGAGATCTATCTGGATGGTGACAAAATCGTTCTGCAGAAGTATGAACCTGCTTGCTTGTTCTGCGGCTCGAATCACGGTTTGGTAAGCTACAAAGGCAAGAATATCTGCAGTGATTGCGTAAAGAATATTTCCCGTCATTAATAATATGCCGCCGCACTTCGGTGCGGCGGCATTGTTTATGGTAAATTCAAAGCGGCATCATATACCACATTTTTGGGCAAATTCAGTTCCTTTGCCGTTTGCTTGATGGCGTCCTTGCGGCTGAGTCCCTGCTCCATCAGTTTCGCTACATGGGCAGCGGCATCTTCTGCCGTCACTTCTTCTTTTTCTTTCACAGCGGCACCGGCCACCACAAGCACAAATTCTCCTCTGGGCGGCTGCTCCGTGTATTTGGCGATGGCATCAGCCAATGTGGTGCGGACCACTTCTTCGTGGAGCTTGGTCAGCTCCCGGCATAGGCTGATGGCCCGGTCCGGACCGAATACATTTGCCATATCTTCCAGTGTGGACAGAAGCTTGTGGGGTGCTTCATAGAAGATCATGGTCCTGGTTTCCTCCGCCAGAGCTTCCAGATGCTCCCGGCGGCTTTTCTTGGCGGTGGACAGGAAACCCTCAAAACAGAATCTGCCGGTGGATTGACCGGAAATGCTCAGCGCTGTGATCACAGCACAGGGGCCGGGAATGGCGCAAACGGTAATACCGGCTTCCGCGCACTGCTTTACCAGATCCTCGCCGGGGTCGGAAATGGCGGGACTTCCGGCATCGGATACCAACGCGCAGGTCTCTCCCGCAAGGATGCGGTCCAAAATTACATTACCTTTCGCGGCCTTGTTATGCTCAAAGTAGCTGACAAGGCTTTTTTTAATGCTCAGATGATTGAGCAGCTTCATGGTCACACGGGTATCCTCTGCGGCAATGAAATCCGCCTGTTCCAGAGTTTCCTTGCAGCGGATAGAGATGTCTCCCAGATTGCCGATGGGGGTGGGTACCAAATACAACATTCCGGCCATGGTCAGCCTCCTATAGGTGATATATTTCACGGTAACGCCCGGTGGGTGTACCGTCAGCTTCGTACAGATTCAGAGATTCCCAGATAAGCCCGGGTCTGGCGCCTTTGCGGCATTGCATCAGGATCAAATTTACATCATCAGCTGCCTTGTGCCGCACAAGACACAGCCGCTTAGCTTCCATTTGATAGCGGGCAGCAGTGACACAGATTTCGCAGAGCCTTTCCGGTTTGTGAACCAGGAAAAAATCACCGCCGTATTTGACAGCCCAGGAGGCGCTGCGGAACAGATCGTCCAGAGAACACTGGCCTTCGCTGCGGGCGATGGGCAGCGACCTGCTGGCTGGCCCTCCGGTAAAATAAGGCGGATTGGAAACGCATACGGAAAAACTGCCGGGTGGGATCAACTGCGGCACAGTACGCAGATCGGCACATATACTCTCCATCCGCTCCGTAAGATGATTACGGTTGATGTTATCCAGAGCGGCCTCATGGGCAATCTGGTCCAATTCGATGCCGGTTACACGGCAGTGTTCATCTTTGGAACAAAGCAGAAGTCCCAGCGTGCCGCAGCCCGCCCCCAGGTCCAGAACAGACGCGTCACGACCAAGCCGCACAAAGTCTGCCAGCACCATGGAATCGGTACTGAGGGGAAACGCACCTTCCGGAAGATGCAGCGTATACTTGCCATGCAGCAGCTCCATGGGATTCCTCCTTAGAAAAAATCGACCTGTGCGGTCGGAGTGGTCCGACGGCACAGGCCGACTACGGATGTAGAAGATTATTCTTCCTCAATAGCCTCGACAGGGCAGTTGTCAGCACAAGCGCCGCAGCTGACGCAAACATCAGCATCGATGACGTACTTCTCGTCACCCTCAGAGATAGCCTCAACGGGGCAGTTGTCAGCACAAGCGCCACACTTGACGCAAGCATCAGTAATCTTGTAAGCCATGATTTTCCCTCCAAATTAGTAATACTCTGTGATCTTGTCACAGCACAAGAATATTCTAACACGGATTTTGGAAAAAGCAATGCTTTTTTTCGAACTGGGTATTATTTTTATTTTCCAGGTCGATACTCTTTCGACGGGGGTGAAAGAATGCGTTTATCGGAAGAATCCGGACGGCTGATCCACAGTGCCGTGAATCATGCCAAGCGGTTGGGACACAGTTATGTGGGAAGCGCACATTTGCTCCTGGCGGTTTCGGAAGGATCGGACCGGTATGCGGTGCTGCTGGCCGGGATGGGGCTGTATCCCGTGGCGTTGGAGGGAGCGGCCTGCCGGGTAATGGGCTATGGAAGTTGTGATATGCCCCTATATCAGAGCTTTACCGGCAGAGCCAAGGGGGTACTGCGGTGCGCTGCCAATGAAGCCCGGTTGCAGGGCTGCGGAAAAATTGAAAAGAAACATATTTTGCTGGGGCTTTTGCGGTGCGTACCTTCCACAGCAGGGCGGATGCTGGAATATCTGCAGGTGGATGCCAATGATCTGTTTACACTGACCCTCGATCATCATCGGCAGGAATACGAAGCACCGCTGAAAAAGAATAAGGAGGCGGTTTCGACGAAACTGATAGAACAATTCAGTGAGGATCTGATCCAAAAGGCAGTGAATATGGAGCAGGTAGTGGGGCGGGATCAGGAAATCGATGCGGTGATCGGCATTCTCAGCCGGAAAAATAAGAACAATCCTGCTCTGGTGGGGGAGCCTGGTGTGGGCAAGACTGCCATCGCCGAGGG